>PMIP01000063.1 GCA_003158295.1 Chloroflexota bacterium | reverse complement strand
TCCTTGACCATGTCGATGGCGATCTTCACCGCGGCGGCCGCGGTGCGCTTGGCCGACCGGGTCTGCAGCATGTACAGGGTGCCGCGCTCGATCGTGAACTCGAGGTCCTGGACGTCCTTGTAGTGCTTCTCGAGCTTCTCGGCGATCTTCTTGAACTCGGCGTAGGCCTTGGGCATGTCCTTGGCCAGCTGAGCGATCTTGGCCGGGGTGCGGACGCCCGCGACCACGTCTTCGCCCTGGGCGTTGGTGAGGTACTCGCCGTAGAGGGCCTTCTCGCCGGTGTTCGGGTCGCGCGTGAAGGCCACGCCCGTGCCCGAGTCCTCGCCCATGTTGCCGAAGACCATGGTTACCACGTTGACGGCGGTGCCGAGGTCGTGGGCGATCTTCTGGCTGTTGCGGTAGTCGTTGGCACGCTTGCCGAACCAGGAAGCGAAGACCGCCTTGATTGCCAGGTCCAGCTGCTCATTGGGATCGTCCGGGAAGTCTCGGCCCAGGGTGTCTTTGACGATCTTCTTGTAGGCGACCACGACCTTCTTGAGGTCGTCGACGCTCAGGTCCGTGTCTTTGGCGCCCTTGCCGTGCTTCTCCTTGGCAGCGTCGAGAGCCTCGTCGAAGCGGTTGTACTCGACGTTGGACCCGTCCTTGGCCTTGGCGCTGCGCGTCGGAACATCCAGGACGATGCGGCCGAACATGGCGATGAAGCGGCGATAGGCGTCCCAGCCGAATCGCTCGTTGCCGGTGATGGCGATGAGACCCTGGAGGGTGGTCTCGTTGAGGCCGAGGTTGAGGACCGTGTCCATCATGCCCGGCATAGAGAACTTGGCGCCGGAGCGGACCGAGACCAGGAGCGGGTTCTTCGGATCGCCCAGGCCCTTTCCCGTCTGCTGCTCGACGACCTTCACCGCTGCGAGGACATCGGCCCACAGGCCGGCTGGCAGCTTCTTGCCGGCAGCGAAGTAGTCGTTGCAGGCTTCGGTGGTGATGGTGAAGCCGGGGGGAGTCGGCAGACCCGCATTGGTCATCTCGGCCAGGCCGGCGCCCTTGCCGCCCAGCAGGTCCTTCATCCCGCCGTTGCCCTCGGCCTTGCCGCCGCCCCAGGCGTAGATGTAGCGCTTGGCGGCTTTGTAGGTCTTTGTGCCAGAGTCGGCCATGGGGGTGTCATTCTCCTTGGATGCAGGAACTGGTCGCGCCGCGGGCGGCGGGGAAGCGCCCGAGCGACGGAATCACACTATGTCCCACGGATTGTACAGGCGCGAGCCGGCGTGACTCGTTGCCGAGCGGCATTGCGGGCCGGTATGAGGGTCCCTGAGACGGCGGCCATTCGGCCCGAATGCACAGGACTCCCGGCCTGAGGGACCATCTGGCGGCCTCTGACCGGCGGTCCGGCACGGCTGGAGACGAATACGCCGACCGAGTGCCCAGCCACCTCCCTACCCGTTGCGGCCTGGCCGGACGTGACCTTCGGCCCAAGGGTTTCGGGAGGAACCGGGCCTGCGGCTCCATCCCCGGACGGGCACTATGTCCATAACTCATACTGAACCGGACAACATTTCTCCCACGCCAGCCCTCGGAGCAAGATGCACCCCATCGTCAGCAGGACGCAGCTGTCGCCCAACGTCACCCGCCTCGTGGTCCAGGCTCCCCGGATCGCCGAGATCCGCCAGCCAGGCCAGTTCGTGATCGTCCGGCGCGGGCCGGGCGCGGAGCGCATCCCGCTCACCATCGCCGACGTCGACAAGGTGGCCGGCACCATCACGCTGGTCATCCAGGCGATCGGCAAGAGCACCCACGAGCTGACGTCGCTCGGCGTCGGCGACGCCATCACCGACATCGCCGGGCCGCTCGGCAAGCCGACGGAGCTGCTCGAGAGCGGCCACGCCGTATGCGTCGGTGGCGGCGTCGGCACCGCGGTCGTCCACCCCATCGCTCAGGCGCTCGCGCGGAACGGCGTGAAGGTCACGAGCGTCATCGGCGGGCGATCGAAGGAGTGGGTCATCTACGAGGACGAGCTGCGCGCTGCCGGCGACGTAGTCGTCTGCACCGACGACGGCAGCTACGGCCGCCACGGCTTCGTGACAGAGGCCCTCAAGGACCTGTGCGAGGCCGGCGGGATCGACGAGGTCTTTGCCGTTGGCCCGGTGCCAATGATGCGGGCATGCTCCGAGCTGACCCGCCCGTACGGCATCAAGACGACGGTTTCGCTGAACGCGATCATGGTCGACGGAACGGGGATGTGCGGCGGCTGCCGTGTCTCGATCGACGGCAAGAGCCAGTACGCCTGCTGCGACGGCCCGGAGTTCGACGGTCACAAGGTCGACTTCCGCCAGCTGGCCGATCGGCTGAACACCTACCGGGACTTCGAACAGGCCGCCCTGGAACGCTGGCAGGCCGCGCACGCGGAGGCCCACTGATGGACGACCTGACCCTCTCCGGCCGCGCCGGCGAGAACCGCGAGCCGCTCCCCAAGAAGGAGCGAATGAAGATCGGGCGCGGCCAGATGCCCGAGCAGGACGCGATGGCCCGGGCTCGCAACTTCGCCGAGGTGAATCTCGGCTACACCGAGCAGCTGGCCGTAATCGAAGCCGACCGCTGCCTGCAATGCCCTAAGCCCTATTGCATCGAAGGCTGCCCGGTCGCGGTCAACATCCCCAACTTCATCCGGCTCCTCGGCGAAGGAGACGTGAAGGCTGCCGCGGATTCGCTCCTGGGCGACAACGCCCTGCCTTGCGTCACCGGTCGTGTCTGCCCCCAGGAGACGCAGTGCGAGCAGGTCTGCCTGCGCGCCAAGACGGGCGCTCCGGTGGCGATCGGCTATCTCGAGCGCTTCGTCGCCGACTGGGCGATCACCCACACCGACGCGTTCGAGCGCGCCCATCCGGCGCCGTCGGGCAAGTCGGTCGCCATCGTCGGCTCCGGGCCCGCCGGGCTCACAGCCGCGGGTGAGCTGACCAAGCGCGGCCACAAGGTCACGATCTTCGAGGCATTCCACGCCGCCGGCGGCGTCCTCATCTACGGCATCCCCGAGTTCCGACTTCCCAAGGACATCGTCCAGAAGGAAGTGGACCGGCTCGTCGCCGACGGCGTCGAGATAGAGCCGAATTCGATCATCGGCAAGACCTACACCCTGCCGGAGCTGCGCGAGAAGTTCGACGCCGTCTTCGTCGCGGTAGGCGCGGGGCTGCCGGTCTTCATGAACGTCCCGGGCGAGAACCTCAAGGGCGTCTACTCGGCCAACGAATACCTGACCCGAGTCAACCTGATGGGCGCCTACGATCCGGACTCGGACACGCCGATCCTGCGCGGCAAGCGCGTCGCGGTCGTGGGTGGCGGCAACGTCGCCATGGACTCCGTCCGAACGGCCCGCCGCCTTGGGGCGGACGAGTCGGTGTGCGTCTACCGCCGCTCCCGCACCGAGCTGCCGGCCCGGATCGAGGAGGTCCACCACGCCGAGCAGGAAGGCGTCCGCTTCGAATTCCTGACGGCGCCGACTGAAGTCCTCAGCGACGAGAACGGCTGGGTCTCCGGCCTGCGTTGCATCCGCATGGAGCTTGGCGAGCCGGATGCCTCGGGACGGCGCCGCCCGATCGAGATCCCCGGATCAGAGTTCGTCTTCCCATGCGAGATGGTCGTGGTAGCCATCGGGACGCGGTCCAATCCCCTGCTGACCTCCACCTCCCCGGACCTGCGCATCAACAAGTGGGGCTACATCGAGATCGACGACAACCTCCAGACCTCCATGCCTGGCGTGTTCGCCGGCGGCGACATCGTCCGGGGAGCGGCAACTGTCATCCTGGCCATGGGCGACGGCAAGAAGGCCGCGGCCAACATCGACGCCTACCTCCGGGGTCAGCTGGCCTCCCCGGCGGCCGAGGCCGCCACGACCGCCCCGGCGCACTGACCGGCTTCGAGCAAAGAACTCCTGGTCGGGTTTGCCATCACCGGCTCTCGACCCTCCCCCCCCGCGCTCCGTCTAGCCTCGCGCCCCGGCCAGGCGCTCCATGACGATCGGCTTCACCTGCGAGATGTCCACCCTGACCTGCTCCATCGAGTCGCGGTCGCGGATCGTGGCCTTGCCGTCCTCNNTCGATCGTGACGCACCACGGCGTGCCGATCTCGTCCTGGCGCCGGTACAGCTTGCCTATCGCGGCCGTGTCGTCGTAGACGGCCATGATCTCCGTCGCCAGGTCGTCACGGAGCTTGTGGCAGAGCGCCACTATCTCGTCGCGCTTCTTGAGCAGCGGCAGGACCGCCACCTTGTACGGCGCCAGATCCGGGTTGAAGCCCAGTACAACGCGCTTCTCGCCACGGACCTCTTCTTCGCGATAGGCGTCGATGAGGAACGTGAAGGCCGCCCGATCTCCGCCGGCGGAGGTTTCCACGATCCACGGCACGTACTTCTCCTCGGTCGCGGGATCGAAGTACTCGAGGCTCTCGCCGGTGGCCTGCTGGTGCCGGCCCAGGTCCCAGTCGCCGCGGTTGTGGATCCCCTCGAGCTCCTTCCAGCCGAACGGGAAGCGGTACTCGACGTCGACCGCCTTCTTGGCATAGTGGGCCAGCTCGTCCGGCCGGTGCTCGCGGAAACGCAGCCGCTCAGGCGTAACGCCGTAACGCACGTACCACGCCAGCCGTTTCGGCATCCACTCCTCGAACGTGGCAGCCGCCGTCTCCGGCTTGACGAAGTACTGCATCTCCATCTGCTCGAACTCGCGCATCCGGAAGACGAAGTTGCCGGGGCTGATCTCGTTGCGGAAGGCCTTGCCGATCTGGGCGATGCCGAAAGGCAGCTTCTTGCGGCTGGTCTCGCGGACGTTGCGGAAGTTCACGTAGATGCCCTGGGCCGTCTCGGGACGCAGGTAGACCTCGTTGCCCTCCTCCTCGACCGGACCCATGTGGGTCTTGAACATCAGGTTGAACTGCCGCGGGGGCGACAGCGGGCCCGCGTCCACGGGGCACTTCAGACCGAGGCGCTCGACGATCGTGGGGTCGCGCAGTTCAGTGCTGGTCAGGTTCTCGCAGCCGGGCAGTTCGTCCAGGCGAAAGCGGCGGCGGCAGGTGGAGCATTCGACCAGCGGGTCGCTGAAGCTGGCGACATGGCCGGAGGTGACCCAGACCTGGGGCGCCATGATGATGCCGGCGTCCAGGCCGACGATGTCGTCGCGCTCCTGGACCATTGCCCGCCACCACGCCCGCTTGACGTTGTTTTTGAGCTCCACGCCCAGTGGCCCGTAGTCCCACACGGCGTTGATGCCGCCGTAGATCTCAGAGCTCGGGAAGATGAAGCCGCGCCGTTTCGACAGCGACACGATCGTTTCGAGACTGGCCACGGACGGCCCCGGGTCGTCGGCGGGTGTTGTCGGCTTGGCGGCGGTCACTCTTGTCTCCTCCGGCGCGGGCGTCCGACCGCTGGCATGCGGTCCAACTCCCGGCGATCAACTGGTCGGGCGGGTGGCGGTCGAACGTCGAACACGCCGGAAACGTTCGGGCCGCAATTCTCGCACGAGCGGGGCACCGGAGCGCGCGTCCGCCGTACAGGCGTCATCATGTTGGCGCGAACCGAGGCGCGCTGCCGATCGGCGGAGAAGGAGTGCCCGTGGCAAAACGCGAACAGATCGACTCGATCCCGGTGAACCACCCCGTCCTGGGTCCGGCGATCTCCGTCTACGAGGACCGTGGCCAGGCCCTGGGGGTCCTATTCCTCTACGCGGCGTTCTTTTTCCTGGGCCTCCTGGGCGTGGTGTTGGGCAATGCCGATCTGAGCGGTGGGATTGCCTTGCTCGGCTTGGCGGAGATCGCCGGCGGAATCTTCCTGACCCTGTACAGCGCCCGGGCCGCCTTCATCGCGATCCGTCGCCTCAGGCAGCGGATTGCGCTCGTGGTGGGCAGGAACGGGTTCGAGTACGCCCGCGGCAACGGGCCGGTAGGGTGGGATGAAGTCGCGACCGTCGGCGACCCGGCCGCCCCTCCCGACCAGCCGAGAATGCTGAGAGTCCAGCTGGTCGATCCCCAGGACTACGTCCGCCGGCATGCGCTGTCGCCGATCGCAGGGATCGAGCTCCGGGTTCACCGCAACGATCTGTATCTGGGCAACGGCACCAGACTGTCGGTCGCCGCCGTCCAAGCACTGATGAACGAGCGGCTCGCCGAATTCCGCCGGGTGGCGAATGGCGAGAATCGGCGGCCGCCGGCTCGGGCAAGCAGGCAGCCTCGGCCGCTCAGGCGCGCCGGGGCACCAAAGAAGCCTCGGCCGGTGCCGTAGCGCTACCCCCGCCTGACTTCGTCCAGGAACGGCAACGAGCGGGCGTCGCGCTCGAGCGAGTACCGCAGGAAATCGCGCATCGCCTGTTCCACCTCGGCTTCCACGGCGGCCGGTAGCCGTAGCGCGGCCAGCGCCTCGACGTCCAGTCGCTGGTAGGCCTTGAGCAGCTTCAGTGCCTCGAGAGACAGGCCGGCACGGTCGGCCGGAGGCCCCGGGCAACGAGAGCAGAGCACGCCGCCGAGCGGCGGAACCCACCGGAACGCCTCGTCCGCGTCCAGCATCCGGTCACATTCGACGCAGCGGTCCACCTCGGGTCGAACGCCCAGCTCGTCGGCGAGACGCATCTCGTACCAGCGAGCGACTCTGCCTGCGTCCATCCCCGCGTCCAGCAGCTCGTACGCATGGCGGAGCAGCGCATACAGTCCCTCGGCCTCGTGACGCTCCTCCAGAGAGCGGTCCGCCAGCTCGGCCAGATACCAGGCCGTTGCCGTGGACTCCAGCGAGTCTCGCAGGTGCAGCCAGGCGTGGCTGACCTGCACCTGCGTCACCACATCGAAAGTCCGGCCGCGGGCCAGAGCCACACGCAACTCGGCCAGCGGCTCGAGAGAGCCGCCGAGCCGGCTCTTCGTCCGTCGCACGCCCTTGGCGATCGCCTTGAGCTTGCCGAATGCCGGCGTGAAGAGCGTCATGATCCGATCCGCCTCACCGTAGTCGAAGCGGGTCAGGACGATGGCATCGGTCACATACAGGCGCGGCGCGGGCACGTGGTCACGCTACCACGCCTCGCGTGCGTCGCTCGGCTAAGCTGCGTCGATGAACGAGACCACAGGCCGCCGGGACCCGATCCCGACCGCGCCGTCCGGCCCGGCCGCTCCCGCGCCTCGCACCGATCGGACTCGGATCCGCCGCCACCCCGACCGCGCCGTGCCCGGTCGAATAGAGGAGCTTCTGCGCTCCGGGCTGGTTGCCCACGTCGCCTGTGTCGAAGACGGAGAGCCGAGACTCATCCCGTTCCTCTACCACTACGAGACCGGGCACATCTACCTCCACGGCTCGCCCGGCAATGCCACCCTCCGGTCGCTCCGCGACGGCCGGTCGGTTGTCGTGGCCGTGACGCGCCTGGACGAGCTGGTCGCCTCCAAGACGGCAGCGGATCACTCGGCCAACTACCGCAGCGTTGTCGCCTACGGTCACGGCCGGGAGATCGCGGACATCGCGGAGAAGCGTAGAGTCCTCGACGCCATGACCGAACGCTACTTCCCGGGACGCCGCACGCCCCGCGACTACGCCCCTGCCTCTGACGAGGACCTGGCGCGGATCGAGCTGACCGACGTCGTGGTAGACGAAGCCTCGGCGAAGATGCGTGAGGGCGGGCCGATGGGTCCGCATGACGCCGAGCCGGACTTTCCCGGATCTGCTTTCGTCCGGCCCGTCTAGCGGAGGGCATCTGGCGCCGTCTCCAGGGCCCCGATTCGTCGCGCCATCCGGCCGTTCGAGGGACGAGAGGCAGGCATCGACCGGATTCTGAAAGCGGATTGCTATGATCCGCCCGTGCAGACCCACACGAGCTTCGACGGCCTGATCTCCGACACCGAGGAGGAGATCCTGCGCCTCGTCTCCGACCGGGACGCATCCACGGCGGGCCTGTACGAGATGTTGCGTTACCACCTGGGCCTGGACGGGAGCGGCTCGTCCGGCAAGCGGATGCGGCCCCTGCTTGGGCTGCTGGCCTACGCCTCGATCGCCGGCGATCACCGGAAGGCATTGCCCGGTGCCGCGGCCGTGGAGCTGGGGCACAACTTCAGCCTCGTCCACGACGACATCGAAGACGGCGACACCGAACGTCGCCATCGGACCACCCTGTGGGCGTTGCGCGGAATCCCCCAGGCGATCAACGCCGGCGACATGCTTTTCACGTTGAGCCGGGTGGCGCTGCACCGCCTGACCGAGCTCGGCTTCTCCGACGCAAAGGTGCTGCGACTGATGCGCCTGTACGACGACACCTGCGTGGCGCTGTGCGAGGGCCAGTACCTCGACATCTGGGCCAGCGAGCGATCCGAGCCCATGTCGGTCGAGATCTACTTCGACATGATCGGCCGCAAGACCGCGGCGCTCATCGCGGCCTCCGTGGAGACCGGCGCGCTGCTCGCGACCGACGATGAATCGGTCATCACCCGATATCGCGCCTTCGGCTGGGCTCTCGGGATCGCCTTCCAGCTCAACGACGATCTACTCGGGATCTGGGGCGAGCAGGCCGCTACCGGCAAGGAGCCAACGGACGTGGCCCGGCACAAGATGACCCTGCCGGTCATCTACGCCTTCGAACAGGCGGAGCCCCAGGATCGGGCGAAGCTGGAGGCCATCTGGCGGACCGACGCTCCCGCAGACGGCCAGGTCGCGGAGGCGGTCGCCCTGATCGAACGGTTGGGCGGCCGGGACTACACCCGAGATCAGGCTCACCAGCACCGCGACCGCGCCCTCGCCGAGCTGGAAGCCGCTGGCGTGGTCGATGCGGAGGCGCTCGAGTCGCTGCGCGCGATCATCGTCGGCGTGATCAAAGCCTAGGCCCCGGGATCGACCGCGGTCGATCCTCCCGCCGGCTATCGCTCTCCCTCGTCACCGCCGGATCGATGGCGGACCGCAAGCACCTTGCCGACCCGGTGGCCGTCGGTCGACTCGACCGTCAGCGGCAGCGCCTGCGCCTCGAGCTCGACCTTGTCGCCCGGCTGCGGCACGCCGCCGATGCGGTGGTAGATCAGGCCGCCCACCGTGTCGTACTCCTCGGAGTCTTCTAGCGCCTCGAGATCGAAGTCGAACAGCTCGGCCAGGTCGTCCACGGAGGCCCGACCGTCGACCCGTGCCTCATCCTCGGAGAGCTTCACGGTCATCGGCTCCTCGACGTCGTACTCGTCCTGGATCTCGCCCACGATCTCTTCGAGCAGGTCCTCGATCGTGACCAGGCCGGCGGTACCGCCGTATTCGTCGAGCACGATCGCTATGTGTACCTTGCGCCGCTGGAGCTGGTGCAGCAGGTCGTCGATCGACATCGACTCCGGCACGAAGAGAGGCGTACGGAGGAGCATCCGCAGGTCGGGTCGCTTGTCTTCGCCCTTGAGGAAGGGCAGCAGATCCTTGGCATAGAGGATACCGACGACCTTGTCGATCGTTTCCTCGTAGACGGGGATGCGGCTGTGGCCCTCGGCGATGATCGTGTCGATCGCCTCGTCGAGGGTCGCCGTCGCGGACAGGGCGCTCATGTCCGTCCGCGGGACCATGACCTCGTGGAGGCGGCGGTCGCTCAGGCCGATGACCGCGCTTATCATCTGCTCTTCCTCCGCCTCGAGGGTCCCCTCCTCGCCGCCCCTCTCCACGATCAGCTTCAGCTCCTCGGTGCTGATCTGGGCTCGCTTCTGCACATCCGCGCCGAACCCGCCGGCGATCACTCGAGTGACCCAGGTCAGGACCGAGACGACCGGACCGAGGATCCGGCCGAGCACTTCAACCGGCCCGGCGAGAACGATGGCGTAGCGATCGGTATGCGCCAGCGCCAGGGTCTTGGGCACCAGCTCTCCGAAGACGATGAAGAAGAGCGCAAGCAGGGTCGTGACGACGACCAGCGCAGCCCCGCCGGCGACCTGGTCGAGGACGGGAACCTTTACGAAGAGGCCCTCCAGCCGCGCCGTCAGGTTGACGGCCGCGTAGGCCGATGAGAGGAACCCCACGAAGGTGACGGCGATCTGGACGACGGCCAGCAGGCGACTTGGGTCCTCGATCAGCCGGCGAACCCGGCGAGCGCCCATGCGCCCTTCGTCGATCAGCTGCTCGACGCGGCTGCGCCGGATGGTGATGAGCGCGATCTCGGCCGCGACGAAGACCGCCTCGATCAGGACGAGGAAGAGGATGACCAGGAGTTCGACGACTAGATCGCTCATTCGGCCTTGTCTGAGGGCGGGTCGGTACCAGATTCGCGTTGCTTGCGGAGCCGGGCCGGCACGCCCACGGCCAGCATCCCCGCCGGCACGTCTCTCGTCACCACGGATCCGGCACCTGTGCGAGCCTCATCGCCCAACTCGAGCGGAGCCACGAGCATCGTGTCCGAGCCCAAGAATACGTGCTTGCCGATCTTCGTCTTGTGCTTTTGGACTCCGTCGTAGTTGCAGGTGACGGTTCCGGCCCCGACGTTCGTGCGCTCGCCCACCTCGGCGTCGCCGATGTAGCTGAAATGGTGCTGCTGAACTCCGGCCTCCAGGCGGCTCGCCTTGACCTCGGCGTAGTTTCCCAGCCTCACCTTGCGCCCGATCGAGGATTTCGCCCGAAGGTGGGAGAAGGGCCCGATCCGGACCTCGTCCTCCACCTCGGAGCATTCGAGCACACTGGCCCAGATGAAGCAGTCGCGGCCGATGACGGTATCGATGATCTGGGAGCCCGCCCCGATGCGCGTCCCCTCGCCGATTCGGGTGCTGCCACGCAGGATCACGCCGGGCTCCAGGACGACGTCCCGGGCCAGCTCCACCGACGCGTCCACGTACGTCCGCATGGGATCGACGAAAGTCACGCCGGCGAGCATGTGGCGTTCGTTTATGAGCATGCGCATCTCAAGCTCGGCAGCCGCGAGCTGCGAGCGGTCGTTGATCCCGACCAGCGTGCCGTCGTCCTCCACGTCCAGCGAGACGACGGGCAGGCGATCGGCGCGGGCCAATTCGACCAGGGCCGGCAGATAGAACTCCCCGGAGACGGGCGAGGGCTTGACATCTCCGATCCGGCGTCGCAACCAGGCCGCGTCGAAGGCGTAGACGCCGGCGTTGATCTCCTCGATCTGGCGCTCCGCGGGCGTGGCGTCCTTCTCCTCCACGATTCGGATTACCTGACCGCCGTCGGCCGCGCGAACGACGCGGCCGAGTCCCTCGGGCTCGGCGCTATGGACGGCCACCAGGGCCATCGCGGCTTTGCGCGCCCGGCGCAGGTCGACGATTTCGGCCAGCAGATCTGACTGAACCAGCGGCACGTCCGCCTGCAAAACCAGTATCTCTTCCGCGGTCTCCGGAACGGCTGCCATGGCGGCGCGCAGACCGTCGGCCGTGCCGAGAGGTGTCTCCTGCAGGGCGAAGTCCGCCTCGCCGGCGAAGACGTCGGTGATGGCCTCAGTCGCTGGAGAGTACACGACGAGGGGACGCCGGCCGCTGACCTCGCGCGCCACGTCGAGGACGTAGGCGAGCATCGGCCGTCCGCACAGTTCGTGCAGGACCTTGGGCTTGCTCGACTTCATTCGCGTCCCGAGGCCGGCCGCGAGCACGACCGGCAGAACGCCTTCTGGGGGCTGGCTCATGGCACCGGACGGTAGCACGGAACGGTCCCTCCGCGTGTCCTTGGCATCGATGGCCCGGCCACGGCCGTCAGCTCGACCGCCGCGCGATCGCCTCGATCTCGACCAGGGCGTTGCGCGGGAGAGCGGCCACCTCGACTGTGCTTCGGGCAGGCGTAGGCGAGGCCATGTGTCTGGCGTAGATGGAATTGACGGTGGCGAAATGATCCAGGTCCACCAGGTACATGTTGGTCTTGACGATATCCGCGGTGGTCATGCCGGCCGCGGCGAGCACCGCCTCCAGGTTGAGGAGCGCCCTCTCGGCCTGAGCCTCGACGCCCTCGAGCAGCTGCCCCGTGACCGGGTCGAGCCCAAGCTGGCCCGAGCAGAACAAGAAGCCGTCGACCTCGATGGCCTGGTTGTAGGGACCGATCGCGGCGGGCGCGGCCGCCGTCGAGATCGCCTTTCGAGTCATCGAGAATCGTCTCCCTTCGGTGAGTGAGGCTTGGGCGCCGAACCACTCATGCGGGGCACGGCGCCGCCGAACCCATTGTGGACCGTGCGGGGACGCCTGGCATCGGGTGATCGACCGGCAATCGGGTCGTGATCCAAGGCCGACGGGCCGTCCGGACGAGCGGCCATCACCGTGGCGACGACGAAGGCCTCGCCCGTCCCGATCGAAGGCAGCCGGCCATCCATCATCCCCAGCCGCACGGATCGAGCCGCTTTTCTGGCTCCGGGCAACGACGTGTAGAGCGCCCACAGCGTGGGTCCCGAGCCCGACAGGCCGACCGGACGCCTCAGCAGCTCCCCCAGCGCCCGCATGAAGCCGGCCAGGTCCGGGGCCACCGATTGGGCCGCGGGCAGCAGATCGTTCGCCCCGGCCAGGTCCGCGGCCATCTCAAGAAGCGCGGAGGCGGCGAGACCGAACCGCATCGCGGCGGCCAGGGTCGTCGAGACGGCGAGGGCGCCCGGCGGCGGCCCACCCGGCGGCGGCCCACCCGGCGGCGGCCCGCCAGGCGGCGGTGGCCCGCCAGGCGGCAGTGGCCCGCCAGGCGGCAGTGGCCGCGCTCCGGCGGCGAATGCGGCGAAGACCGACGCCGTGGAGATCTCCAGTTGAGGCGTGACGAGAAGAACGGCCGGCGGCTCGCCCAGAACCTGCGGCAGTGGCTCGACGAACTCGCCACGGCCGGTGATGAGCGCCGCACCACGGGCCAGGAAGAACGGCACGTCCGAACCCAGGGACGCCGCCACTGCCGTGGCCTGCGCGGGAGTGAGCGTGGCGTTCCAGATGGCCAGGGCCGCGTTCATGGCCGCTGCCGCGTCGCTGCTGCCACCACCCAGGCCGGCTGCGACCGGTATCCGCTTGGATAGACGAGCGGCCAGCCGCGGCGTCTCGACCGCCGTGCCGGGGACACCCTGCATGACCGCCGCTCGCGTCGCCGCTATGGCACGCAGGACCAGGTTCTCGGGCACGGCGGAAAGGGAGAGGCCGAAGATCCTCAGCGAGTCGGCAACGGCTCCGCTCGGCGCTGCGGAGACGGTCAGAGCGTCGCTGAGCGTGAGGGGCACCATGACCGAGTGCAGGGAGTGGAAACCGTCGTCGCGTCGACCCGTGACGGCGAGCGTCAGGTTCAGCTTGGCGGGGGCGTGCCGCACGACGTGAAGGCGCGCGCCACCGACCACGGGGCCGGACGAATTGTCGTCGCGGTGGCGGCCACGGCCGGACCTCCAACCGTGCTCGGGACCCGGGCCGTCTCCGACATCCCGACCGTCGCCGGCGTCACGGCCCTCGCCGACATCGACGATGCGCGGCGGCTGCGTCATTGCACACCCCCCGGCAACGTCCCCAGGGTGGCGTGAAGGGCCAGCCACTCGTCAACGGACAGGGTCTGAGGTCGCCGATCGCCGTCTATGCCGCTGGCCGCCAGGGCCTGCGCGACCACCGCACCGGAGATGGGGAGCCGCCGCGACAGGACGTTGTGCAGCTTCTTGCGGCGTTCCCGGAAACCGGCCTGCACCAGCCGCCAGAGACCTTCCTGGTCCGGCGGTGAGAGGCGCGGCTTCGTGCCGAGCGGATCGAGAGGACGGATTTCGACCACCGCAGATTCGACGTCGGGCGCCGGCTCGAAGGCCTCGCGTGGGACGACGAAAGCGATCCTGACCGTCGCGTGGTATTGGACGAAGACCGAGAGGTAGCTCATGTCTCCCGGCGCGGCGGAGATCCGCTGCGCCACTTCCCGCTGGAGCATCAGCACGAGCCGCTCCGGTCGCGGCGGCTCGCCGAGGAAGCGATGCAGGATCGGGCTGGTGATGTGATAGGGGACGTTGGCCACGACCTCGTACGGCGGCGCCACGAGGCCGGGGATCTGCTGGTCCAGGATGTCGCCCTGGACCAGGGTCAGGGCGCCGGAAGCGAGCGCTTCGGCGTCGAGACGGCCCAGCCGCTCCGCCAGCCGCCGATCCAGCTCCACGGCCGTCACGGCGGCACCGCCGGCCAGCAGGCCGCCGGTAAGGATGCCCAGACCCGGGCCAACTTCCAGAACTCGCCGACCCGGCTGCGGCGCCGCCAGATCGAGGATCGATTGCAGCACGTCCGGATCGGCCAGGAAGTTCTGCGAGAGCGAGTGGCGAGCTCGGAGCCCCTCATCGCGGAGCTGGCGGCGGACGCCGAGGGGATCCAGGCGCGGCGCCTTGAGGATCGACGACGGATCGCCGGCAGCCACGTTGCCCACCACGCCGCCCACGTTCCCGAGTGGCGAGTCGACCGGCCGGCCGTCCGGCGACTCGTTCACCGGCGAGCCAGCGGCAGCGAAGGCCTTGCGTCCAGGTCCAAACCCGCCCGCGCCCCCGCTTCGAATCGTCGCGCGGCCGCGGCCCCGATCATCGCCCCGTTGTCGGTGCAGAGCGCCGGACGCGGCACGACCAACGGGATCCCGTCGGCGCGCGCCGCCTCGGCGAGACGATCGCGCAGGACACGGTTGGCGGCGACGCCGCCGCCCAGCACGATCGACCGCGCACCCACCGCTCGTGCCGCCCGGACCGTCTTGGTCACGAGCACGTCCACCACCGACTCCTGGAAGCCGTGGGCCAGCTCCGCGACGCGATCCTGGGTCAGCTGCGCCTCGCCGGCCTCGGTCCCCTGCCCGCCCCGTTCCGCGGCGATCGTCCGCCGTGCCGCGGTCTTCAACCCGCTGAAACTGAAGTCGAACGAGTCCCCGAGCCAGGCCCTCGGGAAGACCACGTCCTTCCGCACCGCCCCGGCCGCAGCCTGCATGATGGCCGGCCCCCCCGGGTACGGCAGCCCGAGCAGCCGGCCTACCTTGTCGAAGGCCTCGCCGGCCGCGTCGTCCACCGTCTCACCCAGCAGCCGGTACTGCAGGTGGTCGCGCATCTCTACCAGGAACGTGTGCCCGCCGGAGACGATCAGCGCCACCAGGGGGAAGAGCGGCTCCCGGAGCTCGCGCGTTTCGTCGGCCAGCCAGGCGGCATAGAGATGGCCCTCCAGGTGATTCACCGGGACGAGCGGCTTGCGGTGGACGTAGGCGAGCGTCTTGGCGAAGTTGATCCCGACCAGCAGCGATCCCGCCAGTCCCGGTCCCTGGGTAACGGCCACCGCCGCCACGTCGTCCCACGCGACGCCGGCAGAGGACCATGCCTCATCGAGGACGGGCACGATCCAGCGCAGGTGGGCTCTGGCCGCGACCTCCGGAACTATCCCGCCCGAGGCGGCGTGCATCGCCACCTGGCTCGCGACGACGTTCGAGAGGATGCGCCGGCCATCCTCCACCAGCGCAATCCCCGTCTCGTCGCAACTCGACTCAACGGCCAGGATCAGCCGGCCCCGCGTCACGGCGTCTTCCTCATGATGCGACTCGGCCGGATGATGCCCGGGTCGCCCGGATCCGGGATCGAAGACGCTACGGTGGAGCCGGGGCCGGCCGCGTGCCCTTCCCGGCTCTGGCCGTCGAGTCCCGGTGGCTGGCCGATCGGCCGCCCATCCGGGCCCGTCTCGATCTCCGGTCGTCTGGCAAGCGCCTCTCGAAGTGTGATCAGCCGGACGCGCATCTCCCGGCCGTCGAGCGGCTCGGTGGTCATGATCAGGGCGTCCTCGTGATTGTCGCTGTAGTAGCGCGGCCGGACGCCCACATTGCGAAACCCGTACTTCTCGTAAAGCCTCCGAGCCGCGGTGTTCGAGGGCCGAACCTCCAGGGTAGCCTCCCGCGCTCCATGTGCCCGAGCCAGATCCAGCAACGCGAGCAGCAGCCGTTCCCCTATCCCCTGCCGCCGCCAGGTCCCTCTGGTGGCGAAGGTGGTCACGTGGGCCTCGTCCACGAGCAGCCACATCCCCGCGAACCCGACGATCTCGCCGCCCCAGCGGGCCACGATGTAGTGGGCCATGCGGTTCCTCTCGAGCTCCTGGCGGTAGGCATGAGAAGGCCACGGGGTGCTGAACGCCTCCCGCTCGATCGAGTGGACGGCGTCCAGGTCGTCGACCGTCATTCGCTCGATGACGACCGCTACGGGAGGTCGCGCGACCATCGCACCTCCCCTTTCATCACGGGCACGCCTCGGGGCAGGGTCACGTATTCGGGGACGAGGCGGGCGACGTCGTCGCCACCTGCGGCGAGCCTGCGCACTCCCAGCTCGAGCATGGCCGTCGGAAGCTCGGCCTGGGCCTGCACTCCCCTGACCAGCGCGTCGGCCGGGGCACGGTCGGGCAGGTCCACCGCAACCAGGAGAAGGCCGGGCTCGAGCCGGAGCTGTTCTCCACCCTTGACCAGGGTGGCGACTCCGTTCGCGACGAAGACCCGATCGGAGGGACCGGCCGGCAGCAAAAGGACGGCCTGCTTGCCATCACCCACAACCGCCGCCTCCAGGAGGGCTTCGGAAGTCGCGACACCGGCGATAGGAATCGCAAGCTCCCGGGCGAGCGCCTTCGCCGTCGCCAGTCCCACTCGCAACCCGGTGAATGCGCCCGGCCCTGTGCCCACGACCACTCCGGCCAGGTCCGTCAGCGCCACGCCCTCGCTGCTGAGCATCTCGTCGATCCTGGTCAGCAGTTCCTCGCCGTGGCGATATCCCGCCGCCCATCGCCGCTCGGCAACGAGCGACCCATTCTCCTTGCCAAGCGCAACGAGCGCGTCCGTTCCGGAGGTGTCGATTACCAGCAGCCGGCGCCCGCTCATCGGTTCCCCTCGGCGACCCCATCGTCGCCCGGTTCGGCGGTCGCCGGCACCGCGGCGACGTAGCGGGCATACGGGGCGCCTCCCGCCCGGACCTCGATCCGTCGGGGATCGTCTCCCGTGCCGTCGATCACCACCTCCAGTCGTTGCTCGGGCATCGCGTCTGCCAGCCGTTCGGCCCATTCGACCAGGGTGACGCCCTCAGCCTGGCGCTCGTCGACCAGCCCGCCCGCCAGTGCTTCCGCGGCATCCCTCAGCCGGTACAGGTCGATGTGGAACATCGGCAGCCGGCCGCGGTACTCGGCCATGAGCACGAAACTCGGCGAGACGATCGTGTCGGTGATTCCCAGCCCGGCCCCGAATCCCTTGGCGAACTGGGTCTTGCCCGCGCCCAGGTCGCCGATCAGACAGATCAGATCCCCCGGGCGCGCCTCCACGGCCAGCTCCGCGGCCAGCGCGCGCGTGGCCGCCGCGTCGCGCGTGACGACCGTCCGTTTCGGGCTCTGCCGGGCACTCACCCCGGGAGGTTACCTGAAAGCGGGTCCCGACGGCATGGCCGGAGGCGGTCCAGACCGCCCGACCCGCATGACGGCCCCGAGGCCCGGAACCCGAAGCTCGTCGCCGAGCCAGCGACCGCAGTGGTGGCAGTGGGTCGGCGGTGGCGTGATCGCCCCAGGATCCGCGTCAGAAGATGAAGCGCTCCAGGTCGGCGAAGGGGAGGATCGTCGTGTCGGTCTCGTCGACGAAGCGGACGATCGCCGCCTCGAGGTGTACTCCCGAGCGGAAACGGTAGAGGCCGGCCGTGTCCAGAAGGCGTCCCTCTCGGCCGGCGTGGATGCCGCTGCGGACGCGGATCCAGTCGGGCGGCAGCTCAGGCAACGGCACCTCCGACACATCGAAGATGAGCAGCGGCGGATCGGTCACGATCGCCACTTCGCGACCGGAGAGCGCGGCCAGCAGAGCGAGGACGGGAGTGGCGATGGGACGGCGCTGATGGCCGTCCAGCGCAATCAGGCCGAACGGAACGGACGGTGCCAGGCTCGCCTTCTGACGCAGCTCCGAGGCCTCGAGGTCGCGGAGCTCGCCCTGGCCCACCGATCCGGCGATGAGGCCGCGAATCGACATGGCTCGGGCGCGACTGATCGCCTGGGCGGAGATGCGGCTGCCGGCCACCACTATGGCGCCGGCGCGGCCGACATCCAGGGCACTGGCCCACAGCTCGCCGTCGGTGAGCCGTGGGACGTCGAGGTAGCCCCTGGACGGCTCCCCCGCCGCGATGGCGCCGGGGATCGCGGCACCTGCCGCCTCGATCGTGACCTCGACGCTGTTGCGGGCCTCGCGCACGATGCCGGCCACGGGCGACTCCACGATCTGATGGTGCTCGCCCGCCGCTGCGCGCCAGCGTCCCTGCTTCTCGAACAGCAGCGTTCCACCGACCCGGGGCACGGGCCGGTTCTTGCCCGACTTGCCCCGGCGTTCGCCTCCGCCGACCCACCACTTCCCGGGTTCGGGCGGGCGTCTCCGCTCATGCCGCGCGGTTCCCGAGGGCCACGGGCCGACCTTCGTGGCCATCTGGGAGCGTTTCTCAGGGAGAATCTCGCCCGCCTCGAGCCGGCCTTCCCGCCAGAGCGCCGAGGTCCCGGCATCCTGGGTCGGCCTGCCCGCCCGAGCAGCCCCACCGTTCTTGCCCGACGCCGCCTCGATATCCAGGCGTCCGGCATCGACCGATTCGGCGTCCGGCGTCCGCTCGGCGATCGGCGTGCCCGTCGACACCGAGTCGCCCGGCGCCACCAGCGCCCGGTCGCCCGGAGACAGCCGGAAGTGGATCGTGGGCGAGAAGACCAGGATCCGCCGGGTGGCAACGTGAGCCAGCGCCGACGCGAAATCGGGACCCGAGCGGCGCTCGACGACGCTCATTCGTCCACTCCCGGCCACATACCGCGCTGCCAGGCATCGAGAGCGGCGCGCCTGGACTCGGCTCGATCCGACATCCGGAGCGGAATGTCGCGAAGGTCGACCAGCAGCCCACACAGGCCACCGCCCACGTCCACGCTGAAGTGGTGGCCGCGAGTGCCCAAACGAACGGTGTCTCGGAACTCGAAGTCGGCCCTGGCGGTGCGACCCGGTGATAGGTCGATCACCTGGATGGCGCCCGGGTGCAGCTCGATCTCGGAGATCGGGTCGGTCCCCTGCAGACGCAGCTTCCCCGCGGTTCGACCGGACTTGACTCCGGCCGGAAGGACCAGACAGCCGAGCGGGATGAGGATGTCGTCGGCGAGGTTGGCCAGCAACCGGCGCCGCTCGGCCTCGTCTTCCACGGCACCCAGCGGCCCCAACAGGCGGGCTTGATCGCAAACGAGCTGGCCGACTCCCGGGCGACGGCCGAGATCCGCCAAGGCGAGTGCCACCACCGAGGGAGGAATCGACGCAAAGATGCCGCCGGCGGCCACCATCAGGTCGGGCATTGGATGGGCGGTCAGCTCGGGCGTGGCGTCGACGAGTCGCGAGCAGGCCGCCTTAGCGGCGGCCAAGCGAAAGACCGCTCCATCACCGTCGGCGTCGCCCCAGGGCATGAAGCGGAGGTCGTGCAGTCGATCGGTCAGGCGGTGTCTATCGAGCGCGGTCGTCGACCAGGCGAAGACGCTGTCGATGACCTCCTCGGAGGGGTCGGCCGGCGAGAACGACGCGTCGGCGAAGCAAGCGTGCGACGAAACGACCGCGGAGTGGCCCCCGCCGATCGGCTCCGATCGTGCCCGGAGACCGCCCTGAAGACCGATTTCGACAACCTCCACAGTGCGATCGAGCACGTAAGCCAGCGAGCCGATCGACCTGGCGATGCCGAGCCGGCTGTCGTTGGGCAATGCCCGCAGACCCTCGAGCACCTGCTGGAGCGAGGCTCCGGCGGGCTCTCCGGCTCCGGCATCCGGGGCAAGAAGGATCTGCGGCGAGACGCCGCGATCGACCTCGCTGGGGAAGACGGCCGAGTCACGCGCGGCCGCCAGGACCGGCGCAGCGGCGAGGTCCGCGACCGGCGGTGCGTCCGGCGTTGCCTTGGACTGGCCCTCTAACTTGTCATCGGGCGCCGGCACGTCGGCAACCCAGGTGGTCACCTCGGCTCCGGGCTCGGCGTCTTCCGGCGGGGCAGATGCCTCAGGCTGAGCGGCAACGACCGGATCGGTAGCTTCCGTGGCTCGCACGGCGGCCTCCGAAACGACTGCCGTTAGCTCCCTCGGCGGGTCCGACGAGAGCTCAGGACCGGGGCCGGTATCCGTGGCACCGGCGAATGTCGACTCGAAGGCGGCCGCGCCACCTGCCAGGATCACCGTCAGCTCGGGTCGGAGCTGTTTCGCGGCGGCCGCCAGCGCTGCCAGATCCGGCAAGTGGCGACGCTCGTCGCCGGCCGGAGAGCGATCCGATCCCAGAAGGACGGCCGATGTTCGAGTGGAGAGAACCATTCGGCTCAGCGCCACGAGGTCCATCTCGTCGGCGCTTCCACCGGACACGAGCCAGCCTGCCCTCAGCGCCGCTTCCTCGAGGCGTCGCCGCTGCCGGCGCGATCCCGCCAGGACGGCGATTCGGCGCTGGGGGGTTGTGCGGGCTTCGAGACGCGGCCACGTTGCTGCGAGGGCGGCGACTATGGGTCGCTCGCCGCCGGCCAGCTCCGCGAGCAATTCAGGATCGGCAAGCTCGACACGGCTCAGCAGGCTTACGAGCACACCCTCGACATCCAGAGATGACGGCGCGGAGGTGTGAGCGATCAGGCGCCACCGGCCGCCAACGTGCCCCACAAGAGCCGCCGAGGTGGTAGCCGAGCCGAGGTCGAGGGTGAAGAAAGCTCGAGGCTGGCTGGTCACCCGGCTATGCTACCCGGCTCCATCCTCGCTGTCGCCGGTCAGGCGTCCCAGGCTATCTCTTCGTCGGGATCCTGAAGCCGCTCGATGAGCTGCTCGATACCTAGATCATCCGCCAGTATCTCGTTGGCAACCGGCACTTCGCCGCCGAAGACGCCACGCAGGACGGGGTCAAAGAAGACCATGGCGCTGCTGCCCAGGGGACGGTACGGGCGGCTGGCCTGCAGAAACAGGACGGCGGGAACGGTAAGGCCGCGCAACTGGATCTCGCGCGCAACCTGCTCCACCAGGTCGTCGCGCTGCTCCTCCGAGCGGCCCTGGATCTCCATCAAATCCGAAACCTGCTCTCCGTCGATATGGCTGCGGGACGCGTCACTCGCGACCGAGCGGACCAGAGTCTTCCGCGGATGCCTCCGGGGGTGGCCAGTCGAGTCCTCGCCCGCCCCGACTCGTATCGCACGCGATTGTGCGCAAGCCGACCGCCTCGGCTGCCGCATAGTACACCCGGGGTAGCCTCCCCGACATCGCGGAGACGATCTCATGCGAGATCGTGTTGCCCCACCGCGCCACTTCGAGGGCCTCGATTCGAGCTCCACCCTGCTCTCCCAGGAGCGTGAACTCGTCGTCCACGCTCACATCGGGGCCCGGAACATCCGTCACGTCGACCATCACCGCGTCCATCGCCACGGTGCCAACCAGTGGTACGCGAGTACCGCGGACCAGGACCTGGGCTCGGTTCGAGAGGCTCCTCGGATAGCCGTCCGCATATCCCAGGGGCAGCGTGGCGATCAAGCTCCGGCGCGCCGTCGTGAACGAGGGTCCGTAGCTGACGCCGGTCCCCGGCTCCAGCCAGGCGACCCGGATCGGCCTGGCGCGGAGGGACATCACCGGGCGGAGAGCCGCGGCAACCGCCCGTGCCCCCTCGGCCACCTCCAAGCCGTCCGGCACGAGCCCGTAGATGGCCAACCCCACCCTGGCGGCGTCGTACGGCGGCACGCTCGCGGCGAGAACGGCACCGCTGGCCGCCAGGTGCCGCGCAGGCAGGATGGCCCCGGCCGCCTCCAGAATCTCCGCCGCAATCCCGAAGCGACGGTCCTGACCGGCGGTCAGGTCGGCGTTACCGGCCGCCTGGAGGTGCGACCACAGCCCGGCCAGGCGGGCGTGTGGCGAAGCCTCGATGGCCGCCGCGGCTGCCGGTACCAGGTTCGGATCCACGCCGCCGCGGCCGAGGCCGGTCTCGACTTCGAGATGGATCGCCAGCCGCGGCTCGTCCGAGGCCCCCGCGACGAGCCGCCGCTCGACGTCGTCGGACGCCACGGCTGCGGGCCGTCCAGGCTGAACGTCGCTCGACAGGGCGGCCAGTGTTCGCGCCAGGAGCGTCTGGTCACCCGCCGTGACCGAGATGCCGTGGCGCCTGGCCGCAGGTGCCAGCTCGGGCGGGATCGGGAAGACTATGAGGATCGGCACCTCCACGCCGGCCTGCCGCAGCTCCAGCGCCTCGTCGAAAGTGGCGACGCTGAGGCTGCGGGTGCCGTCCGCTACCAGGGCGCGGGCGACGGGCACGGCCCCGTGGCCATAGGCGTCGGCCTTGACGACCGGCTCTAGGCGGACGCCGGCCGGCAGCAGGATCGTCAGCAGGCGAACGTTCTCGACGAGGGCGTCCAGGTCGATCTCGAGCCATGCCGTCTTTGGCAGAGGCGGCAAGGGCTCGCCGGGACGAACCTCGATCAGTGACAGGCGCGTGGCCGTGACTCGGCCGCGGATTTCGCCCGGGAGCTTCGTCACGCCGGCCTCAACGAGTGGCCGGCGCCTTACGGGCCCCGGGAGCACGACCTGCGGCATCGCCTCGACGACCTGCCGTGCGGCCACCACGTTCCACTCCGCGAGCATGACCTGCCGCCCCTGCCGAGGCGCCCGCGAGCGCAGCCAGCCGCCGGCGGGCCAGCGGCAGCTCGGCCGGCAGATCCGACGCGAGCAGGCCGGCGTCGCCGAGGCGGGCCCTGACGGCTTCCCCGGCCGCCCCGTGAAGATAGACCCCGAGCTGCGCAGCCTCGAACGTGCCCAGGCCCTGGGCCAGCAAGGCCCCGATCGTCCCGGCCAGCACATCGCCCGTACCGCCGCTCGCGAGGGCCGGGTTCTCGAAAGGTGAGACGGCGGCCCGGCCCTCCCGGTCGGCGATGACGGTTCGCGCGCCCTTCAGAACCACGACCTGACCCCACTCGCGAGCGGCATCCCGGGCCGCGGCCAGGCGCCTGGCGTCGTCGAAGACGAGGTCGCCGTGTTCCTTCGGATCGTGACCGTCGGCAGCGCGGAGCCGCAGGAACTCACCTACATGAGGCGTCAGGACGCACCGAGCGGCCACCTCACCCGCCCAGCCATCGACCGTGGCCAGCGACCGCAGCGCCTCTGCGTCCAGGACCGCAGGCAACGGCTCACCGTCCTCGTCCGGCGCGAGAAGGTCGCGGATGAGTTCGGTCATGGACAGGCTCGGCTTGAGGCCCGGTCCAACGACCAGAGCGTCGTGGTCGTGATCCATGATGCGGGCCAGCGCCTCTTCCGGGTCCACTTCCTCCACGTCGTCCTCGGGCAGCGCAAGCGTCGTCGCCTCCACGACCTTGGCCGCGAAGAGCGGCTGCAGCGACTCAGGTGTGGCCAGCGTGACCAGACCCGCACCGGCCCGACCGGCGGCCGTGCAGACCAGGAGGGCGGCCCCGGCGTAGTCAACGGACCCGGCGATGACCAGCAGCTTCCCGAAGGTCCCCTTGTGGCCGCGCACCGGCCGCGGGGGAAGAAGCGCGGCAGCCGCCGCGTCGTCGAGCAATATCGGTTTGGATGCAACTCGGCTAGGCACCGGCTTGCTCCTCGCTCCCCTTGGCGGCTGCCGACCCGGCAGGACTGGCGGCCTCGCTCGCGCTCAGCTTAGCTTCCGCCGTCGCCGCCTCCCTGGCCAATCCGCGCAGCCGCTCGAGGCGCCGCAGCAGAGTCGCCTCTCGCTCGTCGAGCCGTTCTTCGATATCGGGAGGCAGAAGGAAGCGGCCGCCTGCCGTTCGAACGCCGTAGGCGATCGCCACCGCGAACTCGGACTCGTGGCTGATCGAGACGGCGACGCGGCCCATCCCCAACTGGGTCGCCCGCCGCGCCGCCCGGCCGTGGAGCCGGATCGACGGCTGGCCGGTAGGCAGTCGCTCGACCTCGATATCTCGCCAGCCTATGCCGCGGACTCCCAGCCCGAGCACTTTGGAGACTGCTTCTTTCGCCGCCCACCTCCCCGCCAGCGTCTCGGGCCGGTTGCGGACGTAGGCCGCCTCAGCGGGAGTCAGGACGCGTTTCGTGAAGCGGTCGCCGAAGCGGGCCAGCGAGGCCGCGATTCTCGAGACGCCGATGATGTCGATCCCAAGCTCGGTCGTCTCCGGAGGCGGCTCCACGAAAGAGCCGGCCCCGCCCCCCACTTGGGAGTGATCGCCGCCGGACCCGCGGCGGCCGCCGCTCGATGCGCCACGGTCACCGACCGGCCCGCGTCGCCCGTCACCCGCTCCAGGATGCCGCCCCGCGCCAGCCACCTACTCCACCGTCACCGACTTGGCGAGGTTTCGCGGCTGGTCCACGTCGCGACCGCGCTTGACGGCGACGTAGTAGGCAAAGAGCTGCAGCGGGATCACTGCCAGGATCGTGCTCAGGGGCTCCAGCGTATCCGGGACCCAGCACACGTCCGTGGCCAGGCGCTCGATCTCCGTGTCTCCTTCCGTCGCCACGGCGATGACCCTTGCGTCGCGGGCCCGCCCCTCCATCAGGTTGCTGATCAGCTTCTCGTACACGGCCGAACGCGTCGCCACGGCGACTAGCGGCACGTCCGCATCGAGCAGCGAGATGGGCCCATGCTTCAATTCGCCCGCGGCATAACCCTCGGCGTGCAGGTAGCTGATCTCCTTGATCTTGAGCGCCCCCTCCAGGGCGGCCGGATAACCGAACGCGCGGCCGATGTACATGAAGCCGTTTGCGGACGCGTAACGTTCAGCCATCTCCTCGGTCGAGGCGGCCAGCTCGATCGCACGGCTGGCCTGTGCAGGAAGGCGGCGCAGGGCCTTGACGAGCCCCAGCTCCGCCTCGGCGTTCAGTCGGCCGAGCTGATGCGCCACGTCCGCGGCGAGCATCACGAGCGTCACAACCTGGGTAACGAAGGTCTTGGTCGCCGCCACGGCCACCTCGGGCCCCGCCTGCAGGAAGACCGAGGCATGGGCCTCGCGGGTTATGGCGGATCCGACGGTGTTGGTGACGGCGACGACGAGCGCCCCTCGATCGCCGGCCAGGCGCGCCGCCGCAATCGTGTCCGCGGTCTCGCCGGACTGAGTCACGGCCACGACCAGCGTGTGCGGATCGATGGGCGGCGGGCTGTATCGGAACTCGGAGGAGACCGTGGAGCGGGCCGGCACGCCGAGCCACTCCTGGAAGAGGGCCGCGCCGACCAGCGAGGCATAGTAGGCCGTTCCGCAGGCGATCATCTCGACGCGATCGATCCCCGCCAGTCTGTCGCGGATCGGATCCAGCTCCTCCAGGCAGATCTTGTCGTGGCGCAGCCGACCGGTCATGGCCGCCGTCAACGCCTCGGGCTGCTCGTGGATCTCCTTGAGCATGAAGTGCGCGTATCCGCCCTTCTCGGCCGCCTCGGCGGACCACGGGATGATGTCGACCGGGCGGTCGACCGGGGCGCCGGCCCGGTCCGTGATCGTGGCAGTGCCGGGTCGCAGGTCCGCCACGTCGCCATCGGCCAGGAAGATCACGCGCTTGGTGTAGGCAACGATCGCCGCCGCGTCCGACGCCAGGAAGCTCTCATCGTCGCCGAGGCCGACGATGAGGGGGGCGTTCAGGCGAGCGCCGACGAGCCGGTCCGGTTCGTCGCGGTGCATGACGACCAGCGCGTAGGCCCCTTCCAGACGCCGCAGAGCGGAGCGGACCGCGTCCGCGAGATCGCCCTCGTATGCGGCTTCCACAAGGTGGGCCACGACCTCCGTGTCGGTCTCCGACGCCAGTACGTGGCCGCCGGCAAGGAGCTCGCTGCGCAGCTCACGGAAGTTCTCGACGATGCCGTTGTGGACGACGGTGATGCGGCCGGTGCAGTCGCTGTGGGGATGGGCGTTGAGATCGCTCGGGCGGCCGTGCGTGGCCCAGCGGGTGTGACCGAGGCCAATCCCGGCGCTGGGAGTCCGGTTACCCAGGGCGTCCTGGAGCACGGCTACCTTGCCGGCCCGCTTCTCCACGAACAGGTCACCGTTCTGGGTGACCAGGGCGATGCCGGCCGAGTCGTAGCCCCGGTACTCGAGCCGGCGAAGTCCGTCGAGCAGAACGGGGCCGGCTTCTCGAGGTCCGGTGTATCCGACGATGCCGCACATGCGCAGTTACTCCCGGTCGCCTTGACCTTGCCCGTGTCGAAGGTGGCTAGTTTAGTCGCTGACCGGCCAGGACGGCCAACTCGTCGGCCAGCTCGGCCACGAGGCCTGCCTCCGAGCCTTCCACCATGACTCGTATAGCGGGCTCTGTGCCGGAGGGTCGGACCAGCACTCGACCCGAGACGCCAAGCCGATCCTCGGCTGCCGCGATCGCCTTGCGGATCGCCGGATCGCCTTCCCACTGGTCCTTGTGGCGGGCCGGGATGGTCCGCTGCTGCTGGGGGAGCATGGGCACCGCCGAGGCCAGATCGGCCAGGCTGCGGCCGGATCGGGTCATGACCGCCAGCAACTCAAGCGCCGTCACTATGCCGTCGCCGGTGGTGGCATGTTCGAGGATGATCACGTGGCCGCTCTTCTCACCACCGAGTCCGGCTCCGCTCACGAGCATCCCCTCGAAGATGTACTTGTCGCCGACGGGCGTTCGAATGATCTGTCCGCCGGCATCCTCGACCGTCTTCTGGAGACCGCCATTGGAGAGAACGGAGACGACCAGGGCTCCATTCGGCAAGCACCCGCGAGCGAGGCGATCCAGGGCCAGCACCCCCAGCACGGCATCTCCATCGACAACGCGACCGGCGGAATCGACCGCGATCAACCGGTCCGCGTCACCGTCGAGCGCAAAGCCAACATCGGCGCCCCGGGCCGCGACCTTCGCCGCCAGCGCCTGGGGAGCGGTGGCTCCGCAGTCGGCGTTTATGTTCGAGCCATCGGGCTGGTTGAAGATGGCCTCCACTCGGGCTCCCGTGGCCTCGAGGATACGAGCCCCGGCCACGCCCCCAGAGCCGTTGGCGCAGTCCACCACGACGTGGAGTTTCGTGGAGATGGTCGCGGCGAGCTTCAACCGATCCTGCACGTACAGATCGAGGAGATCGTGATCCTGGATGGCCAGGCCCAGCGCCTCGGGCGACGCGGACGGCAGCTCCTCGGCGGTCCAGATCAGCTGCTCCAGCTCGTCCTCGACGTCCTCGTCGAGCTTGAGACCGTGCTCGTTCAATACCTTGAGGCCGTTGTCGTCTGCCGGGTTGTGCGATGCCGAGACCATGATCCCGGCCGCGAACTTGCCGGTACCCGCGATGTAGGCGAGCGCCGGTGTCGGGACGACGCCAACGAGATGGACGTCCACGCCCATGCTCGTAGCGCCGGCGACGATGGCCGCGGCGAACATGTCGCCGGATCGGCGAGTGTCCTGGCCCACCACGATCGGGCAGTCTGGTCCGGCCAGGCGGTGAGCCGTGGCCCGGCCCAGGGCGTAGGCGAGGGTCGGTTTCAGGTCGACGTTGGCTGTGCCACGGATGCCATCCGTGCCGAAGAGACGGGGCAAGGGGCGCTCCTATGTCGGTGAGGCAGACGGCGCGGGCGGCGGCGTAGGGGCGTTCGTGACCGTCACGGTTATCTGCGACGGGCTGATACCCACGAGCTTGATGCCGGGCGGCAGGGCTGTTGTGACGATGACGCTGTGAGTGCCCACATCAAGACCGCCGACGGAGACCACGCCGACCAGAGTCGATGTGTCGAAGGCATTGAGAGCGGCGGTCGCTCCGCCGATGGTGATGGTGACGCTCGGCGTGGACAGAGAGTAGATGCGATCGGATCGCGCCCCCTCAGGCACCAAGCCGACACTCACGCTGCGAGTCGACGGCGGCGACTGCAGGTGCACGGTCACGGTGATCTGGGGCACCTCCTCGGCGGCGACCCCACTCGGGAGATCGAGACCCACAGTCTTCGTGACGTCTCCCGTAGCACCGGCGATCGATATGGGCTGCGTGTTTGCGAGTCCCTTGAGGAGCGCAAGCGCGTCAGCCTGGCCTTGGACGGCCACGACCGCCGGATTCACGTCTACCGACGAGATGACGTAGCCCGCGGCCGGAGAATTCACAGTGATCGGGTTGACGGGAACCGTCTCGGTGCGCGACTGGCTGACGACCTGCACCGCCACGTGAACGGTTCTCGGGCTGAACGTGACCTTGCCGCTGTCCACGACGGCGCCCGTCGCGTCGTGGGCAACGAGCACCACGTCCTGGCTTACGTCGAGTCCGGAGGCATCGATTCGGATTTGGGCGTCGGCGTAGGCCACCCGCCTGACGATCGACGCGGCGCCTGAGGCATCGACCGTCGAGGCGCTGAGGACCGGCGTCCCCGGTTGAAGCGCGGACGGCACGGCGCCGGTGTCCACCTGGACGCTGACCTGCTTGTGGACGACCGGGTCGAGCGCCACAGTGAGCTGCTGGGGCTGGTAGTCGAGGATCTGGATGCCGGCCGGGGCGTCGAGCTTGACCTTGACCAGCGTGTCTACATTCTCGCCCACCTTGGCGTTGGCCAGATCGACCGTTGCCCGGAAGCTGTCTCGAGTGACCGGCACGTCCGGCGCGGCGACGTAGCGGATGTTGCTAACCGTCGGCAGCGAATTCGCCAGCGAAAGATCGGGCTTCATGAGGACGGCGGTGGCGGGCTGGTTGACGAACTCGATAGCGATCGTGCCGGGCCATTGCTGCGTGGTCTGAAGGAAGATCATCCCGACGTACAGGATGATCGCGAGCACCACTGCTCCGATCTTGAGAGGCCAGCTGCGGAAGATGAAGCGAAGGACTCTCACGACGAAGCCTTCTCCTCTCCCGAAGCATCATCGGATCGCGGAGGCCTGACATCGCCCCTGACGTTGGCGGAGGGCCCTGCCGGTCCGCGCCTTCGCCCGAACCTGGCTCGCCGGGCCAGCTGGCGGAAGCTCGGTCCGACGCGCCGGGGGGCGGCTCCCTCCTGCAGCAGGAGGCCCCCGGCGGTCTGCGGGTGGAGCAGTGCGGCGAGGGAGCGAGTCAGCTTGGGCTCGTCGAGATTCCGGACGATCCGGGCCCGCTCGACCAGACTCATCTGTCCGCTCTCCTCTGACACGACGACCACGATCGCGTCGGTCGTCTCGGTGATGCCGAGGGCCGCCTTGTGCCGGGTGCCGAAGCGCTCCACCGGAATCGTGGTCTCGGCCGAGGGCAAGAGCGCGCCGGCAGCCAGGATCTGGTCGCCGCGGATTACCACCGCTCCGTCGTGGAGCGGCGTCTTGGGCGAGAAGAGGGTGACGAGCAGGTCCGCGGACAGGTCGGCGTGGAGCATGACGCCGTTCTCGGCTATCTCCTGAAGGCCCGTCTCACGCTCGATGACGATCAGTGCGCCGTGACCCTCGCGCGACAGACGCTCAGCGGCGCTGGCCACCTCGGCCGCGACGTGGATCACCGTCGACTGTTCCGCGGGCGAAATGAGCCATCCAAGCGAGCCGAGGCGGCCGATCCGATCCAGCGCCCTTCGCAGCTCGGGCTGGAATACGACCACCAGCGCGAAGAGGCCGACGTACGCCCCGGTCTGGAGGATGACCGTCAGTAGCTTCAACTGGAACGTCAAGGCGGCGCCGTAGACGAGGAAAAGAAGGCACACGCCGACTACGAGCCGGACGGCGCGGGTCCCTCTGATCAGGCTGAAGAGCCAATAGATCAGGAGAGCGGTGATCGCGACATCGGCGACGTTGTTCGGTCCGACTTTGTCGAGCACCGATTGGATCAGAGGCATCGGAGGGTTAGTGTATACCGCACGGCCGGCTCCTCCCGCCGCAGGCGGCGCACGCCCCCGGCGCCAAGCTCGAAATCAGGCTCGGGGCGCACGAAACGCGGCGCGACGGCAGCCCAGGCTGGTCTTACGCGCAGAGGGACGCGAGGTGCTGGTCGTCGGGGAAGGCGCGGCTGGCCACCGCACAGAGCCGCTGACGGGTCTCCTGATCGTCGTCAAGCTCCGCAAGCCGTCCCAGCAAGACGAGCTTCTCGGCCGCCAGCGAATTCCAGCCACGCGCCACGTACAGCTCAACGAGCTCGATGTGAGCTTCCACGTTCCCTGGATCACGCTGCAGCAGCCGGTGCATGGCATCAAGCCCGGCCTCGAACCGGCCCTCGCGGCCATAGGCGCGAGCCGCCAATACGAGGAGCGAGCGCAGCTTCTCGTCGTCGCCCGCCTGCTCCGCGTCCTCAGCCGAGGCCAGTAGCGCGTCCCCGGTCTCATGGCGTTCTGCCTCGCTCCGGGCGTCACCCATGCCGGCCGTGTCGAACGCACCCTCCATCACCCCCACGGCGAGAGGCTCATCCTGTTGCACCGCTAGAGCGACCGGTTCGGCCTCGAGCACGAGTTCGGGCTCGGCCGACTCGGCGAATGCGGCAATCGCCGCAGGCTCGGCGGCGAGCACAGGTGCGGCCACCCGCCGCGGCGCCCGATCCTCCTTCGGCCATTCGATCTCCCCGGCCGGACTCTCGAAGGCCGCTTCGGCGGGCACAGGGACGGCTTCCGGGGCGGCTTCCGGGGCGGCTTCGATAGGTTCCGCGGCCTCGGCCCGCTCAGGCATGACGGCCAGGACCGAGTCCTCGGCGTCGGTAGCGATGGAAGGCATCTCCGCCGACCTCGCCGAATAGCCGGGGGTCTCACTCGCGATCACGGCGGCGATCTCCGGCTCCTCGACGGCGGGGCCGGCCACTGGAGCTGCCGTCGCGGCCGATCGGGTGGTTTCGGGGGCAGTGGCGGCGGGCTCGTCACGCAGACGCAGCGCCCGGGCCAGGAGCTGCTCGGCGGCCGCGTCTCCAGCCGAGAGCCGGATCTCTCGCAAGAGGCCCCGCTGGCGTCGCGTTCGCTCGGGGGCATCTTCGAGTTCGAGGGCTCGCCGCAGGGTGTCCGCGGCCTCGGGAAGCCTCCCAGATGCCTCCTGGATCTCGGACACGTGGTCGAGTGCCATGGCCGCGTCGACTCGTTGCCCGGCGACGGTGAGTGCCTCGGCCTGGCCCAGGAGCGCTCCCTCGTCGTGCGGAGATCGGCTGACCGCCGCGGCGTACTCGTCCAGCGCCTCTTCCAGGTGACCCAATCGTAGGAGCACGCCGGCCAGACTCGTGTGTGGAAGGGCTCGAGACGGCGCGATCGCAGCCGCGGCCCGGTACGCCTCCACGGCGCCTTCCAGGGCGCCGCGCAGTACGGCCACGTGGCCAATCCGAAGCGCTTCTTTGTAGCGCTCGTACAGATCGTCCGTCATAGCGCACATGATGCCTTCTCGCGAGGGCGCCGTCTCGGGTACATGCGCCGACGGCTTCGCAGCCTTCGTCCTACGCCAGCTGCCTCATAGCCCGGCCATCGACTCGGCGCCGTGCGAGCGGCGAGCCCACATGATCGCCGAAGTGCTGCCGCCGGCGGAGCTCAGTTCAGGGCGGGAGGAGTACCCAAGCGAGTCGCGGTCGCGCCAGGGGCGCCCTGGCCGGGGCTACGGTCAGGTCAGGCCGATACGACGCCGTATAGAGTCGAACGCACCTGAGAGTGCGCGAGCCGGGCAGACGGGCGCCTACGAAGGGCGGCCCGTCCGGGCGGGACTAGCGCTTCGTGTACTGCGGCGCCTTACGAGCTCGCTTGAGCCCGTACTTCTTGCGCTCCTTCATCCGCGGGTCTCGGGTCAGCAAACCGGCCTGACGGAGGGGAAGGCGGTTGGCCTCGGGGTCGAGCTGGAGCAGAGCGCGGGCGATGCCATGGCGGATCGCTCCGGCCTGACCGGTCACGCCGCCGCCCTCGACCTTGATCTGGGCGTTGTAAGCACCTTCGGTCCCGGTGACCCGGAACGGCAGACGGACATCTGTCTCGTCCACGGCATTTCCGAAGTGCTGCTCCAGGGTGCGGTCATTGACGACGATCTCGCCGGATCCCGGAATCAGCCGGACGCGAGCGACCGCCGTCTTGCGGCGACCGGTCCCGTAGAAGTAGGCAGGGGTGGTCATCACGCTCCTCGTCAGGCGAGCGGCTCGGGCCGCTGCGCCTTGTGCGGGTGCTCTGGGCCGGCGTAGATCTTGAGCTTGGTCAGCTGCTGGGCCCCCAGGCGGTTGTGGGGCAGCATCCCCTTCACGGCGCGGCGGATGACTTCCTCCGGCCGGCGTTCCAGAAGATGCCCCAGAGTCTCCGACTTGAGACCGTGCGGGTAGCCGCTGTGACGCATGTACAGCTTGGTTTCCTTCTTGTTCGACGTGACCGCGATCCTGCCGGCGTTCACGACGACCACGAAGTCGCCGGAATCCATCGTCGGCGTGTACAGAGGCTTGTTCTTGCCTTCGAGGACGCGAGCGATGCGCGACGCCAGGCGGCCGAGCGTCTCGTCCGTCGCGTCCACGACGTACCAGCGTCGGTCGATCTCGCTCTCCCGGACCGTATATGTCTTCGCGATCATCGTTCTCCGTTCGATCTGGCGATCGTGCTTGCCGGCGCCGTCCTGCTCCTGGCGGAGCCGAGGACAACGTGCCGGAGGCAGAGACCTTTCGCAGGGGCCACGGCCCCATTGAACGCCGGTCGCCTCGACGCGAGCGCCGCGGTGACCGCCTCTTCGGTTGTTCTTCCGTGACCGACCTCCAGGAGGGCGGCCACGATTCTTCGCACCATCTGGCCGAGAAACGCGTCCGCCGCGACGTCTATCGTCACGAGCGGCCCGTTCCGCCTGACGCGGATCGAGTGCACGATCCGCACCGGCTGCCGATGCGCCACCCCGAAGGCGCTGAAGTCGTGGCGGCCCACCAGGACCGACCCGGCCCGCTCCATCGCGGCGGTATTCAGTGGATCCCGCACCCCGAGCGCGAAACGC
>PMIP01000023.1 GCA_003158295.1 Chloroflexota bacterium | reverse complement strand
TCGAGCCAGGGGCTGGGAAGCCCGGCGCTGCCCGTGGGAGTGGGAGTGGGTGTGGGCGTGGGTGTGGGAGTGGGTGTGGGTGTGGGCGTGGGCGTGGGCGTGGGTGTAGGTGTAGGCGTGGGTGTAGGAGTCGGAGTTGGGGTGGGGCCGGAGCCGCTGAGCGCCACCGAGTCGATCGTGGCCGTACTCGACTTGGTCAGGCTGTGGGACGTGACGGCGAGACCGGCGAGAACCGTGCCGCTTACGGCGTAGGTGCCCGCAGAGCCGGCGATCGGGGTCCACGAAACGCCGTCGCTCGAAGTTGAGGCGCCGACGGTCGAATTCGTCCGGTCGATTCGCAGATATGCCGGCGCCACGCCAGCGGGATTGGCGAGAGAGATCACCTGGCCGCCGAAGCTGGCCCGTTCGAGAACCCAGACGCCGGACCCAGGAGTCACCACCGCGGCGTAGAACGGAGCGGCCGGATCGTTGGTCTGGCGGAACATCACCCCGGCTCGCGCGCGGCTGTTGCTGTTCGTCTGCGTCAGGACGCGAGCCGAAATGGTGCCGTCGCCGGCCAGCGGCTGGGATACGTAGTGGAACTGGTCGGTGGTGCCACCGATGTCGCGGCCGGAGCCGCTGATGGTCCAGGCGCCGCCGGCGAAGGAATCGGAGCCGGCGAACGGCGGAGTGCCGATGTCGACGCCGCTCCAGGTCGGAGTCGCCGACCCCCATGTCACCATGGCCTGAGTGGAGAAGGTGCCGACGGTCGTCACCGAGGCGGCCACGATATCCGTGCCGGAGAGGGTGTCGCCGTACGTGAAGGTGGCGTGGCCTGCCGTGTCGGTGGTGCCGCTGCCGGTCCGGCCGGCGTTCGGGCCGGAGGTCACGGCGAAGGCGACGCCCACATTGGCAACGGGAATGCCGCCCCCGTCGACCAGGGTGGCCGTCTCCGTCGTTGAGCCGCCGAGCGGCTTTGCAGAGGCGCCGGGGGTGAGGGTCAGAGTGGCGGAGCTCGAGCCCGCGGCGCCGATCGGTCGCCACTGGATCGACTCGTTCTTGACGCCGTTGAGGCCGCAGTAGCCGAGGTCGATGCCACCGGTGTCCAGGATGTGGGTGCTGTCGGCAAGAGTCGTGGGCACGCCGCCAACCGTCACGGTGACCGTTGGCACGACTGCGATCGGCGTGCAGACGTTGCCCGGATAGCCGCTGGTGTCGAAGTCGTCGGAGGTCGCCGGATCACCGGGCGGGTTCTCGGTCAGGATCACGCTCTTGCCCGCCGGCACAGTGAACGCACCCCACAGATTGAAGACCTTGCCGCCCGCGATCGACGAGTGGATGTCGACGGATACCGAAGAGACGGCGATGTCGCCGGAGGTCGGGTTGTCGAGGCGGATTGCGCCGGCGTCGAAACAGCTCGGCAGGGTTCCGCACTGCGTCTGGCCGACGACCGGTCCCCCGAGGAAGACCACGTTCGGCGAACCCTGCCACGGCACGGGGAAGCTGGCCGGGTTGGGGTTGTTGGTTTCCTTGTCCTCTGCGTAGGCCACCGATACCGCCAGGCCACCGGCAGTCGAGCTGGAAGCCCTTGCGTGTGAGGCGCCGAGTCCCGCGGCGAGGGCCGAGGCGATCACGGCAGCCGCCAGGGTGGCCTTGAGGAACCGAGGCATGGGGACGCGTTCCATTTCAGGGCCCTGGGGTGAAGCTGACGTTGTCGAATGTCGCGCTGCCGAGCGTGCCCGGCTTGTGCGAGACCTCGTAGATGCCCACGGTCGCCGCGGTCGGGATCGTCGGCAGGCTCTTGTTGGTGACAACCGTCGTCCAGGTGATGCCGTCGGTGCTCAGGTAGGCGCTGAAGCCGGCACTCGATCGGACGAGCTTCATCCAGACGTTGGGGAAGCTGTAGGTGGCGCTGGCGGCGATCGAGCCGTTGAAGTTGTACTGGACCTTGACGGTCCCGGTGGGCCCGGTCTCGATCAGGATGTAGGGCGACCCCGAGGCGGTCGAAGCCTTCCAGATGACGCCGGCCTTGCTGTTGGAGCTGCCGGTGTTCGATTGGGAGGTGACCCGGGCGATGATCGTGCCGTTGGCGCTGGTGTTCTGGTAGACGTAGTTGAACTGGTCGTTGGTGCCGTAGATGTCGGCCCCTGAGCCGTTCACGGTGAAGGTGCCGCCTGAGTAGGTGGCCGACCCGGCCGGCGAGGGAGCGCCCACATCGGTGTCGAGCCATGGCCCGGGCAGGCCACCGCCGGACGCCGTCACGGTCAAGGTCACCGAGGTCCCGTGCGTGGCCGAGGTTGCCGTGCCGGTGATCGCGATCGGGTACGAGCCCGGAGCCACTGCCGGCCCGACGTTGAAGGTAAGGCTCGAGGAGCCGCCCGCGGTGACCGAGGCGGGCACGAAGCCCGCGGTCACGCCGGCCGGCAGGCCCGACGCGGAGAGCGCGATCGACTCGGCCGATCCGGAGACCAGGCTCGTGGAGACCGTCGCAGAACTGCTGCTGCCGGCTGAGACCGAGACCGTGGTCGGAGAGGCGGAGATCGAGAAGTCGTTCGGCGGCGGGGCCGCGGAAACGGTCAATGAGACCGGCGTGCTGTGCGTGGCCGAGAGCGCCGTGCCGGTAACCGTTATCGGATAGGTGCCCGGTGCGACCGAGCCCGAGACGTTGAAGGTAAGCGTCGAGGATCCACCGGCCGTGACCGAAGCCGGGACGAAGCCCGTGGTCACTCCGGCCGGAAGCCCGGATGCCGAGAGGGCGATCGATTCGGCGCTGCCGGAGGTAACCGCCGTGTTGATGGTCGTCGAGCCGGAGCCGCCGACGGCCGCCGTCAGGCCGGTGGGGCTGGACGAGATCGAGAAGTCATTGGTGGGCACGACAACGCCGCCGCTGACGGAGACGTTGTCGAAGCCGACGCTGCTGTACTGGCCGATGTTGTGCGAGGTCACGAACAGCCCGACCGTGGCCGTGGTCGCCATGGTCATCGCCCTGTGGCCGATCGCGCTCCAGGTGACGCCGTCGTTGGACTGATAGGCCCAGAAGGTGCTGCCGATGCGCTGCAGCTTCAGCCATTTGTTCGGGAAGAAGTAGTTCGAAAGTGGCGCCGACGGGGAGATGCCGTTGGCGGGCGAGTACTGCTCCCGGACCCCGTTGCCCACCGCCGGGTCGATCGGCGGCAGGGGAGCCGCGCAGCCGTCCACCGTGCAGGAGACCCCGTTCGTGTTCGGAGAGTGGGGCGCGACGTCGGGCGTGACCAGCGCGTCGATCCAGGTTGCCCCGGCGGTCGGGGTCTCCTTGAACATGAGCCCGGCCTTGGCCCAGGGGTCGGTGTTGGACTGGTAGCGGACCCGGGCGATGATCGTCCCGTCGCCGTTCACCGTCATATACGTGTAGTGGAACTGGTCCTTGGTGCCGTAGATGTCGGAGCCGGAGCCGTCCACGTAGAAGGTCTGGTCCGCGCTCGAGTAGTCGGTCGTCCCCGCCATCAGCGGGGTGCCGATGTCGGCGCTGGTCCAGCCGGCCGGGATGGCGCTCGTGACCGGGTCGAGAACGTCGGTGTAGGTCGACGCTGAGGCGGTGCTCGTGAACCTGTCGGACTGGCCGTTTCCGTCAGCCCAGCCGTGCAGGCGGTACTTCGTGCTGCCGACCGTCTGGGCCGGGATCCCCATCAGGAGGTGAGTGACGCCCACCACGTCCTGCTGCGTGTACGGAGTCGTCTGCAGGGTCCCGTCGACGAAGACGAGCGATCCCGCGACATTGGAGCCAACCGTCCAAGAAGTCAGGTTCGGGTGGATGTCACGGGTCACGACCGTGGACAGGCCCAGCGAGTCCGTTGCCGTCATCGTGATCCGGTAGAAGCTCGAGAGGACGTTGGAGTTATCGCTCGGGATCGCGAACGAGCCGGTGGAAACGCCACTGACCGGCCCATAGAACGGACCCGGAACCTCATTGAGATAGCTGGGCTTGGCGACGCCGTTGGCGATGAAGTCCACCTGCCAGGTGAAGTCGGACGCCGGCAGCGTGCCGTCCACGGCATCCGTAGCGGATCCGCTGAACGAGACCGTGGCCCCCGCGTTGTACTTGGCGTTGATGACCGGGGAGTTGATGGAGGCCGATGGCGCGGTGTGGCCGACCGTCACCTGGGCCGTGGCGGTGCCGGTCGCCGTGCCGTCGTTCACCGTGAGCGTGGCCGTGTAGGTGCCGTTTGAGCCGTAGGTGTGGCTCGGGTTCGCGGCCGTCGAGACGGCCGAGCCGTCGCCGAAGTCCCAGCTATAGGTCAGCGCGAGGCCCTTGGGGTCGTTCGTGCCGACCGAGGAGAACTGGACGTTGAGTGAGGCAAGCCCGGCGTTGGGGCTGGCCGACGCGACCGCCGTGGGCGCGAACGGGCCGGTCGCATAGATCTCGGTGAAGGTGCCCTCGAAGATCGAGACGTAGTAGAGATTGCCGTCGGGACCTTCGACCAGATCCGCGATCGTGCCGACGCTGCTGTCGAAGACGGTGTCTGAGATCTCGGTCGTGTAGGTCGGGTCGAACTTGACGGCTTCGATGTCGAGGCGGTTGTAGTCGCCGAAGAAGACCGTGTTGGCGTACTGGCTCCCGAACACGTTGCCCGAGTAGGCCGCCATCGCGGAAGCGGCGCCGTCAACGGGCAGATGCCCGTAGGCGTAGGCGGGGTTGATGTAGCCGCAGGTGAAGCAGTTGCCTTCGTAGAAGTCCCAGCCGTAGTTGCCGCCACGCTGGATCGTGTCCATCTCTTCCCAGTAGCTCGAGCCGGTGTCCTCGGTCATTGCCCGGCCGTCGGGCAGGAAGGTGAACCGGTACGGGTTGCGCAGGCCGTAGGCGTAGATCGACGGAACCGCGCCGGGAATGCTCAGGAACGGATTGTCCGACGGGACGCTGCCGTCCAGATTGAGGCGGTGGATCTTGCCGTACCCATTGGTCAGGACAGTCGCGTTGGTGATGGCCGGGTCGTTGTCCCCGACGCTGAACCACAACTTGCCGTCCGGTCCAATATGGACGTCGTTGATGGCGTGGTGAAAGATCTGGAGTTGATTACCGCGCCAGTACACGACTTCGCTGGCCATGCTCGCGGTCGTGCCACCGCCGGTCACCGTGAACCGCGACAGCTGGGAGTGCAGGTCTACCGTCGTGTAGCCGACGTACATGTAGCCGTTGGCAGCGAAGTTGGGATCGAGGGCCAGTCCGAGGACGCCGGTCTCGGTGCCGGTGTCGGCGGGGATCGTGATCACCGGGGTCGCCTGGATCACGCCGCCCCGGTCCAGCAGGATCGCACCGCGCTGCTGGGCGATGTAGATGTCGCCGTTCGGCCCAAAGGCGATGGCCGTCGGGTTCTTGAGGCCCTTGGCCAGCTGCACTTTCGCGAAACCGGCGGGGAGATCCGGGAAGGCGGTGTTGGCCGCGGCCGCGCGGGCGCTCAGGGGTGGCGCGAGCAAGCTGCCGGTCGCCAACGCGACGGCGGCCAGGATGAGCCCGAGCCGGCGCAGGGCGCGGGCCTTCCAGGGAGAACCTTGAACGACCGCAGCGATCGAGTGCATGTGACCCCTTTGCCTAGACCCCAGAGACACAGGATCTCCAGGGACTTGTCCTGTGGAGGCCTGAACGGGTAGGAGAGGGTTGGCAGCGAAGCGTCTGTAGAACCGAGTCGGCGGCGACCACCGGCTCGCCACCGCCCATCAGGCAGGGGCACTATTGGGTAGCCCAATCGCTGCGTCAACGGATGCGAGCACGAATCGCAGGCTGCGAGACGGCCGTCTCACCGGGTGATATAGGGCCGGAGGCCGGGGGCCGGGAGCCCTGCGCAGGTCAACAGGGAGTAGTCAGAATCGTGGCCCCAGGCCCGGCCGATTCATCGCCCCGGTTGCGTCAGACGGGCCACTTCCCCGAGGTCTGGACCGTCCTCACCCGCACAACGCGGCCACGTCCGCTGCCGTGCCTGTCGGCGCAACCGCCCCGTTCTTGGCGACGACGCTCCATGCCGCCGGCGTCAGGGGACTCACTTCGTAGCTCGTGGGTCCCGTCTGGCAGCCCATGTTCCAGAAGATGACTCCGGCCACGCCGAGCGACCGGACGGACGTGTAGACGGATTGGAAGAATGGCGCCCGACCGCCGGCCAGGCCGTTGAAGGCGGCGCCACCGGCGAAGCTGGCGTCGCCGTAGCTCTGCGGCATGCCGAACTCCTCGTCGAGGGCGGGCTTCCGGATGGAACCAGCATAGGCGGCGATCGCCGGCATCAGGTCCAGGTCGTGCTGGGAGTACGTCTTGAAGGCCACGAGGTCGTTGGTGGGAAGGGCGTAGATCGTCTGCCACCAACTCAGCGCGGGCGAGTCTTCCATGTGATTGAAGCCGCCAACCGTGATCAGATGGTTCGGGTCGGCGTCGCGAAGTGTCTGGCTGGTCGAGCTGAAGAATGCGACGAGACTGTCCTTCTGGGCCTGATTCGTGGGCGGGGCCGGTTCACCGGCGATCGAGTAGAAGGCCACGTTGGTCGCATTGCGATAGCGTGCCGCAACGAACTGGATGAACCCGGTCCAAGCCTCCGGCCGGGTCGAATCGACGCCCTTGCTCATGAGGAGCCAGCGGTAGGCGGACAGGTCGATGACCACGAAGACTCCCTTCTCGCGGGCGGCTTCGACCAGGTAGTCCATGTTCGCCCAGACGACGGGGTCGTCCGAGGTCTGGCCCGGCACGTTGCGATCCCATTGGTCCGTGGCGCGGATCAGGTTCTGTCCGGAGGCGGCGCCCATGCTGAGGACGTAATCGATGTAGTCGCGGAAGCTCGGGCTGTGCCAGGCCTTCGACCCTCCCAGCAAGGCGGGGTAGAACGTGTAGCCGGTCAGCTCGACCGGGTGGCCCAGGCACGTGAGCGAGTGGCCGTCGGACGCCAGGTACGGACCGCCCTGGGCCGTTGCGAGGCACGGCGCCGCGGCCACGTCGTTGGGGAGCGGCGTCGGCGTGGGCGTCGGCGTGGGGCGCGTCACCTGCGGCTGCGTGGCCGAGACGCGGGCCGTCGCCGCCGTACCCACGGCGGCCGAGCCGGGCGGACCGCTTGGAAGACTGGACCCGCCTGCGCAGCCCGCCACGACCGCGAAAAGCGCCATGGCCGAGGTCACGGCCCGGACGATCGAGGGGACTCTCGAGGCGGCGCCGCACCGGCTCCCGGCCGCCCTGAGGTCACGGCCCTGGGGTGAAGCTGACGTTGTCAAATGTCGCGGTCCCGAGCTTGGAAGTGCTATGCGAGCACTCGAACAGGCCGACT
>PMIP01000016.1:58500-82474 GCA_003158295.1 Chloroflexota bacterium | reverse complement strand
GTAGGAGCTGAACGGATCCTGGAACACGCCCTGGACCTGCCGGTAGTACGACTTGACGTCGCCGCCGTGGATCTGGGAGATGTCCTGGCCGTCGAGTGTTATCGTCCCGCGACTGATCTCGATCAGCTTCAGGATCATCTTGCCGACGGTGGTCTTGCCGCTGCCGCTCTCACCGATCAGCGAGACGACTTCGCCACCGTTGACGTCGAAGCTGACGTCGCGGACTGCAAGGAGTTCCTTGCCGCCGAAGGTGCCGGTCTTGTAGACCTTGGAGACTCTGTTGAGGCTAAGCATCTGATCCGGTGGCCTTCCAGCATGCGGCCCAATGGCCGGGTTCGACCTCCACAAACGGCGGCTCCTGCTCGCACTTCGCGAAGGCCAGCGGGCAACGCGCTCTGAAGCGGCACCCCGTTGGAGGGTGGAGTAGTGACGGCGGGCCACCGGGGATCCCGGTTAGCTTCTTGTCGGCGTACCGAACTCCGACTTCCGGAAGCGACGACACGAGCATCCGAGTGTAGGGATGGAGCGGCCTCCCGATGATGACTTCGGTGGTCGCTTTCTCGGCCAGCTTGCCGGCATACATGACCAGGATCGAGTCCGCGATCTGGTACAGGATGGACATGTCGTGCGTGATGACCATCATGCTCTTGACGAAGCCGTGGTCACGGAAGCTGACGAGGGTCTCGGCCACGGCCCGCTGCGTGGAGACGTCCAGGGCCGAGGTGATCTCGTCGGTGATGAGCAGCGACGGGTCCATCAGCGTGGAAATGACCATGACCATGCGCTGCTTCATGCCACCCGACAACTCGATCGGATAGCGGTCCGTCACGTCGCGCCGAAGTCCAACGAGATCGATGCGGCGCTCGAACTCCGGCCTTATCTCCTTGTAGCTGACGCCGCGCGACTCGACCAGCTCGGAGACCATCTTGCCGATCTTCCGAGTCGGGTTCATCGCGCTCATGGCGTACTGCGGGACTACGGAGACTTCCATGTACCGGTAGTGGACCATCTCGTCCGAGTCCCAGATGGGCAGGTCGGTGCCGTCGAGATTGACGCTCCCGGCGACGTACTTCATCCGGCCGTCGAGGCGGATCAGGCTGTTTCCGAGCGTGGACTTGCCGCACCCGGACTCGCCGGCGAGACCCATGATCTCCTTGTCCGCGATCCCGAAGGTCGCTCCGTCAAGCGCCTTGACGTCGCCGGCAAGTGTTCTGTAGTAGACCCGAAGGTCGGTTACCTGGAGGCTCACGGGTCACATCGTCCTGAGTTTGGGGTTGAAGATCTCGTCGAGGCCAACGTTCATCACGTAGAGGGCCCCAACGGTGGCCATGATCCCGACGCCCGGCGGAATGAACCACCACCATATGCCGAGCTGCAGGGCGGCCCAGGTCACGGCGTTGTACATCATCAGCCCGAGCGAGATGCCGCCCGTCGGCCCCAGACCGATGAAGTCCAGGCTGGCCGCAATCAGAATGGCGCCGCCGAAGAGCAGGATGAAGGTCAGGAGCAGATACGAGCTCATGTTCGACGCGATCTCGCTGACGATGATCTGCCGGCTCCCCCGACCGCTCAGCTTGGCCAGATCGATGAACTCCCGAGACCGCAGCGAGAACGTCTGCGCGCGAATCGCACGAGCGGCCCAGGGCCAGGAGGTCGCTCCGATGAACACCGCCTCGAACATGACGCCGCGCGCCTGGAGATAGGACGTGATCACAAGCAAGACGGCCAGCGTCGGGATCACCAGGAAGACGTTGGTGATCATGTTCAGGGCTTCGTCAACCCAGCCGCCTCTGTAGCCGGCGACGAAACCGACGGTCATGCCGATCACGGCCGCCAGCCCGCCGCCCAGAAAGCCAACGAAGAAGGACGCGCGAAGGCCGTTGGCGAACTGAGCAAAGACGTCCTCGCCGAAGTACGTCGTGCCGAACCAATTGCCCGGATCCAGGGTGGGTTGCTGCATCGGCAGGCCGTTCTGGGCCACCGGATCGGTGGAGTCGATAATCGGCCCAAAGATCGCGACGACGGCGAGCACAGCGAGGATCACCACGGACAACATGAACTTCTTCGACCGCAGGGCGAAGAAGAGGAACTCGCCGCGAGGCTTGCCCTCCGGCGCGGCGACCTGATGGCTGATGATCGGGCCGGCCGATTCCCGGGCTTCTGCCGGACTCGTGGCGCTCATGCCGTGCCTCCTGTCATCGAGACCCGGACCCGTGGATCGACGATCACGTAGACGATGTCAACGATGAAGTTGGCCACGAGGACTCCGACGATGATGAACAGGAAGATCCCCTGCAGCAGGAAGTAGTCCGCGCTCTGGATGGCCGCGAAGACGAGATGGCCGAGGCCCGGATATGAGAAGACGATCTCGGTGACGAGCTGGCCGCCGATGATCACACCCAGCTGAAGAGCCAGGCCGGTGATCTGCGGCAGCATCGCGTTCCGGAAGGCGTACTTGCGGACCAGGCTCTGCGGTGCCCCGAGCACCTCCAGGTAGCGACTGTAGTCCGACTCCAGCTCGTAGATGATCATGTTCCTCATGCCGATCGCCCAGCCGCCGAACATGACGAGGAAGAGCGACAAGAAGGGCAGCACCCAGTGGGCGACCAGGTCCGTGAAGAAGAGCCAGGTCAACGTGGGCTCGAGGTTGAAGCCGTAGCCGCCGGAGAGCGGGAAGATCCGCCAGCTGAAGGCCAGCAGGAACGAGAGGACCAGCGCAAGCCACATGTAGGGCGTCGCGGTCAGGATGTAGCCCATCGGCAGGACAGTGCTGTCGAGCCACCTGCGGCGAGCGGCGAGGGCCCCAAAGCTGTTGCCGGCCCACCAGCTCNNACCAGCTCAACAGGATCGCCGGGATCAGCAGGGCCAGCGTGTAGGGCACCGCGCCCATGATCATGTCGGTGACGGGCGCGCCGTGGCCGTACACGCTCAGTCCGAGGTTGCCGTGTAGCAGGGAGCCCCAGAAGTTCAGGTACTGCACCGGCAGCGGCTGGTTCAGACCGAAGAGGTTGTAGTAGTAGTCGGAAAGCGCCTTGGCCGCATCCGGAGAGATGCCGTTCGTCCGAGATACCAGCGACGCGACGGGGTCACCGGGCATGAACCGCGGGATGAGCCAGTCGATCGTCGCCGCGACGAAGAACGTGATCGAGTAGGTGAGGAGCTTCCGCCCGAAGTAGCGTCGCACGCGATCTCCCATTCACGGGTCCGCCACGAGCGGACCACGCAATCAGAGAATAGCCCCTCCCCTCGGGGTTGTGACGAGGGGAGGGGCGTAGGGGCTAACGACTAGCTCTTGGGGACGGCCTTGAGATTGGTGAGCATGTAGATTGCTCCCATCTGCCAGTAGCCGTTCCAGGTGGCCGGCTGGATCTGAGCGCCCTTGTCGGACGGCCAGTTGGTCCAGACGTTGTTGCTGACCTGCGACCACTCGCCGTTGTACCACAGCGGGATGATCGGAGTGTCGGTCAGCTGGATCTTCTGGAGCTGCGAGCAGATCGTCTTCATCGTGGCGGTGTCCTCGACGGGCGTCTGATCGAGCTTCTGGACGAGAGCCCAAGCCGTGGCGTTGTCGTACTGCTCGTAGTTGCGGTTACGGGCAGGTCCGGCCGCGATCTCCGGCTGGCGGAAGATGTAGTCGTAGTACGTCCACGGCGTGTTGCCGATCTGGACGTCGTTGTTGATCACAAGGTCGAAGACCGGGGCGGCCTTGTCGGTTCCGTTGCGATCGGCTACGACGGTGTTGTAGTCGGGGTGAGTCGGATTGATGTTGATCCCGGCGAGCTTGGCATCGGCCGCGATCAGGGTCTCGGCCTGCATCCAGTCGGACCAGCCATCGGGGACCTCGAGGTTCAGCTTGATAGCCGATCCGTCCTTGTTGGTCACGAACCCGTCGCTGCCGACCTTGTAACCGGCTGCGGCGAGATCGGCCTTGGCCTTGGCCGTGCTGAACGTAGCGCCAAGAGACTTGACCTCAGCGGCGTCGATGTACTTGCTCCACACCGGCAGAAGGCCGGTCGGGTCTGCGGCGGCGACGATGTTCCCGTAGTCCTTGACTACGACGTTCTGCGGGTTGATCGCCTCGGCGAGAGCCTTGCGGAAGGCCGGGTCATCCAGCGGCTTCTTCTTCGTGTTGGGGACGAGCCACGCGGTGTTGCCCGACAGCATGTAGGGCGCGCCTGCGTAGTAGGTCGTGACGTTGTACCCGCCGTTGACGATCTGGGCGATGCCGGGCAGGTAGTTGTTGTCCAGGTCGAGGCCGCCGGAGAGAAGCTGACCGAGGGCCACGTTGTTGGAGCTGTTGACGATGTCGACGATGTACGTCGGGGCGACGTTGAGGTTGAGGGCGGCGGTGGCCCACCACTTCGGGTTCTTGACCCAGACCATGCGGTCCTGGGCGGCCGTCTTGAAGGTGTACGGGCCGGTACCAACACCGTTCATGTTGAGGTTCTTAAGGATGTCGGCGTTGTTGAACGGCGTCCAGATCTTGGCGTTGACGATCGGGGAGTTGTAAAGCCACTGGGCCCATTCCTGGTACGCCGGGTTGGCCTTGAACTTCACGACGACGTCGTTGCCGGAGGCGGCCGCGCTGGTGACGTAGTCGAACAGGTTGGAGCCGAGCGCCTTGTTCTGCGCGAGGTTGATCGAGAAGGCCACGTCGTCGGCCGTGAAGGCCGAGCCGTCGGACCAGGTCACGCCCTGGCGGACGTGGATCGTGTACGTCGTCTTGGCTGAATCCCAGTCACCGCCGGAGGCGAGCCACGGGGTGTAGACGTCCTTGATCGGGTCGTACAGGAACAGGGTCTCGTACTGGAGCCCAAGCACGCCCATGGCCATGTTGGGATCGAGCGGGTTCCACGTCGAGGGAGCGCCCCACTGCTTGCCTGAGGTGTACAGGGTCTGCTCGCGCGGATAGACGGTAGAGTCAGTTGCCGGCAGGCCGGTCGCGCTCGCGGCCGGGGTCGGCGTCGCAGGCGCGGGAGTTGCGTTGGGGGCCGGTGTCCCTGGTACCGGTGTGGCCCCCGGGGTCGGCGACGCGCTCGAGCTGCCGCAGGCCGAAGCGACGATGCTCGCTGCGGCGAGCAGAGCCAGAACCCTGGATTTCCCTAGTTGCATCCCTTTCCTCCTTCCCCATGAGGAGCGCAGGAGCAGCGCATTGACCATAGCAAGGTCGGGCACGCTGGACGCCCCGCATGGCTAAAGCCGAACCACCAACTCCGTCGGTCGCCCCGTGACGGGGGGCCGGTCATCGGCGGACACGACAGTAGACCGCGTTAAGTAGCCTGTCAATCTGAAACTTTGATTGGGATTTGAGTACTTTGGCCTCCGGATCGGGCCCGTTTGGATAGCTTGGGCCGGCGATCTGAGCGTGCGCGCCATCCTGGACGAGTGCAAGAGCCGGTTGACCCGACCATTCACCGGCTGATAAGGTGAGTGAAGCGTTTAGTAGCCTTATGGAGCGGATTGTGCCGAGGGGAAACGGACGCAAGATAGCGACACTCGCGGACGTCGCGGCCGCTGTGGGCCTTTCGCAGGCAGCGGTCTCGCTCGCTCTGCGCGGCAAGCCGGGGGTATCGGAAGCGACCCGGCAGCGCATCGTGGAAGTGTCCCGAAGCCTAGGCTACCGACCCCTCTCGCACACGACTCGCCACCACCAGGGTCCTCTGACGGTTACGCTCGTCATAAGGGCGCTGCATGGCGACTCGCCGGGTGCCAACCGCTTCTACGGCCCCGTCCTGGCCGGAGTCGAGGAGCGCTGCCGCAGGCTCCACATCCGGTTGATGCTCGCCATCATGCCGGTCGACCAGTACAACCACCCGATCGAGGTGCCGCACTCCGTCACCGACCGGCTGAGCGATGGGCTGATCTTCGTGGGCGCGCACTTCGCCAGCGCCTTGAGCCCCCTCCTGGAGGGGGCCCTGCCCGCGGTCCTGGTCGACGCCTACGCCGAGGACGAGGCGTTCGACACAGTCGAGACTGACAATATCCTTGGGGGCAGGGCTGCGGTCGAGTACCTCGTCAGCCGCGGGCACCGCAACATCGCCATCCTCGGCACCGACCCCGCGGCCTTCCCCAGCATCCTGCAGCGTCGGCGCGGCTACGAACAGGCGATGGCCGAAGCCGGTCTGACAGCCCGGTACATCGACGTGCCCTACTACGAGCACGAGGCCGCCGCCGCCTCGGCCATCAGCTACCTGTGCGCGAACCCGAGCGTGACCGCGCTCTTCTGCGCCAACGACCTGGTCGCGATCACTTTCATACTGGCCGCCAAACAGGCCGGGATTTCCGTGCCCGAGAGGGTATCCGTGGTCGGCTTCGACGACATCGACCTGGCCGGCTTCGTGACGCCGTCCTTGACGACCATGGCGGTCGACAAGGCCGCGATGGGTCGTCTCGCGGTCACTCTACTTGCCCACAGGGTCGATGTGGGCAAGGAGTGCGTCACTTCCACGCTCGTCCGGCCGCATCTCATCGAGCGCGAATCCGTGCGAACGATCGAGCTGTCTCCCCCGTTGCTGGAGCAACGGACGATGCTCAGCCCACAACCGGAACCGGTCCATGCGGCCGAGCGAGCATGACGATCGTCTCTCAAACGAAAGGGTCTCTATGAACCTCGCTGACGCCCTCGCCGGGCCTGTGGGCGCCGCACGATCCAACGCGCTACCGATGATTCCCTGGGAGGATCGACCGGCCGGCAGTTCTGCGGTGGTGTGGCGGTCGAGTCGCAATCCGATCATCCGGCGCGACCAGGTCGCGCGGTCGAACAGCATCTTCAACTCCGCCGTGGTCCCCTTCGGCGATGCCTATGCCGGCGTCTTCCGGGTTGACGACACCACTCGCCTGATGGATCTCCACGCAGGCCGAAGCGCCGACGGAGTGGACTGGACCATCCAGGACGAGACGATCAAGTGGGTCGCCACGGACAAGCGGGTCGCCGAGATCCAGGAGCGGTTCGAGCATGCCTACGACCCCCGTGTGACCTGGATCGAAGACCGGTACTACGTGACCTGGTGCAACGGCTACCACGGCCCCACGATCGGCGTCGGCTATACCCACGACTTCGAGACCTTCCACCAGCTCGACAACGCCTTACTGCCGTACAACCGCAACGGAGTTCTCTTCCCGCGCAAGGTCGGCGGCGCCTACCTGATGCTGTCTCGTCCGAGCGACAAAGGCCACACTCCCTTCGGCGACATCTTCCTCTCCGCGAGCCCGGACATGACCCACTGGGGCCGCCACCGCCACGTAATGGCGCCCAAGGGGTGGACCTGGGAGGCGACCAAGATCGGGGCAGGCCCCACTCCGATAGAGACGCCCGAAGGCTGGCTGCTCATCTATCACGGCGTCCTGACCTCTTGCAACGGGTTCGTCTATTCGATGGGCGCCGCTCTGCTGGACCTGGACGAGCCATGGAAGGTGATCGCCCGCAGCCGCGACTACATCCTGTCTCCCCAGATGCTCTACGAGCAGGTCGGCGACACCCCGAATGTCGTCTTCCCATGCGCGGCGCTGCTGGATGGGCCGACAGGCCGCCTGACGATCTACTACGGCGGCGCCGACACGGTCGTCTGCCTGGCCCACGGCTACCTGCCCGAGCTAGTCGACTTCGTCAAGGCTCGGAGCTAGCCGGCCACCGAAGAACGGCCGCCAGCCGAACTCGCGGACGGACGATCGTGCCGCGAGACCGAGGTTGCCCACTCTCGACGGCGCTCGAGGTCGATCACAGGCCGCCGAACGGTCATCCCCGCCCCTGAGCGACCGTCGAATTCTGTACACTCGGGCCATGGCCCAGGACCCCATCGACCAGGGCACGGACGCGAGTCCCGCCAGGCCGCTGACGATCGCTCACATCGCACGCCGGGCAGGCGTCTCCGTGCCCACCGTATCGAAGGTAGTCAACGGCCGCAAGGATGTGTCGGTCAAGACCCGCCGGCACGTCGAAGCCATCATCCGCGAGCAGGGCTATCGGCCGTCGCGGCGCGAGTCACGGAGTGCGCCGTTGCTGGAACTCGCTTTCCACGAGTTCGAGAGCGAGTGGGCGGGCGAGATCATAAAGGGCGCCCAGCGGGTGGCGGCGCAGCACGATCTTGGGCTGGTAATGTCGGACCTGGCGGAATCGCCCACCGAGGGTCGCGGATGGATCGAAACGGTCCTCGCGCTGCGCCCGAGGGGGGTGATCGCGGTCCTGTCGGATCTCGACGAAGATTTGCGCCGCCAGCTTCACACGCGTGGGATCCCGCTCGTCGTCATCGACCCAACTGGCGAGCCGCTCCACGACACGCCGTCAGTCGGCGCCGCGAACTGGGGCGGCGGCCTCGCGGCGACACGCCACCTGCTCTCCCTCGGTCACCGTCGGATAGGGGTGATCGCGGGGCCCCAGTCCCTCTTGTGCAGCCGGGCGCGGCTCGACGGGTACCGGACGGCAATGGACGAGGCGGGCATCGAGGTCGACCCTGCGCTGATCCGGTATGGCAACTTCTACGTCCCCGAGGCGATCCAGGAGGGCCGTGCTCTGCTCGACTGCGACCCGGCCTCGCGGCCCACGGCAGTATTCGCGTTGAACGACCTCATGGCTCTGGGCGTGTATCTGGCGGCGCGAGATCTGCGGCTCCACATCCCGGACGACCTGAGCGTTATCGGTTTCGACGATACGCCGACCGCGAAGTGGGCGAACCCGCCCCTGACCACTATCCGACAGCCGCTCTCTCAGATGGCCGTGACGGCGGCGCGCCTGGTACTTCGCCTCGCCGCCGGTGAGCAGCCGGCCGAGACGCGCATCGAGCTTGCGACGGAGCTGGTCGTGCGCTCGAGCACTTCACCGCCCCGGCGCTGAACTCCACCCCGGATATAGATCGACGGCGGCCAATGGCCGCCGTCGATCTGCTCGCCCCGGGCGAAAGCTCAGACGCGGAGCTCCCTCGGCTCCATAGCCAGGGGGGACTCGAAGCCCGCGCCGAGACTCCCGCCGCTGTAAGAAATCCTGCCGTGTCCGGGCTTGGCCGCCAGGACTGTGATTGTCACGGAAGTGGACGCTGGCAAGCACCCCAGGTTGTTGCCTGCGAAGGCAACGGTGAGGGTGTACCTACCGGCCCTCCACTGCGTCGAGGGTACGTTCAGCGTGGCGATGCCGAAACGATTCGTCTTGGCAGTGCCGAGCTCGGTCTTCACAACCTGCCCCGTCACCGGATCGCGGTTGAGCGAGAAGCTCAGCGGCATGGTCGATCGGCATGAGGAGCTCGTGGTCACGAGAATCGCGGTTGGCGTGAACGAGCTGGACTTGGAGACCTGCTCCACCCAGCCGCCGAGGTATATCACCGCAGTCGGCACTCGTTGCGAGACAATCACCGTCTGCTGAGCGCTCGACGAGTTGCCGGCCGCGTCGGTCACGGTCCAGGTCACTGTCGTGGTGCCTATCCGGAGGACCGCCGGCGCGTTACTGGTGATCTTGAGATCAGAAAGTGGATCGTAGGCGTCGGTGGCGGTGACACCGGCGATGGCCGGGGTCAGGCCGTGGTATCCGTCTCTTGCGGTGGCGGTGAGGTTGAGCGGGGTTGGGACGACGAGCGCCGGCACGGTCTTGTCTGGAGCCAGACGGCCGACACCCCAGTGCGACGTGCTCTGGTAGCCGTTGCCGGTCGGATCGGCCCAGTTCTTGATGCCGGTTCGCGCGCCGTTCGAGGCATCGTTGACCTGGAAGTCAAGGCCGATCATCGACCCGACGGTGTCGGTGCCCAGAAGACTGATCGACGCCTCGACGATGTAGCCGTCGCTGGCGATCGAAGTGGCGCTGACGACTCGAGCCTTCTGCGCGCTTTCGTCACCGGTGCCGAACGACTGGACGTTGGTGTAGCTGATGCGTATCTGGGTGTCGTCGGCGCGGTACGAACCGTTCTTGGCATTGACGTTGTCAACGTAGATCTCGACCGAGTCCTGCTGCCACGGATCGGAAGCGGTGTTGTCGAGGGTCGGGTCGACCACGTGAGCCAGGACGTACAGGGTGTTGCCCCGCCAGAGGGTCTTGACCGCGGCGGTCGCGCCGCCCGTGCCGGAGACCTGCTTGTCGGTAGAGACGGTGTTCGCCAGCGACCAGACCGAATCGATCTGGCCGTCGACGGTTGGTGCGGTCGGGGTCGGAGCGATGTCGACGAACGAGAGCGGCTCGACGAGGGTCATTGTCCCGGTCGCGCCCGGATCGTTCCAGCCGGTGGTGGTTGTGCCGTCGGTCACGCTGACGTCCAGCGAGAGCTGGTCGCCGACCTTGGCGCCGCTGAGCGGCAGCGACACGACAGCCTGCCAACCCCCGGTCACTTCTTTGACGACGCCCGACACGCTGCCGGTTCCGTTGCGGTTGAACGTGTACGTCGTCCCACCGAGATTGAATGCGACCGCGTCCGTGGCGTCGACCGTAGTGTCGTTCACCGAGACGTATGCGGTCAGGTGATCGCTCTCCCAGCGCGTCTGGAATCCCACCTTTCCGTTGTCACCGAAGGTGAACAACGGCAGCTTCTGCCATTCGAGTGACGAGGTCGCGTTGCTGTCCAGCGCGACGCTGCCCTCGAAGACATTACCCGTGCGTATGCGCGGAGGGAGCTTGCCGTTGATCGCGCCGGTAAAGGCCGGCTTGGCCTGCAGGGCGTCGTTGAAGAGGAGCGGTGCGCCGCTGGAACTGCGCCAGCTCCGACCGTCGTAGAGACCCCAGACCGTTACCGAGAACAGGCTGGCGGCGTGCGCTCGGAAGATGTTGAACAGATCCCGGTAGAAATAGCCCTGGTCGATGAGCTTGGCGTTGTCAACCGGGGTTCCAGTTGGAACGTCCAGCTCGCTCACGTCCAGCTTGACCGGCAGATCCGACCAGGCGCTGAGGGCGTCGTCCACGGACTGCATCGGCGTGGCCAGGCTGAGATGGAACTGGTTGCCCACGATGTCGACCGGGATGCCGCGGCTCAGCAGGTTCGCGACCAGGTCGTGGAGGCGCTGGCGCTTGCCCGACTGCTCGGTGTTGTAGTCGTTGATCGCCAGCATGATGGGATGAGTAACACCGGGCGCCGCGTAGGTCTGGTTAAAGGCCTGGTTGGCGTACGTGAAGGCGTCGTCGATGTACTCGGGCCCGAGGACCTGGTACCAGGCGCTCTGGCGCAGGCCACCCGGATCGGTCGTGCCGTCGGACACGACCTCGTTGACGACGTCGAACCCGACGAGCGGGTCGGTGCTACTGCCGAACAGGCCATACATGCTGCTCAGCGTCTGGGCGATGTTGAAGATGTGGTCGTGCAGGCGGTTGCGCAGGATCGCCTTGTCGGCGTCGCTCGAAGTGAGCGGCGTGCCGTCGTCGTGCTGGAAGAACCAGTCGGGCGTCTGCTGGTGCCAGACGAGGGTGTGGCCCCAAACGCGGGTGCCGGTTGCCTGCGCAAAATCCATGAGCGTCTTGGCATCCGGGTTGATCCGGAAGTTCCTGCTGGCGTCGTACCAGCCCTCCGGCTTCATCGAGTTCTCGGGAGTGATCTGGCTGAACTGCTGGTTCACGAGCTGGGCATTGGCCCCGACGGTCTCCCGGTTGTCGATCGCGACGCCGACCGGGAAGGTGACCGTGCTCTTGAGCGGCGTCAGGTTGGGATCGATGACCGGGCCGGCCTGCGTCTTGATGACGATGTCGTCGACCAGGAAGGACGCCGCGGTGCCGTTCGGATAGGTCGTTTCGAAGTAGACGAGGGCCGTGTCCGCAGCTCCCATCGTGTAGTTGACATTGACCTGCGTCCACGCGTTGCCGGACACGCCGCTGATCTGCGCGACGGTGTCGTAGCTGTCGGTGCCGCTGACGGTGCGCCTCATGCTCAACCACATCGTGTCCGTGGGCGAGCCGGAGACGAACTTGACCCAGGCGGTGATGGTGTAGGTCGTGCCAGCATTCATCAAGCCGGTGACGTCATGGCCGATGCCGTCGCCCTGGCCGGTGCGGTTGGAGACCAGCGCGGCGTGGCTGGGGCTGTGGGACTCGGTGGTGGTCAGGTCGACCGTAGGCGTGCCCTGAGAATTGCGCGCCACCCAGCCGTCAAGCCCGTTCTCGAAGTCCGTGCTGATGATCGTGGACGCCGGTGGCGCCACCACCGGAGCGGTGATGAGAATGTCATCGATCAGGATCGTGTAGGCGCTGCTGTCGGCGGCGTTGGTGCTGCCGATGTAGATCTGGACGGTCGTCGGGTCGACGCCGTCGGGGAGGGCGTAGGTGCCGGTGACGGTGGTCCAGCCGGACGAGTTGATCGTGGTGTTGCCCACCCAGTTGTAGTTGGGCTTGACCACGAACCGGACGTCGGTCGTACCGGCAACGCCATCGGGCAGCTTGGCCCGCATCGAGAAGGTGTACGTAGTGCCGGCAGCCAGCAGGCCCGTCGGCGACTGGATGCCTTCGTAGTCCTGGGCGCGCAGGATGCTCAGCGCCATGCCGCCACTGCCGTCGTCGACGTAGCTCAGGGTCGGGCTTCCGCTCTGGGACCAGGTGCCCAGGGTTGAGTCGTTGAAGTTGATGCTTGATACGACGGAGTTCGCGCCTTGTACGACGGGCGGTGCGATCAAGGCGATAGGTGCCACCAAACCGAGCACGGCGGCGATCGCAAAGAGGTTGGACCCAATCGAAGCTCTACGTATCATCCCAAGACTCCCCGTGACGGTTTGCCTGAACGGCCCACTTCGAAAGTTTCGGGCGCTGCACCGAAGTTGCGAACAGGATTCACCTTTTGGGGGTCCGCCGTCAAAGTGGGCAGCTGTCCAATTGACGGCAGGGACTGGCGAGGAGGAGGATTTGGGGTCGCACCCCGTCCTTCTGACAGGCCGGTCGCTACCCCCAGGCACTGGGACCGTTGATGCGACCTCGCGGAACCTCGACGGCGCGTGGCTGCTCCGAGAATGCGGCGCCGCGGACTGGATCCCGGGCCAGCTCCCGTTCCGCGCGAGCCCCTTCCCTACTCCATGGATGAGGCGAGCATCCCGTCGCGGTCGAACTCGATCTCCTCGAGCGGCCGAACGATCTCGCAGAGCCCCGTCGCAAGCACCTCCTCGATCGCCGCCTGGCTGACGTAGAGCAGCCCGAGATGCTTGGTGTCGCGGATCCTGACGATCCGGGCATCGGGCGGCGCGATTTTGATGCAGCTGGCGACGGCGACGGAGAGCGCCTGGCGGTCCGTGTCCACGGTCAGCGGGACGCGCGCGCCCTCCGGAGTCTTGGCAGTGATGGAATTCATGTACGTCTTGTGGGCGTCCATCTTTTCGACCGCACGCCGCAGTACCACGTCGGCCATGCCGATACCGACGGCGTTGCCCTCGGTCGCGGCGGTCAGATCGCGGACGACGATCCTCTGGATGCTCGGGCCGACACCGGTTGGCCCCTTGTAGTAGCGGCCCACGACATTGGAATCCATCCCCAGGCCGCTGACGTCCTTGCCGATGTAGTCGAGCACGAGCACATCGATGCTGCCGAGGGGCAGCCTGGCCATGCGATCTCGGGCCATCGCCAGCAGCTCCCGTTCCCGGTCCCAGATCCGGTCGCGCGGCACCGCCTCGATTCGCCACAACCTGGCGTAGCCGTTCTCGACGAGCGCCAGGCCGAACGGGATCTTCACTCTCGAGAGGGTGAGCTCGGCGACCGCCGGGATGAGCTCATGGAAGGTGTCGAAGCCCTGGCGGTGGAATGTGTCGGCGCCCCGCTGCTTGCCGAGGCCGATGGCGATCATCTTCATGAGGCCGCTCTCGACCTCGCCGGTGAAGTCCGTGTGCGGCTTGACGCGGTTGATCGGGACGATCACGTCGGCGCCTTCGAGGGCGTTGCGGTCGACGAAGACCGGCACGCCGGGGCGGACCTCGCCCAGCTCCACCGTATCCATGCTGGATCGGATCTCGCAGCCGATCGATTCCGGGGTCATGCCGTAGGAGGCGAGTACCTCGAGCTGGCCCTCCGGGGAGGCGCCGCCGTGGCTGCCCATTGCCGGCACGACGAAGACCTCGGCGCCCGCGGAGCGGGCCCACGAAACGGCTGCCCGAACGACCTCATCGATCCTGTCTATGCCGCGACTGCCCACCGCCAGGCAGACCCGCGAGCCGGGCGCGATCGCATCTCGGACGGAATCGAGTGCCGCCTTGACGGCCGCGGCGACATCGGCCACCTCGGCCGGATCCATGCGCTGGCGGACGAGGGCCCACGGCGGCAGCTTGCCCGTCGTGAATTCGGCGAAGGGCTCACGCGGGTCGAAGGGCGGCGGCGAGGCTGAGGCGGCGGGGGAAGGCGGGTCGGTAAGCGCTTCGGGCATGAGCGCGGCGCGGTGGGCCTTCTCGTGGTGCATCGAGGGGGCCTGCCTCCAGGGAGCTGCAAGCGGTCCGGTACCGGGTCTCGTTTACGCCGCGGCGCGATCGGCGGGCGGCACCTCCACTCTACACCGGGCGGCAGCCACCGCCGCCTCCGAACTCCGGGCGCGCGGTCGGCGGATAGGTTGTATCGTCAGGTGGCCGATGCCCACACCACAGCCCCATGGCCGGTGGCCGCTTGCCTCTCGACATGCCGGCGACTGACCGGGCCCGCACGACCTCCGATTCGCCGCGACGAGCCCTGATGGAGCTGGTTCGAAGCGGGCCGGCCGCGAACGACCCCGTCGCGATCGAACGCTTCGAGAAACTGCTCGAGATCGTCGATGGCCTGGACTCGTGCGTCCTCGCGCTCTCGGGCGGGATCGACTCGAGCTTCTTGCTCGCGGTTGCGTCTCAGATCCTGGGCGAGCGTTGCCTGGCCCTCACCGGCGATTCGGCCGCGGTGCCGGCCTGGGATCGCGCCGACGCGGCGGCGGCGGCAGTTGAGGCGGGCCGCCACGGCGCACGTTGGCGAACCATCGCCACCAAGGAACTCGACGACCCTCGCTACGCCCGCAACCCACGGTCACGCTGCTACTACTGCAAGCTCGAGGTGTACGGCGCCGCCGCGGCGATTGCGCAGGCCGAGGGTTACGCCTGGGTTGTCGACGGCACGAACGCTTCGGATACCCGGCGGGCCGACCGGCCCGGCATGACGGCCGCGTCCGAGCTGGGCGTGCGCTCGCCTCTGGCCGAAGCCGGGATCGACAAGGAGCAGCTGCGCGCCCTGGCACGCTCGATAGGCGTCGACGGCTGGGACCGTCCCGCCTCGGCGTGCCTGGCCAGCCGCATCCCCTTTGGGGAACTCATCACGGCCGAGCGGCTGCGACGGGTCGAGGCGGCCGAGCTCGCTCTAAGAGGCCTCGGCTTTCGCCAGGTGCGCGTCCGCGACTTCGGCAGCCATGCCCGGGTAGAAGTCGAGCTCGGCGATCTGGAGAACCTGCGAAGCCGGTCGGCGGACGTTCGGGCCCATCTGGTCGAGCTTGGGTTCGAGAGCTGGTCGCCGGCGGAATACGCGGGAACCGGCGCGGGAGACAGCCAGAATGCCTACGGATGAGAGAGAGCCGTCGACGGGCTCAGCCCGAGACGGTTACACCGCGGCGTTGGCGGAGCTGCTGAGAGGCGTGGCCGAAGGCAGCGTCCCGGTCGAGGCGGCGCTCGAGTCGTTGCGCCGTCTGCCGTTCAGCGACCTCGGCTTTGCCCGGGTGGATCACCATCGGAGCCTTCGTCAGGGTGTCGTGGAGTTCGTCTACGCGCCGGGCAAGACCAGGGATCAGCTGCTCGCGATCATCGAGGCCCAGCTCGACCACGACGAATCAAGCGTCGTCGTGACCCGGGCCGCGGCCCAAGAAGCTGCCGCCATCCGTGCCCTTGCCGGGGAGCGCGGCCTGGAGACGATCTGGCGCGAACGTCCCGGGTTGCTGGCCATCCCGCGCGCTATTCCGGAAAGCCGCGGCCGGCTGCTCGTGCTCACCGCGGGAACCTCGGACCTGCCTGTGGCGGAGGAGGCGGAGACGGTCGCCTCGCTCCTGGGAACCGAGGTCCGAATGGTCGCCGACGTCGGCGTGGCCGGTCTCCACCGGCTCATCGGCGAGCTGCCCGAGATCGAGCGGGCGGACGCGATCGTGGTGGTTGCCGGCATGGACGCGGCCCTGGCGAGCGTCGTCGGCGGTCTGGCCCGCGTCCCGGTCATCGCTTGCCCGACGAGCGTGGGCTACGGCGCCTCGTTCGGCGGATTGAGCGCCCTGCTGGCGATGCTCTCATCGTGCGCCCCCGGAGTGGCGGTCGTCGGCATCGACGACGGCGTGGGGGCCGGCGCGGTCGGAGCTCTCATCGCCAGGGGCCGCGCAGGCTGACGAGGCTGCCGAACCTCAGATCGTCATCGCGCTGAAGCCACCGTCCACGCGGATGAGCGCCCCGGTCACGAATCCCGAAGCGCGCTCTGAGGCAAGCCAGATCATCGTCCCGACCAGCTCCTCCGCCTCACCGAGCCGGCCGGCGGGAGTGTGTCGAAGGATCGCCTCGATGCGGGCGTCGTCGAGCAGCTTGCGGTTCTGCTCGGCCGGGAAGAACCCGGGCACGATGGCGTTGACGCGGATCTTGTGGGGCGCCAGCTCGCGAGCCAGGTAGCGAGTCAGGATGTTGATCCCCGCCTTGGACACCGAGTAGGTGAGGACGCGCGAGAGCGGCACCTCCGACGAGGTCGAGGAGAAGTTGATGATCGAGCCGCCGGCGCCGCGATCGACCATCGCCTTGCCGAAGATCTGGCAGGCCAGCAGGCACGAGGTCAGGTTCGTGTCCAGGACGCGGTGCCACTCCTCCAGGTCCAGCTCGAAGAACGGTGTCCCGCTGTTGATCCCGACGGCGTTGACGAGGATGTCGACGGGACCGAGCTTAGCCTCGATCTCCTTCTGGGCGGCCTGGACCGACGCCCGATCGGAAGCATCCAGTACGAAGGCGGCGGCCCGAACGCCCTTCGCCGTGAGGGCGGCAACGAGCTCGTCGGCGCGCTCCTGCGAGCGATCCAGGACCGCGATCGCGGCGCCCGCATCGCCGAAGCCGTGGCAAACCGTACCGCCCAGGACGCCGGCGCCGCCGACTACGGCGGCAAGGCGGCCGGTCAGATCGAAGAGGTCCGTGCCGGCGGGCGTCGAGTCGCGTGCAGCCATCACTGGGACTCCTGGACCCAGGCGTGAGCCGGGTCGAAATGGGGGATCATCTGGCGCCCGTCGCCGGCCATGACCCACAGGTAGTAGAGCGAGTAGCCCGGCGCGGCCACGACCGGATGGTAGCCGCTGCGGATGACGGCGACGTCGCCGTCGCGGACCGTGAACGCCTCGGTGCCGTCGTCGTCGTAACGGACCTGAACGCCGAACCCTCCGGGCGGGTCTATCTTGAAAAGGTAGACCTCCTCGAGTCGCACCTCGTCCGGAGGGGCCTGGCGATCGTGCTTGTGCGGCGGATACGACGACCAGTTGCCGGGCGGGTTGATGGTTTCGCCTACGAGCAGCCGCCCTGCCGCATGCTCGGGACCGAGGATGGTTCGGACGCTGCGAGCCCAATTGCCCCTGCCGGCCTCGGCCAGACGCTGATCGCCAGGCCCGATGACGCGCGCCGCCGATGCCGCGCCTGCGCCGGCCGGCGCCGTAGCGACGGCGAGCTGAGCCGGTCGCGTGGCCGTCAATCTCAGAGCCGTACCTGGCGGAGCATAGACGGCATGACCGGGACCCTCGAAGACCGAGGGTCGCCCGCCGGCAGATCCGAGAGAGACGCCGTTCGCCACGACCTCGACGACACCGCCGAGCACGACGACTACCGTTTCCAGGTTGCTGGCGCTCTCGAACCGCTCGCCCGTGGAGAGATCGGCCACGGTCAGTCCGATGAGGTCGCCATCCTGGTCGGGAGCGACAAGGACGTGGTTCAAGACAGTCCCTCCAATACCCCGGTGACCTGCCCGGATCAGCGAGCTTGTGTCAGACTCGGCTGGCCATCGGTCCTGATGTGACCTTATACCAGGAGATGCCAGTGACACAGCGCGGCGCATGCGCGTGGATCGATGCCTCGGGCGGCGCGTCGGGCGACATGCTGTTGGGCGCGCTCCTCGACGTCGGCGCGCCGCTCGAGGCGGTGGCCGCGGCCGTCGGGTCGCTGGGCGTGGAGCCGATCGAGATTCGGCCGCACCAGGTCCGCCGCCACGGGCTTCGGGCCACGAAAGCCGAGGTGGAGGTCCGCGACGTTGCGGTGCCCCGCACTGTCGCCGACGTGCTCGGCCTCGTCGAACGGGCGACGCTCGCACCGGCGGTGGCCTCATTCGCGGGCGATGTGTTCAGGGTGCTGGGCACGGCCGAGGCCGCCGTCCACGGCGAGGACCTGGAACGGATTCACCTGCACGAGGTCGGCGCGCTCGACTCGCTCGCCGACGTCGTCGGCACCGCCGCGGCGCTCGACTCGCTCGGCCTGCTCGATCCTGCTGCGCGGGTCGTGGTGGGCTCGATCGGCCTGGGATCCGGGAGCATCGACACGGCGCACGGCCCGCTTCCGGTTCCGGTGCCGGCCGTCCTGGCCATCCTCGCCGGCCGCGGGGCGCCCGTTGCGTCGGGCGGCGATGGGGAGCTGTGCACGCCGACCGGCGCCGCGCTGCTGGCGACCGTTGCCGCGGAGTGGGGAGCGCTGCCGCCCATGCGCATCGACTCCGTGGGCGTAGGCGCCGGCACGGCGGACCCCCCCGGTCGGGCCAACGTCCTGCGGATCGTCCTCGGCACCGCCCTCGGGCCGGCCGGCGCGCCGTGGCGTCAGAACGACCTGTTCGAGCTCGAGGCGACGGTCGACGACCTGGATCCGCGGCTGTGGCCCGCGGTCCTCGACTCACTCGTCGAGGCGGGCGCCGCCGACGCCTGGCTGACGCCGGTGGTCATGCGCAAGGGCCGGCCCGGCCACGTGGTCACTGCCTTGATCAGCGACGAGATCGTCGACGCCGCCACTCGGGTGCTCTTCACCTCGTCGACCACGCTCGGGGTTCGGCTGCGGCCGGTGAGCCGCCGGGCGCTGCCCCGCGACGAGGTCGTCGTCTCGGTGGACGGCTGCGACGTTCGCGTCAAGCGCGGCCTGCTCGACGGGCGGCCGGTGACGGTGCAGGCGGAATACGCCGACGCGGCGGCCGCGGCCGAGCGACTCGGGCTTCCCGTCCGGACAGTGCTGGATCGCGCGGCGGGGCTGGCTCGAACTCGAGATGAGTGATCCCGGCAACCCTTCGCCCACCACCACGATCGTCGTCATGGGCGTCTCCGGCGCCGGCAAGTCCACCGTCCTGCGAGCGCTTGCCGGCGAGCTCGGCTGGGCCGCTGCCGAAGCGGACGAATTCCACTCGCCGGCCAACGTGGCCAAGATGCGCTCAGGCACGCCGCTCGGTGACGAGGACCGGTGGCCCTGGCTGGAGGCGCTCGCATCGTGGATCGCCGAACGCGAGCGCGCCGGGGAGCCTGCGCTTCTCACCTGCTCGGCTCTGCGGCGAGCATATCGGGACAGACTGCGGTGCGGTCATCCGTCAGTCTGGTTCGCCCACCTGATCGCCGAGCCGGCCGTCATCGCCCACCGCCTCGAACGCCGCCGCGACCACTACATGCCCGCCGCGCTCCTCGCCAGCCAGCTCGAGACCCTGGAGCCGCTGGAGCAAGACGAGCCCGGCGCCGCGATCGCCGCACAACGACCCCCACCGGAGATCGTCGCCGACATCCTGGCGCGACTTCGTGAGTCCCGTCCCTGAGTCGCGGGCGCCGAGGTTCAGTCGGGCCCGCACGATTCGCTGACCTGCATCATTCTCTGACCAGACACGACATCAGGAGGAAGGTTCCGTGCAAGTCGGACTCGTTGGACTGGGGCGCATGGGCGCCAACATCTCACGGCGCTGGGTGCAGCACGGCCACACCGTCTTCGGATACGCGCGGACCAAGGCGACGGTCGACGGACTCGTGGCCGACGGCGCGATTTCGGGTGGCGCCAGTTCGCTGGCAGATCTCGTGGCGAAGCTCGAGAAGCCGCGGATCCTATGGCTGATGGTTCCGGCGGCTTCGGTCGACAGCACTCTCGACCAACTCAAGCCCCTGCTGGCGGCCGGCGACATCGTGATCGATGGCGGCAACTCCTACTATCGCGACGACATCCGGCGCTCGAAGAAGTTCGAGCCGGCCGGGATCCGCTATCTCGACTGCGGGACCAGCGGCGGCGTATGGGGCCTCGAGCGGGGCTACTGCCTGATGATCGGGGGGCCCGACGACGCGGTGGCACGCCTTGACCCGCTGTTCAAGGCGCTAGCGCCGGGAGTCGCCGCGGCCCCGCGCACTCCCGGCCGCGAAGGCGAGCCGGACAAGGCCGAGCAGGGCTATCTGCACTGCGGACCGGTGGGCGCCGGTCACTTCGTCAAGATGGTCCACAACGGCATCGAGTACGGCGTGATGGCGGCCTACGCCGAGGGCCTCAACATCCTCCACCATGCCGGAGCGGGGCTGAACGAGCGCGAGATCGACGCCGAGACGACGCCTCTGCGCGAGCCGGAACTCTACCTGTACAGCCTCGACCTGCCGGCCGTCACGGAGGTCTGGCGCCGGGGCAGCGTCATCGCATCCTGGTTGTTGGACCTCACGGCCCAGGCTCTGCTCCAGAGCTCGGACCTGGCGGACTTCTCCGGCCAAGTTTCCGACTCGGGCGAGGGCCGCTGGACGAGCATCGCGGCCATCGACGTCGGCGCGCCGGCCCCGGTTCTGACGACCGCGCTGTACTCGCGGTTTTCGTCTCGTGGAGAGGCCGACTTCGGCGACAAGGTGCTTTCGGCGATGCGCTTCGGCTTCGGAGGCCACCTGGAGAAGAAGAGCTAGATTCGGGTCTGCGCCCTCCCCCGCCGTCAATCCTCGGTGGGACCACCCTTGCCTGATGCCAGCCCGGCCTTGTAGGCCAGCAGCGCGGCTTCGACGCGGCTCGCCACCCCGAGCTTGCCCAGGATGCTGGTCATGTAGTGCTTCACCATCTCCTCGGCCAATCCCAGGCGGCCGCCTATTTCAGCGTTCGACAGGCCCGAGGCGACCCCGTGGCCGGCTCGATCCCGATCGTCTTCGGTGACTACGGCTTCCAGGGGCCCAGCTCCTTCGCGGTCGTGTCGGTCAACGACCACGGGATCATGGAACTGCACCTTCTGTTCACTCACGCCGGATGAACGGGCTGCAGGCGCCTGGCAGGATCCGAGAGCGATCGAATGGCTCGGCCGAACAGGCGAGCCGACGCCAACGGACGTGCGGCCCCTCCGAGCCAGCTGTTCGGGTTGACATAGTCCATCGCATACCATATACTGCGCATAGTTCAGGAGAGATGGTGGGCTCCCAGGCATGCGGCGCATGGCCCTTCCTCTCTCGCCTGACCCAGGCCGCCGAGTACGTTGGCCCAGTTTCGGCTGGTGCCGGCCAAGAAAGAAGGACTACCGTGCTAGATATTCCCAATATGACGCTCCTCGCGTGGCTCGTCGTCGGCGCGGTCGCCGGCTTCATCGCCAGCTTCCTTACCGGATCTCGTGAGGGCCTGGTGATGATGGTCGTGCTCGGGATCGTGGGCGCCATCGTCGGTGGTTGGGTGGCCGCTGATCTCCTCAAGATCGCTGACGTGACCGGGATCAATACCACAAGCATCATCGTCGCCGTTGTCGGAGCGCTCATCGTGATCTTCGTCGTCGGAAACCTGGGCTCGCGTCGTGGCGGGTACAGCTGGCGCTGATCCTCCCGGGTGCCGTCAGGCACCTGTCAGGTTCCGTCCATACCAAGCAGGATCGGTCTCCCCGTCGGGACCGATCCTGCCTTTCCCGGCAGCCGGTTGCACAGCAGGAGGAACAGAGCGATGACCGACCAGCATGCCAAGGGCGCCGTTAGCAAGACCAAGGGCAAGATCAACGAAGGCGTCGGCAAGCTAACCGGCAACAAGGAGCAGGAGCTCAAGGGCAGGACCCAGCAGATCCAGGGCCGAGCTCAGGAAGGCCTCGGCAACGTCCAGGACTCGGTGGGCAAAGCCAGGGGCAATCGCGGCTAATCTGGGGCGGGAGACGGATCTTCGTGTCGTGCGAGCCGCCCGGATAGAGGGCGACTACAAGCCTCGGCACTTAGAACTGTCTGACCGCGCCGCGGCTCGGAGTGGGGTCCCGTGGCTAAGGGTGATTTGGCGAGTCCCAGCAGCGATCCTATCCTTGCCGTCGTGACAACCGAGCCAATCGCCGCCGAGCCCAATTCGCGTCTCGACCTCGAGCGCCTGTACACGGAATCTCTTCCGCGCGTATACGCCTTCGCCCTGCGGATGCTCGGCGACCGGGAGGCCGCCCTGGATGTCGCGCAGGACGCCTTCGCCACAGCCCTCGCCCGAGCCGGGTCGTTCCGCGGCGAGAGCGCACCACTCACCTGGCTACTGTCCATCACCAGGAACCTGTGCCTGAAGAAGCTGCAGGGATCCAGAGCCAGGAGGTTCGAGGACTTCGAGGCGGTCATCGAGGAGTACGCCGTGGAGCCTTCGCCTTCCCACTCGGAAGTCGAGCGACGTCTCTACGTCGACGAGGTCAAGGAAGGATGTCTCGTCGGCCTCCTGCAATGCCTGCCTTTCTCCCAGCGTTGCGTCTTCGTGCTCCACCTGCTGAACGACGTGCCGATCGCCGATGTCGGCCAAATCATGGGCAAGAGCGACAACGCCGTCCGGATACTGCTGTCGCGGGCGCGCTCGAGGATGCGCGCGTTCCTCTGCCGTAACTGCTCGCTTCTGGGAGGAAGCACGTGCTCCTGTGTCAACATGATCGACTTCTCGTTGCGGCACGACCTGATCGAGAGCTACCGGCCCGAGCTTGGTCTCAACCTGATCCGGGAAGAGGTGCGGCGATTCTCGGACGAGGTGGAGCTGTATCGGTCCCTTCCCCAGCCCGAGGCCGCCATCGCGGGTCTCATCAAGAGCGGTCGGTACGCCATCTTCTCGACCGAGTGAAATGAATCCCCCCGAGGCGTATCCAAGGGTACGTACGCGCGCCCGCGGCGGAGTCGAACGACCCGACGCTGTGGCCCGCGGGACGGGAGGCAGCGGTGTACTTCCAGGTCAGGGTGCGGGTCGATGTCGCAAGGATGGCTGAGTTTGGCGCGAAGCTGCGCGATGGATCGCTCGACAGGAGCTTCATTCGGGGCGAAACCTACTGCCTCGCGGACGACCCGGCCGTCGGGTTCAGCGTCTGGGAGACGCGGGACCGAGCGGAGTTCGAGACGGTCTTCTCAGCATGGAAGCCGTACTACTCGGAGACGGAGGTTCGCCCGCTCATCACGCCGGCCGAGGCGATGCGGCAACTCGCGCGGTAGGGCCGGGCAGGAGCTTTTGGGTGAGCCGAGGGCCGGGCAGTCACCACTCCCTTACGAACCCGGGCCATGGCTCGCCCGCGATGACACGTGCCTCGCCGCTCAACCTACGGCGTGAAGTAGCCGGTGACATCGAAGATCACCTGCGCGGTGGGACCCAGGGTGCCTGCGGCATAGGTGACGCTGAGTGTGCCTCCGGCACCCAGAGCCACGGTGACCGCGTTGGCTCGATCGTCACCAACCGGAAAGTTCAGGGTCGAGCTGGTCGGGTTGTTCATCGCCACAGGACCGATGTACAGGAACCCTGCGCTGGTCTGCTGGGTCACGGTCAGGTTGCCGGTCACGGCCGTCGCATTGGCGGGTACGACTCCGCCCGTGACCTGGAATGTCCGCGCCAAATGAGATGCCGAGGGACCGGAGAGACCTGAGTTGCTGCGTGTGTCGAGGAGGCGCGTCGGGTCGAGCGCCACGTACCTGGCGCCGCCGGCATCGGGCGTGAAGTAGCCGGTNNACAGGAACCCGGCGCTGGTCTGCTGGGTCACGGTCAGGTTGCCGGTCACGGCCGTCGCATTGGCCGGTATGGCGCCACCGCTGACCTGGAACGTCCGAGCCACGTGCGAGCTGAAGGCACCGGCCAGACCCGTGCCGTTGCGGGTATCGAGAAGACGAGTCGGAGTGAGCGGTATGTAGGTAGCACCACTCGTATCGGGTGTGAAGTAGCCGGTGAC
>PMIP01000016.1:0-58493 GCA_003158295.1 Chloroflexota bacterium | reverse complement strand
GGTCGGGTTGTTCATCGCCACAGGACCGATGAACAGGAACCCTGCGCTGGTCTGCTGGGTGACCGTCAGGTTGCCGGTCACGGCGGTGGTTCCGGCCGGTACGACCGCGCCTGTGACCTGGAAGGTACGCGCCACGTGCGAGCTGAAGGCACCGGACAGACCGGTGCCGCTACGGGTGTCGAGGAGGCGGGTCGGGGTGAGGGCGTGGTATGTGGCGGCGGCATAGGTCGTCGACCCAGAGCCCGGCAGGGAGAGAGATCCCCCGCCGTAGTAGGCGTTGACCTGATGGCGGAGGTATCCGCCGTCGTCGTCCGCGCTGTACGAGGCCAGGTTGTTGCCGTTGATGGGCGACGGGTTCGTCGCGCCGTCGCCCATCGCGTCGGATGCGGCGGTCGTGCCGTCCGCGCCGCCACCGAAGAGGATCGCCACCACGCCGGCTGCAATGGTCGTCGACAGATGAGTGCCGGTCGCGTCATCGAACCACCACTCGACATGGTTGTCCTGGTAGTGGCCCCAGGTGTTGTTCATGGCCCGCATCTTCGTATTGCCGATGGGCGTCTGCCAGAGCACCATGCGCAGCCCGACACCACGAACGAAATCGCCTACGTACTGGTCGAAGCGCTGATAGTCGGTCGCGTCCCACCAGCTCGCCCCTCCATCGCCGTTAATGATCTGGTCGAAGGCGGCGTCTCGATCCGCCGGGTCGGTGAAGACGAGGTCGAATTGAGCGCCGAGCGACTGCTGGAAGGCCGTCGAGCGGGCGGCAAGCGCGTCTATCTGGGACAGCGGGATGTTCTGATAGAGCGGGTCGGTCATCGTCCCCCACATGCTCAGCTCGTAGCCGAGAATGACGTTCGGAGCGTACCTGTCGCGGAGACGGACGAAGGCCTGAGCGAAGCCGGCTGCGTTGTTCGGCAGGCCTGCCAGGTCGGGGTTGCCGCTGCTCGCGACAGATGCCTGCACCGATGCGCCGTTGTCGCCGGTGGAGGCTTGCTGGATGTAGCCCCACAGATCGGGTTCGATATCGACGACGACCTTCGACGAGTAGGCGCCCATGTGCGTGAACAGGAGGGTGACGTCCGACCAGTACGAGCTCATAGTCGAGTTGTTCTTGAGGTTCGATCGATCGGCGGTGCCCTCGTCGCCCCCAGCCGGACTGGATTGCAGAAGCTGGTAGTAGATGAAGACGGGCGTGATGCCTGCCGCAACCGACTCATCGACGTAGTAGTCCGCGAACTTCGCGCCGGCGTTCCAGGTTGCCCAGCCGGTTCCCGTGTTCACGCCGCCGCAGAGGTACTGGTAGCGGAACTTGTAGCCGCCGCTGGCGTGGAGGGAGGAGGCTCCTCCCGGGGAATCGGTCAAGCCGACCTCGAGATGGGTGGAGGGCCAGCCCTGAGGCAAGGCCGGGAGCGGAGTAGCCACATTGGGAGTGGCGGGGCCGACGGCCGAGGCGCCGACCGGATTGAGGACCGGAAGGGCGGAGATCGCCAGCACGGCGATCACGATCAGCCTGGCCGAAGGGTGCGACCCTTGATTTCGGCTCATGCTCGCCAGTCTAGGCCTGGGCTCCGAGATCGGGCGATAGCCCAGTTGGCTTAGCGGCCGTAGGCGGTCTGGAGCGCGGGGAGGACCTGGAGGGCCGTCGGTTCAGGAGCCAGTGTCCGACTCGCGGTGCGCAACCCTCGCGGGAGAGCTTGCCCATCAACTGGGCCTTCCCGCCTGAGCGCGACAGTCCTCTGATCGGATGCTCGTATCACCTTCCTGAGCCACCGCCGGCGAGGGATAATCCCGAGGCTATGGAGGTCGAACGCAGACAAGCGCGGCGTGTTCCGGTCGGCGTCCCGGCGGGCGTGCTGGCGACATTGTCTATGGATCTGGCCATGGTCGCCGCCGACCGCTACGGCAGGGGCGCCTTCAGCTCCAGTGCCATCGGCCCCGACGTGATCGGCCGCTGGGCGGCCGGCCTGTTGCGCGGACGGTGGCGCCACGGTGACATCAGGGACGAGCCGGCAGAGCGCGGAGAGTTCGCGCTAGGGATCCTGACCCACTACGCCACGGGGATCGTCCTGACGCAGGCATACCTGCAGCTCCCGCGCCGCAAGAACGGCAGAACGAACCTCCTCGGGGCCACGCGATACGGCATGGCGACAGCGGCCCTGCCGTTCTTGGTCCTGTACCCCTCGCTGGGCTACGGATGGTTCGTTCTCCGATCCGGCGAAGCGGCTCGCATCGGTCGGATCATGCTTGTCGGCCACGCCGCCTTCGGCATGGGGATCGGGCTGTGGGCGCCGTACTTCGCGCGTCGCCGGGTTGGACCGGTGTAGGTTCCCGCAAGGGATTCGGAGAGGAGTGATCCGGATGGAACCCACATTGGAACTCGCTGCACGCGTCGTGGTGATCGCATGCGCCCTGTCGCTGCTGACGTTTGGGCTGGCCATCCTCGCGATCGAGCGCATGAGCCGCCGATCCACCCCGGTTGAACGGGAGACCGGTCCCCTGGCTCTGGTCAACTATGTCGGCATCATCGGTTTCGTTGTCGTCAGCCTGGCGTCTGCCGTGACGATGATCGGCACCATCCCGGCGCCGGCGGGTCCGCCGCACGTGGCCGTCGTCGTCGTAGGGATCGCGCCGCTGGCGGTTGCCGGGTTCCTTTCCGTCTGGGGATACCGGTCGCTGGGCCGCGAATTCGCCTCAGACGCCGAGGTTCGGACGGACACTGTTCTGATAACCCAGGGTGCGTTCGGCCTGGTTCGCCACCCCATGTACCTGGCGATCCTGCTGCTGTGGGCGGGCAGCGCGATTGCCCTCCTCAGCCCGCTGATGGCCCTGTGCTGGCTCGTGCTCGTCCCGGCGTTCGTGGCTCGGTCGAGGGCCGAGGAGCGGCTCCTGACCCGCCACTTCGGGAGCGCCTACGACGCCTACGCCGCGCACGTGCCGATGCTCGTGCCGGGCTGGCCGATGAACAGGTGATCCACCCGCCACGGGGTGAAAGGCAAGAGGCGGGAGTGGAGTCGACGTGAAGCATCGCCCGGAACTCGATGGATTGCGGGGTATCGCGATCATCCTCGTGCTCGGAGCTCACGCCGGCATCCCCGGGTTCGCCGATGGAGGAGGAGGGGCAGGCGTGACTCTCTTCTTCGTCCTTTCCGGCTATCTCATCACGTCGCTGTTGCTCGCCGAACACTCAAAGACCGGCCGCGTAAGTATCCGGACGTTCTACTACCGTCGGGCCCTCAGGCTCTTCCCCGCGCTTGCCGTCGTCCTCATTGCGGTGGCCCTGATCGTTGCGACGGGCTTGATGCCGGAGAACGTGCGGCAGCTCGGGACGGACTATCGCGTCGTGTTCCTGGGTGTCCTGACCTACGTCAGCAACTGGGTCGCTGTTGCCGGCTGGTCGCTCGGCGTCCTCGGTCACACCTGGTCGCTCGCGGTCGAGGAGCAGTTCTACATCATCTGGCCGGCTCTTCTGTTGATCGGACTGCGGATGGGCTCTGCGCGATTTGCCATCGTCGTCCTCCTGGTCGCGATCGCGGTGACGCCCTGGAGGTTCGTCGTCGCCTCCGACAGTGTCGGAGGGGGAGATCACCTAGTCGCAGGCACGGACTGCCACGCCGACGCGCTGCTGTTGGGCTGTGTAGTGGCGCTGCTGGGCACCCGTTTGCCGCAGACTGCCGGTTGGCTCGGCATCGCGGGCTTGTGTGTTGTGATGTGGTTGACCACAGCCGCCAATACAGTGATCTTCCTGCCCGTCGCGGTGATTGTGAGCACGCTGTCGGTGGCCGGCTGTCCGGTCCGCCTGGCGTGGGCTCCGCTCGCATTTGTGGGGCGGATCAGCTACGGCCTGTATCTCTGGCACCAGATAGTCAACATGTGGGGCATGCCCTGGTTCGTGGTAATTCCGCTCTCGTTTGCGATCGCATGTGCCTCATTTGTCCTGATCGAGCGTCCATTCCTGAAGCTGAAGGATCGCCTGCGAATGGATCGGCCTGTTTCCACGTCCGCCTCGCCGGGCCTCCTATCCGCCTGACGTAGCCGCCCGGCCGCCAGGAAGGCGTGCAAGCCAACGCGCTTCATAATCCGGGCATGGAAGAGCACGCCTCTGCGTCCGAAGCTCACCAGCCCCTTGTTCGGTCGAGTGAACTGCTCGGCTTCCCTCCCGATGCCCGTGTACTAATCATCAACTGTGATGACTTCGGGATGTACCACGCAGTCAATGCGGCTGTCATCCGCTCCATCGAAGAGGGAATCGCCAAGTCTTGCAGTCTGATGGTGCCGTGCCCGTGGGCCTTGCACGCGATGCAGCTGCTCCGCGAGCGTCCGGAGATCCCGTTCGGGATCCACCTGACGCTCCTCATCGATGTCCCCCACTATCGGTGGCGGCCGCTGACAGCCCGGGAGAAGGTGCCGTCGCTGCTCGACGGAACGGGCGAGCTGTTCGGCTGGGACGGGATGTCCGAGTTTCTCGCCAAGGCTCGTCTCGACGAGGTGGAACTCGAGTTCCGCGCGCAAGTCGACGCGGTAGTCGACGCCGGGCTGGCGCCAACCCACCTTGATTTTCACTCTCTCGCCGATGGCGGACGCGCAGACATCCTCGACCTGACGGTCGAGCTGGCGCAGGAGTACGGCCTGGCGGTGCGGGTCTGGCTCGAACAAGGACGCCAGAAGCTGAGAGCGCGAGGCCTACCCGTGGACGATTACCCGCTGATGGACAGCACCCGTATCGACCTCGATGGGAAGCCGGCCCGATTTGCCAGACTGCTGCACGAGCTCCCGGTTGGCCTCAGTGAGTGGGCGGTGCACCCCAGCCTGGGCAACGAGGAGTCGCGGGCGATCGGCTCCCTCTGGCGCGAGCGCCAGACCGACTACGAGTTTCTTATGTCAGCCGAGGCGCGGGACCTGATCCGGGAGGAAGGGATCCAGGTGATCGACTACCGGAAGATGCAGCGAGCCTGGTCCAGGGGCGACCCGGCCTCGTAGGTGGTCGGGGCCCCGCCGACTGGGAGCGCGGGCCTTCTGTACGCGGATACCGCAGCGAACAAGCCCAATGTCAGAGCTGAGCGCTGTTGCACTTTGGGCGCGACCTTCGAGCCACCTGCCCCGAACAGGCTGACTGTCGCCCCAGCTCGGAGTGGGGTTTTGGAGCGGGAGACGGGTCTCGAACCCGCGACATTCAGCTTGGAGGGCCTAGATCTCTATACGGTGTGGCGCCCCTCGTGAGACGGCGTGCATTTCGTGTCCAGTTATCGTGTCGTCGCAGGGCGGCCGGACAGCGCCTCCGACTCCCTGGGCGGCGCGAGACTCCCTCGCGGCGGAGCCGAGCCAATGGACCGACTTCCAGGGGGTATTTTGCCGAGCCGGGCACCTACCGGTAAAGGATTGTTTCCTCGAAGTCGACCCTGCCTGCCGTCCTCGCGGCATTGACGTAGCTCTGAACCGCGAGCAACTTGGCTTCACTAGGGACGCTAATTGCGATCAATTTGAGCGGGCGGTTGACTTCGGTTGAGCAGCCACGGTCGTGAAGCTCTAGCTCAACCTCGTCTACGTTCGCCACGTCCAGCACGGTGACGCGGAGCACTGAGTTCCGCGATGAGCGAACGGTGCGGGTGAACCAGAGACGGCCGTCTATCTCATCGGCACCGACGACATCCCCGAACGACGCTTGCCGCGCAAAGAAGGGAATGCTGTCGATGACATAGCCCTCGCCGGTCCGGGTTGCCGAAACGCTCTCGGTTCCGTCCGGCGGATGCCCGTCCCGGTCCTTGATAACGCGGAACCAAACCTGGGTTGGGGCCTGCGGAAGGTGCCTCGGCCATGCGGCGAATACTTCGCTGTGAGGCCAGACCTCGGTGATGACGCGCTGCGTAAGCGGGTCCGCGCTCTCGACTATGTACGGGAGTTCGTTCTCACTTCGTGGCCTCGCAATCACCTCGGAGCCGATTACCTCGAGCCACGGGTCGATCCGATTCGCGAGGTGGCCGCGCAGTATCAGGTTTGAGTAGGCGGGGTCTTCCCAGATCCTCGAAGCGTGCTCGTACTGCTCTGGGTCCACGTGGATCCAGCACCCGAAGACAACCTCATAGCCTCCGGTCAATCGAACGGGAAGTATTACCCGCACGAAGTTGCCCAAGCCCTCTACAGATATCAGTACCTTGCCGCCGGCGATGCGCTCCGCTCTTTCACCGGGAGGCAGGTCACTGACCGGATCCGGCAGCTGAAACCCGAGGTCGTACCTGTGGCGATCGGGATCGAGCAGGAGCCCACAGCATGAGCACTTCTCGAATCGGGGAGGCGATTCCATCCAAGTCAATATCGCACGCGGACATGACCTACCGCAATTGCTAGTCGGTCTCGAACGAACTCATCCAGAAGTCCAAATCGCCGTTGCGGGACAGCCTCTATGCCGGCGTGAGGTCGAGGCGCTTCTTGTGCTTCGTGACCGCCTCGGCGTAGCGGTCGAGCGTCGAGTACCGGACGTCGGCCTTGGATGACTCGATTTCGGCGACGACCGACTGGCTGACGTTCATCTCGGCCGCGACCTGGGCCTGGGTCAAGTGATTGGCCTTTCGCTCCTCGACGAGGGCCGCGATGAGGCGCTGGCGGCGCACCTCGGCCTGGAGCAGCTCAGGGTATCGGGCGTTCTTTGACGTCCGGCGAGCGATCGAGCGATCGAGGTCGTCCAAGGGTGATCTCCTTCTCGACGAGTTATCGGTCATTACCGATATCCTGTCAAGTACCCTCACTCCGCTCGCCACCTGTCGCGCCGATCCCTGGCAAGCTCGATCACGTGCTTGGGGGTCTTCTGCGTGTGCTTCTCGTGCAGCACGACTGCGAGCAGGATCCGGCCCTTGGCGCCTTCGGCCGAGAAGAGGAGGCGATAGCTGGTGTCGACGCCGTGCGCCTCGACCTCGTAGATGTCCTCGACGAGATGTCGTGCCGCTCGCAGTCCGTCCTGGCGCACGATCAACATCTGGGCATGGATGCTCACAGCATCCTCGTCGCCCAGGTCATCGAGTTCCTTGTCGACCACCGGATGGATGCGCCAGCGATGAGAGACGTCGCCCTGATCGGGCCGCCCCTGAGCGCCCCCGATTCGTCGCTTGTCGGCCATCACCACTCCGCGCTGACGGTTCCCGAGGTCATTCTGTCAGAGGGCCCTTCATCGGCCGTACTCGTCTCCGTCGAGGCGCCCTCCATCCGGCTTCTCGCTTGAGCCAGCCGGCTTCCGCTCGACGCCGTGCCAGAGCGGCCCGATGTCCTCCTTGCCGCCATTGGCGAGCAGGCTGATCCAGGCCGCGGAGCCGGCCTCGTAGTCGCTCCGCCGTGCCTTCGGATCGGTCGCGAGCTCGCGAAGCGGACGAGGCCGATCCTTCGCGCCGATGACCAGGACTTCGGCATCTGCGCCTTGGTCGACCACGTCCTCGATCGCCACGCCCCAGCAGCGGCCCGCGAGCATCGGATGCTTCGTCGGCCCGGCGATCTGGCGGAGCCGGGCCAGGCGTTCGCGACTATTGGAGACCCAGAGCAGATGCCAGCCGACGTGGTGGTCTTCGAAGAGCTTGGCATAGGCCTCGAGTCGGCGGCGGATGACCGGCGGTCGTTCGGTCGATTCGTCGACTTCGACGAGGATGAACGCCGAGGCCTCGCCGGTATCGATCGCGACGAGGTGGTCGGGGTTGACGCCCCAGTCCCAGTCCGGAATGTCGTACTCGGGCCACCAGAGCTGGACGAGCCCCGGATCGTGGCGGACGAGTGAGGCGACGAACTCGACGCCGTCGAGCGAGTGGCGGGTCGTGATCAGGCCAGGCGATCGATAGGCGTTGAGATGAATGCGCCGTCGTCCGGATGAGCTCAACCGATAGGCGAAAGGGATTCCACCGCGATCGGGAGGAAGGGATTCTCTGGTGACGAGGTTTGATTGATAGAGCTTGCGTGTTCGTCGGAGTGCAGTGCGAAGGGATGGATAGATAAGCGTTGCTAGCTGACTGGCGGTGCAGACGCGGCTGTATTCGAGAAGGCGAAGACAGGCGCGATCGGTGAGTGAAAGAAGGCTGACGTCAACACGTGCATGTGCAACATGAGCGGGAGGAGAAGGACGGTAGCTCATGTAAGTTGCATCCAGTCGGCCGACCGATTGAGCGTGAAATCGCGACATTGGGTTGTCGTGGGTCGACACCGTCCAACGACAGCCGGGTGCAGCCTCCAGCGCCAGATTTCGGCCCCGATGGCGACTTGCCGGCGACGATCATGCTGAAGTCCGCTTGGCCGTCTGGTCGCCAAGCGGTAGGTGGTGGTGCTGCCGGATGAGGTGGGACGCATTCTCGGGATCGAGCTAGAGGTCGCCCGGCCAGGTGCGAGGTCGTCGCGCACGCGCTGCTCGCGCCCGAGCGGACAGATAGGCGAGGCGAGCGAAATGGGCGGCTCGGGCGTGCGACGCGCGTCGAGCGCGCTCTTCGGGTTCGAGCAGACCGTCGGGATCGACCTCTCGCTCGAACGACGACATGAAGGCCGCTCTGGCAGCCTTTGTCGTCTCGCGAGGGTCGTGGGTCGCGTGGAGTCGGTGTGCACCGATTCGTCCGCGAAGGGCCCGACTGGCCCGTTCTGCCTCGTCCATTCCGTGATGCTTCCTGTGTCTCCGGCGGCATTCGCCGCGTTCTTGGCCCGACCGCATCGAGTCCGCGCTCCTGCCCTGCTGGGTCAGCCGAGTGCTCGCTCGATCGCCGAGCCTCTGTTTTGGTCCTCGCTCCGCCTCCTGCTAGCCGCGCCTGGGGCCGAGTTCAGGAGGCGGAGCGAGAACGGTCCGACCCTACGCCCACATCAGCCGGCAACGCAAGCGATTGTGTACAAGGTCGTGTATTCGTCTCACCGTACGGGTAATCGCTTCAATCTCGTGCACAAACTGCCTTGTCCGGCAAGACGAACGGGAGTACGGTGAGGACGACGACCAAGTTCGGAGAGGAGACGTCGGTGACCATTGGTGCCGTTCTCGACGCCATGGGGACGCGCGAGCTGCGCGCCAACCTTCGGGCCATCGTGGAGAAAGTGGAGGCGGGTACTCCCGTTGTCTGCCTCAAGGATGGTCAGCCTCTCGCGGTGATGATCAGCCACGAGGATGCAGAGCGCTGGCGCAAGATCGAGGACTCACTCGCCACGCTGCACGCCCTGGACGTTTACCCCGAGGCTCTCGCCGACCCGTCTGAACTCGCTGACATCGCTTCCCTGAAGCCGCCCGATCGCGTCACGGTCCGCAAGCTCACGTCGGAACCTCGCGCGATCCTCTCGCCTCTCCGAACGATTGGCGTATCCGACGCCCGGGCCGCTTTCGCGACGCTAGTTGGTGAGGTGGCGCAGGGTCGGGTACGAACGATCGTCGCCGGCGGTCACCTGGCCGTCGCCGTCATCCCAGCACCGGAATACGACCGGCTGCGCGCTCTCGCCCGAGCGGTCAGCTGGTTCCGCGGCGCCGGCCTGGACCTGGCGACAGCGACCGAGCAGCAAGTGATCGACTTCGTTGGCTCACGACGGGAGAAGGCCGCTGGTGCCCTGCCGCAAGCGGCGGGCTAACAAGTCGCCTGGCCGAAGTCAGACGATTCTGGGCGAGGCGCCAGATGGCAAACTAAGAACACCTGCGGGAGTGATGTCGGACATGGAGGAGGAGGCAACACGTGAGCTACGACTTGATGGTCTTCGATCCGGCCGCTGCTCCGGCGGGGCACGCCGAATTCATGAAGTGGTACGAGGATCAGACCAAGTGGGAGGAGCCTCACGGCTACGACGACCCAGCGGTCGGTACGCCAAGCCTGCGCGCTCTTGTCCTGGACTTGGTCGTTCGTTTCCCGGCGTTGAACGGACCAATGTCGCCACAGGAGCTGCCGGAGGATGAGTCGGCGCCAGCGGACTACTCAATCGGAAGGCAGGTCGTCTACGGGGCCTTTGCGTGGTCGCGGGCCGAGGAGGCGTACGCCGTCCTGCGGGAGCTAGCCGGGAAGCATGGTGTCGGGTTCTTCGACGTGAGCGGACCAGACGAAGAAGTGTGGCTGCCGTCAGGCGGCGGAGTCGCACTGGCGCATAGCAAGCGGAGTCAATCGACGGGCTTCGTCCTGCAGCTCGAGAGTCGTGCGGCGATCTCGAATCCGACAGACGAGCAGATCCGCGCAGCCCTAGGCAAGCTGAACTCAGCCAACCCTTCCTTCGCCATCCTGGAATCGCCCGACAAGAGCTACGTCCAGTGCGCCGGCGCGGCGGGCCGACTTACGGTGGAGTGGCGCAGCGCTTCGGGCTCCAGCTTCAAGCACTTCGTAGGAGGCAAGGCGCGGTCATTGTTCTCGCGGGGCACGACGGCCATTCAGACCAGCGCGACGCGCGTCACCGTCAGGAACGAACAGGTTCTTACGCAAGAAGACGCCGCCGCTGTTTTCATGGCCTTCTTGCACGGCAAGCCCCTCACCGGACTGTTGCACTGGACAGACGTAACCAGCCAATTGGCCTGAGGCGTGGGGCACATGAGCCGCAGCGACTACCTGTTCAATGAGGGTTATCTGAGCGCCGCCTTCGAAGGCAAGCGCCGCGAGTTGGACCAGGCTGCTCAGCAGGTACCGCCCGCTCACGCGCTCGCCTCCTCGGTAGATGAGTTGGCGGGCGAGCTGATCGATCGCTATCGCATTGAGCCTCTCGATCTCGATTGGGATCAGATGTCGGTGTCCGTTGACGACACCCGTGTGGATGTCAGTCACGACCCGATGAGGATGGTCTTCGATCGGGGCGGTCCATTCTTCATCCCCGGCACGACCGTTACCTACCATGTGCCCTTTCGTGGCGAACGCGACTTGTTCAAGTTCCAGCCATCGACCTTCACACTGAATCCCCCCAGAGCTCAAGTGGCAAGAGATGAACTGCAGATCGCGGAGACGAGACCGGCCGATGCCACCGGCGGGCTCCGGGAGGAGCTGGATCGCACGGCCGCGAGCATCAAGTCGTACGTCGCCACCGTCCGGAGCGACGTCGAGCGGTTCAACGCGGAACTAGAGCAATCCGCTCGAGGGGCCGCAGAACGTCGCCGAGCCAAAGTGCTCGCTGATCGCGAGCTGGTCGCTTCGTTCGGTCTCCCGGTCAAACGCCGCGATGATGCCGCGCCGACCTATGCAACGCCGGCGATTCGGAGAGCAGTTTCACCCGAGCGCAAATCCGGACGAGCGCCTGGACCGGCCGAACCCGTCCTTCCGGCCGAAGAGTACGAACACATACTCGACGTGCTGCAAAAGATGACCCACGTCCTCGAGCGGAGCCCAAAGGCGTTTGCGACGATGGACGAGGAGTCGCTTCGGCAGCACTTTCTCGTCCAGTTGAACGGCCAGTACGAGGGCAACGCGACCGGGGAAACCTTCAACTACGAAGGCAAGACTGACATTCTCGTCCGCGACCGGGACAGGAATCTCTTCATCGGCGAGTGCAAGTTCTGGAAGGGCGCTCAACACCTTTGCGAGACGATCGATCAGATCCTCGGGTACGCGAGTTGGCGCGACACGAAGACCGCGATCCTGATATTCAACCGGAACCGTGACCTCACGAAAGTGCTGGCCCAGATCAGTCCAGCCGTCCGTTCGCATCCCAGCTTTGTCCGGGAGATTACATACGGCGGAGAGACCGACTTCCGGTTTGTCCTCCACCACCGGGACGACAACGAGCGGGAGCTGACCCTCACGGTCCTCGTATTCGACATCCCTGCATAGGGGTCGAGATCGAGGCCGATTGCTCCACGGCCTCGATAGCGGTTGGCGATCCTCAGCCGGCGATGGACGGCAGGCCTGCGCAGGCGGGTCGCCGAGGTCGACCTACAGCCGATCCATTGGCGACAGCTTGCGGTGCGCCGCCCGTGCTCGCTCGTCCGCGGCGCTCGCGCCGTAGCGACTCAGCATCGATCGGGACTTCCACCCGGCCAGGCGCATCAGGTCACCCTCGGTGCCGCCGGACGCAAGCCAGGCGTGGGCGAAGGTGTGTCGGAACCGATGCGGGCCGATAGCGCCGAGTCCGGCGGCAGCGGCTCTGTCCCGCACGACCTGGTAGATCCCTGAGTCGGTCATGGGGCCGCCGTGGCCGAGCCAAAGCTCAGGGCGACTTGCATACAGGTGTTTGGACCGAATGCGCAGGTATCGATCGAGTGCCTGAATCGTCTTGCCGCCGAGCGAGAGTATCCGAGGGCGACGGCCCTTCCCGAGCACGGTCGCCTGGCCCGTCGTGAGATCGACGTCCTCCAGTCGAAGGCCAGCGCACTCGGCGCGCCTGAGGCCGGTGTCGATGAAGAGCGCGACGATTGCCATGTCGCGACGCTCGGTGAAGGACTTGCCCGACATCGACGCCAGCAGCTTTCGGAGGGCATCTTCGCCGAGTACCGGAGGCGGCTCCTCCGGGATGATCGGCGGGCGCATTCGCGCCATCGGCGAGTCGGGGATCTCCCCTTCCTCGACCGCCCAACGGAAGAACTGCTGGACCGCCCGGAAGCGCACCGAAGCNNTAGGTCGAAATCGTGCGCGGCGCCTTGTTCTCGGCGACCAGGGTTCGCTGCCAGCTGTCCCTCAGGGCCGCGTAATCGCCTTCCGCCAGATGTCCAGTTATCATCTGGTGAAGCGTAGTCGCAGCCTATTTCGACTGCAAGTTCACAGGCTGAGTGTCGCGCCAAGCGCGAAANNTCTACCGACTGAGCTACTCCCGCCCGCGGATCAGAGGCCCGAGGCTAACATGCGCCTCGCCCGCGCGCCAGCCGACGACGAGCCCCACGACGAGCATCACGGCGGCCGGCCCTACCAGACTCCGTTCACGACCATCCGGGCCGCCCATGCCGCGACCGCCGTCGGGGTCTCGTTGCGAACCTCCGTCCAGCTGTGCACGTAGATCGACTTCACCCAGTCGTGCCCGATGTGGTTCGCGGTGAGGATCTTGTCGAAGTTGTCGGCCTGAACACCGTAGAAATCCTGTGCCGGTGCGGCGACGACGATGAAGTAGGAGCTTGCCTTCTGCTCGCTGGAGAAGTCCTTCACCAGCAGAGCCGGCGAGACCTTGTCCATTTCGGCCTGACTATCGCTGTATGGATGGGAGGCGGTGGAGGAGCCGATGCCGGCGTAGAAGTAGCCCGAGAATGAGATCGACGTGCTGAACACATCGGGGTGCCGAGCGAGCAGCATCGCAGCGCAGAACCCTCCCGCGGACTGGCCCATGATGCCGCGGGCGATCGGGTCCTTGATGGTTCTGAACTGGGTATCGACGTATTGCACGACGTCTGTCGAGATGAAGGTCTCGAGCCACATCTGTTTGTCGGTCGAGTCCGCGCACTGGCTGTCCGGGAAGGGAGCCCCGCTGGAGTCGATGAAGACGACCAACGCGGCAGGCATCTCCCCTGACGTGATGAGGGCATCCAGCGCCCCGATGACGCCGGTGCCGCCGTTCCACAGCTCCAGTCCGGTGGGAGCCTCGTACAGGACCGGGTAGAGCCGATCGCCGGAGGTGTCGTAGTCGGGCGGGGTATAGACGTTCACGTCGACAGTGGTGCTCGTGCCACCTTTCCAGGGTGCTGGGAAATCGTACCGGGTCACGCGGCCTGCCCCCGTGGGCTTCCAGACCAGCCATGGCTTCGTCCCGGGGCTGGCATGCGGGGTTGGGCTGGGTGAGGGCGAGGGCGTCGCGAGATCGGAACTCGCCGTGGCCGAGGAGGCAGGAGTCGGTGTCGGGGTCGGCGTCGGCACCGGGGTCGGCGTGATGCGCTCGGCCGGGATGGAGTTGCCGGGAGCCAGCGCAACGAAGTGACCGCCGTTCAGCATCAGAGCGTCCGGCGCGAGGTTGACCATGCTGCCGAATGCCGGGACGGTGACGGCCAGCAGAACGAGGACGAGGACCGCGGCCAACGGCCGGCGAGCGGCCCCGCGGCTTGGCCGGCGGGCCTTGACCATCGCGCCGACGGAGGCGCCGGTCGCGATCAGCGGTGGCCTGACGGCGGCCGCCAGCGTGGCGCCGGCCCAGGCGGAGATGAATCCGATCACGATCAGCGTGGCCAGGGTGAGGACCCAGCCGGTCGGATCGAACGACCCCAGGGCACCGGTCGCGGAGAGAGCGTTCTGCGTCTCGACGATGAACGTCTGACCGAAGAGTGCCGCCACCGCCAATGTGCCGAGCAGCGCCCCAATGGCCGGACGATCGATGGCGAGCGTGGCTGCGACGGCGGCTATGGCGCCGACAACCAGCGTGGTGATCAACTGAGCCCGATCCGGGTCGAAGCCCATGATCACCAGGGTGCGATCGGTCTCCTCGACGGTCCCGGAGAAGACGGCGACCAGCAGCACCAGGGCCGCCACGACGAGACCCGTGATCGGCCGGGGGATCTTCCTGAGGACGCCGATGGGTATCCGGCGGACGGTGGCGCGGGCGCCGCCGGGCAACCGGCGAATACCCGCGAAGGCACGCATGTGTGGCCGGCCGATCCTGCCTGGGCGACCGGCGGGGATCTCGGCAGGCTCGCCGACGGTGGCTGTCTCGGCCTCGAGTCGACCGTCCTGAGCCTGGCTCTCGACGAGATCGTGGCGTGGCTCGCCGGCGGGCGCGGGCTGCAGTCGGCGCATCGTGCCCAGCCGGCCGGCTCGCAGCTCGTCGGTCTCGCTCACAGCGGTAGTGTCAAGCTGGCCGCTCTCAGGCGGGCCCGCTTTTCGGCGGAGCGACTTCATGCAGCGGCAGCCAGCGGCGCTGTTCGATGGCGGCCGGGCAGGTGGATGGCTCCGGAGAGGTGGATGCGCATCAGACCGACCATGAACCCGATGAGATCGCGACGCCTGCGCATGGCTCCGTAGCGTGGGATCCAGTACGGGTCGAACTTCCTCTTGAAGACGAACAGACCGCGAACGTCGTACCAGCGGCCCACGAGCCGCCCGGCGTTGGCGAGGAGGCGTTCTTCCCAGGTTCCGACCTTGTTGTCGAGACCGGCGAGAGGAGCAAGCCCGAGCGAAAGGGTAGTCGCGCCCGCCGCCCGGAAGGCAACCGCCGCCTCGGCGATGCACGCCTCCACAACGCCCGGCGGGCCGTCGGGGGCACGGCGCATCAGGTCCAGCACCCAGCCGCCATCGACGCCGGTCCTGCGGAACGTGGTGTAGCCGAGCGCACGCCCGGACGCGTCCACCGCAACCGAGATCGGCTGCCAGCAGATGGCGGCACGGTCGAAGTGGCTGATCGTGAAGCCCATCTGGGGGCCGGCACCCTTGCGCCAGATCGCGTCGATGGACTCGAGATCGGCGAGCAGCGCCGTCTCCTCGGCCGGCATACCGTCGGCGAACCAGCGGAACGTGACACCGTCCTTGCGACAACGGGTGATGGTATGGCGCAGGTTGGCTCGTCGCGGGCCGGTGAGATCGAAGGTCGAGAGGTCCACGATCGCCTCCTCGCCGACCTTGAACATGCGGAATCCCGCGTTCACGAGCACGGCCCGGCTGGCCGCGGTCGCCTGGTAGACGATCGGCCAGCGATCGAGTTTCCTGCACCGAGCCAGGAACTCGGAGAAGACCTTCGGTGCCGCATCGGGCGAACCGATGAGGTCACCCAGGACCACGGCGGTGCGGCCGGCCATGCCATAGACGACCATGCCGTCGGCGTCCGGCGGGCTGAAGACCTGCTTGTCCTCGCCGAGCTGGAACGGCAGCAGTGCGCCGCAGCCGTACTTGTCGCTGATGGCGCGGGCCCGGGCCCGGGTGGTTGGGTCGGCGGGTGGCTCCGGTACGCGGCTGAGGACCCCGAGAGAGGCAAGCATTATCGGCAAGCGCGAGGCTAGGATCAGGAAGCCGACGAGCGCGTCGCGGCTCGTCTGGTGGAGGACGCGTGTTGCCGTGCCGTCGCTCATGCCGAGCGCGTTGCCCAGGGCCGCGGTGATGTCGCCGAGGGCGCCCAGAGGAGTTGGCCAGGTGCCGGTGGCGGCGATGATCAGCGACGCCTCGAGACCGATGGCGAGGCCGCCGACGATCAGCAGGGCCACGATCCGACGGCGCCAGCTGGCCGCGGTCTCGACCTCATAGCGACGCCGGTCCGCGAGGAGAACGGCAAGCAGGCCGCCCACGATCAGGATCCCGAACGGATGCGACAGCTCGCGGGCCTGACCGACAAGCGTGACCGCGAGAATGGCGATGGCGAGCCACCACGCACCGGATCTGCCGCGGATGAGCCCTACCGCCAGGGCGCCGAGGCCGACGGCCCACAGCGCCGCCAGGAGCGGGTCACCGGCAGCCGGATCCATCGGCACGTACCCGTCGAGCCATTTGGTCGCCGGGCGCAGGAACGTGAAGACGTAGGCCAGCGATGCCGCGGCGCTGACGGCCAGCAGGAGGGCGGGAGCCCACCAAGCGAGGCCCGCAACGAGGCGCGACGGGAGGCGGCCGTGAGTGAGCTGCCCCCTCGTGCCTGCTGTCATGGTCTCCATCCTTGGGGTGCGATGTTAGCCGACCAGTCGTCGGCCGGGCTCGGCGTGACCGCACCCGCTCCTGCCGCCCAAGACGCATGAACGAGCCCGCGAGTTACTCGTTGACCCCAGGCAGCCACCTTCTTGCCTGGGGCGGACCGTCGCGGGCCTGCGCAGCTTCCCCTCACCATATACGAATCTCCCCGTGAAACCGCTACCTCGGTCTCGGCTCCGGCCCGATGACCTCGTAATGGTCGGCGTTGGCCGGCCGCTCGATGTCGGCGAGCTCGGAATCGGCCAGTGTGGCGTTGAGACGGCCTCCAGTCGCCGTCAGCAATAGATTCCAGTCGGACCAGGCCGTCAGGATCACGACGCCGGCCTCATCCGCCCGCGCGACCGATCCATCCGGATCCTTGCCAACCCCCGCCACGATGGTGAGGAGGCCGTCCCGCGAGGCGAGCCGGCCGACGGGTTCCAGAGCCCGCCGCTCCCATGTCTCCACCGCATCGGCTGCGACTGCCGTCCTGTATAGGCGCAGGATTCGCGCTCCCTCGCAGCGCCACCCGGTTGAGGCGACAACACGATAGCGGGTCGAAGACTCCACGCCAAGCAGTACGGAAATCGCGGAGAGGAATCCAGGAAGACCCTTCCCGTCGGTGCCGCGCCTGAAACTGTCCCAGCCACTCCAGACGGTGGCGGCCAGGTGCTCTCGCCCCTGCGTGCCGAGACGGCGGCCGAAGCAACTGAACACGATACCTTCGTCCGCCCTCGCCGCCGACGCTTGCTGGCGCAGGAAGCCCGTGACCTCCGCTTCGTGGCCCGGAACGACCCGATACTCCAGCAGATGAAGAATCACCGTCGAAGGCCCCCCAATGACTGGTGCAGCGTCTGCTCCCCTCATTCTAGTCCCGCACAGGGCGCCTGAGCCATACATCGCACCCTGGTCATCATTCCGCACGCGCGGGTCGCGGGCCGGCCGCCGCTCGTGTACCGTCTCGACGTGCCGATCGGCCGGCCTGGGCCCCTCGATTGGGCTCGGGCCCTATCGGCCGCACGAGCGAGAGAAAGACCGTGGCAGTTGACGCGATCGAGCTGACGGACCCGGGCTGGGCTCGCCACGACTTCTACATGCGCCTTGCGGAGGTCGTGGAGTCCGGGGCAAAGTGCCTCGGCTCCCACGTCGGCGCTGTGATCGTCCGCGACGACCGCGTCCTCGGCAGTGGCTACAACGGCACGCCGGCGGGCTACCCCAACTGCACCGAGACGGAGCGGGGCTGCCGCCGGTGCGCACTCCGGCGAGAGCAGCCCGATGCCGGCCTATCGGGCCGGCTCTACGACATCTGCCTGTGCGTCCACGCGGAACAGAACGCGATGGCGACGGCGGCGCGGTTCGGCGTCGCGATCGACGGGGCAATTCTGTACACGACTCTCCAGCCCTGCTTCAACTGCCTCAAAGAGCTGATGCAGGTCCGGCTGCGCGGGGTCGTCTTTCTGCGCGAGTGGCAGGCCGGGCACCCGGATTACGTTTGGGTCGCGGAAGAGTACGGGCGGCTGGTCGACCACTACCGTTCGAAGGGAAACGTCTTCGCCCGGCTGGCCCAGGCGGAGTCGCGCCCGGCCGTCCAGGTCGAGATCGGCCACCCCGTCTAGAGCGCGACCGCTGGGCGCGGCCTCATGCGCGCCGCGCCGGCCTATCGGGAGTAGATCATCCGGAGCCGCCCTCCGGCGGTCAACTGTCCCGGCGCAGAGAAACGGCCCGCCGGTACGACGCCGCGTACTGCTCCGCCGGCCCGGCCTCCCAGGACCAGTCGATCGCCATGCCCCGATCCTGCAGGGCCGTCCATTCCTCGCCGCCCCGCCGGTAGTACTCCATCGCCCGCCGGCACACAGTCGCCAGCGCCTTCGGCGACGACGTGTCGAAAAGGAAGCCCGTGCCTTCGCCCGGCCACTCGCGGACATCCACGATCGTGTCGGCCAGGCCGCCCGTGCGCCGCACCACCGCCGGCGTCCCGTATCGCAGGGAGATCATCTGGCCCTGCCCACACGGCTCGAAGCGTGACGGCATGAGATACAGATCCGCCCCGGCGTAGATGCGCCGGGCCAGGGCGCGGTCGAAGGCCTCCACGATCGCCACGGACTCAGGGTGCTGAGTGGCGATCTCGCGCATGCCCGCGATCCGCTTGGGGTCGCCGGACCCGAGAACCACGATCCGGGCTCCGGCCGCGACCAGTTCGGGGGCGGCTCCGGCAAGTAGATCGAAGCCCTTCTGCGGATCGAGGCGCCCGATCATGGAGAGCACCGGCCCATCGCCGTTCGGGTCAAAGCCCAGCTCCGTCAGCAAAGCCCGACGGCAGACGGCCTTGCCCGCCATGTCGCTGCGTGAGTAGTTGGCCGGCAGGTCCGCGTCCGTTGCCGGGTCCCAGACGGTCATGTCCAGCCCGTTGAGGATCCCACCGAAGCGGTGGCCCAGGCCGGCGAGCGCCGGGTCCAGACCCATGCCGAACGCCGGGGTGAGAGCCTCCTGCGCGTAACCGGGGCTGACCGTATTGACCAGCTCCGCCCGGTCGATCCCCTCCCGCAGGAGCAGGATGCCGTCGGCGTGGGGCTTCATCACCCGTTTCAGCTCCTCCGGGAAGGCCAGCCCGGCCGCCTGATCGCGCGTCAGCCAGCCCTGGTAGGCGAGGTTGTGGATCGTGGCCATGACCGCCGCCCTCGCGATGAGGGGGTAGGCATCGTAGGCACAGTCCCGCAACACCACGGCCGGCATTGCCTGCCAGTCGTGGAGATGCAGGACGTCGACCGGACGCCCGTCCACCAGGAGCGCCTCTAGGGCGGCCCGGCACAGCAAGCCGAAGCGCCAGCCGTTGTCCGGGTAATCGCCGTTCTCGTCACCGTAGTAGCCGGGGCGATCGAACGCGGGCGGGTGGTCGACCAGCCGGACTCGGTAGCCGCGGGCTTCGAACTCGACGATGGTGACTTCCGTCACGCCGCTCTCGGCGAGCGGGTCCGGAACGGTCAGGGACCGAGACGTCGCGCCGGCGGGAGCCTCCAGGCCACGGTACTTCGGCAGGAACAGGTCCACGGGCCGTTCAACGTGGTCGGCATACGCGATATCCCCTACTCCCATGACCGCGCCGGTCCCAACCCAGACCTGCGACTGCACGGTGTGGGGTATGCCGGCCTCAACCTCCTGACCACCCGGGCCCCTCGCACCGACCGCCCGTGTGAGCGCGTCGACGACGTCTCCGAGGCCGCCCGTCTTGGCCCAGGGCTCGCATTCGGCGGAGATGCAAACGACCCGCATAACCGGCTCCTATGGGCGACCGGCCTCGACTCGGAGGACGTTGACGCCATGGTAGTCAACTCCGGGCCGGAAGGCACCCCGGATCGCCGAGAATCGTGTTGGCAATCGCCCGTCGCCCGCGCCGGACTCTAACGAGACCGGGGGTCACGTCGGATATGATGCGCGGCACATGGAGTTCTCGGTCGAAGTCCCCACACTCCCCGGTGCCTCGTTCAGGCTGCCTCCGCAGCTCGAAGGCCTCCGGCGCCTCTCCTACAACATGTGGTGGAGCTGGAACCCGCGGGCCAGGGCACTCTTCAGCCGAATCGACGCTCTGGCGTGGTCGCGCTACCGCAATCCCGTCGAGGTGCTCTCGCAGCCTATCGCCTGGCCCGAGCTGCTCGACGACCCGGCCTTCAGGGCCGAGTACACCGAGATCCTGGCGACCTTCGACCGTTACATGGCCGGCGGTCGTGAGCACTGGTTCAATCGCCAGTACAGCCCGTCGCTGAGTGGACCCATCGCCTACTTCTGCGCCGAGTACGGCTTCCATGAGAGCCTCGGCATCTACTCCGGGGGCCTGGGCATACTGGCCGGCGATCACATCAAGTCCGCCAGCGACATGGCGATGCCGTTCGTGGGCGTGGGCCTGTTGTACAAGCGCGGCTACTTCCGCCAGGCCATCGATGCGGACGGACATCAGGAGCACGCCTACCCCGACTACGACCTGGCCAAGCTGCCGATACTGCGTGTTCTGGACCCGGCCGGCGACCCGCTCACCGTATCCGTGGAGCTGCCCGGGCGCGACCTGTACGCGGCGGTATGGCGGGCTCAGGTCGGGCGCGTACCGGTCCTGCTGCTCGACACGGACATCCCGGACAACGCGGAGTGGGACCGACCGATCACGCACATCCTCTACGTTCGCGGACGCGAGACGCGCCTCCACCAGGAATTGGTGCTGGGCGCCGGTGGTGTCCGAGCGCTCAAGGCCCTCGGCATCGCCCCGGCGGTATGGCACCTCAACGAGGGCCACTCCGCCTTCCTGCTGATCGAGCGCACGCGGGCCCTGGTCGCTGAGGGAGTGGCTCTGGAGGAGGCCCTGACGCGGGTCCGCCGCAACAGCGTCTTCACGATCCACACCCCGGTCGCAGCCGGCAACGAGCGCTTCGACTCGGAGCTGGTGCGGCGCGTCGCGGGACCGCTCTACGACGGTGACGGCCGCAAGGGGACCGGCGGCGTCCCGATAGACCGCATCCTGGAACTGGGCTGCGGCGTGGAGGGGGACTCCGGTCAGCTCGACATGACGGCCATGTCGCTGCGCCTCTCCAATGCGGCCAACGCCGTCAGCCAGCTCCACGGCGTCACCGCCAACAACACATGGCATGGCCTGGGCGACAAGCAGATCATCGCCGTGACCAACGGTGTCCACCTGCCCACCTGGATCGGCCAGCCCATGCGCGACCTCTTCGCGCGCCACCTCGGCGCCGAGCTGGACAACGTCGATGCCGCCAAGCGCACCAACCGGTTCTGGGAGCGCACGGACCAGATCCCCGACACGAAGCTCTGGGAGGCTCACCAGCGCCAGAAGCTGGAGCTGATGATCTTCGCCCGCAACCACCTGCGCAATCAATTCGCCCGCCATGGCGAAGCCCCCAGCGTCCTCGAGGAGCTCGAGAACGTGCTGGACCCCGGCACGCTGACGATCGGCTTCGCCCGCCGATTCGCGACCTACAAGCGAACCGGCCTGATCTTCACCGACATGGATCGGATCACGAGGCTGCTCTGGAACGAGGATCGCCCTGTCCAGATCATCTTCGCCGGCAAGGCTCATCCGGCCGACCGTCCCGGCCAGGCCGTGATCCAGGAGATCTTCACCAAGTCCCGATCGCCGGAGCTGCGCGGTCGAGTCTTCGTCCTCGAGGACTACGACATGCGCGTCGCCCGCTTCATGGTCCAGGGGGTGGACGTGTGGCTGAACAACCCGCGCCGCCCGCAGGAGGCCTCGGGAACCAGCGGCATGAAGGCCTCGTGCAACGGCGTCGTGAACCTCTCCGTCCTGGACGGCTGGTGGGACGAGGGCTGGCTGGGCAGCAACGGCTGGGCCATCGGCGGGCGTGAGCCGGATCTGGACGATCGCAAGCAGGACTTCAACGACTCGCAGGACCTGTACCGACTCCTCGAGGAAGATGTCGTGCCGCTCTACTACGGGCAGCGGAAGGACGACGTTCCGCGGGGTTGGACGGCCGAGATGCGGCGCTCCATCGCCAGCACGATCTGGCGGTTCTCGACAATCCGGATGCTTCACGAGTACGTCGAGCAGATGTACCTCCCGGCGGCCGGGATCGATCCCGAGCAGCCCCCGAGCCCGCCTCACGGCCGAGCCCCGGGTCGGCCTCCGGGCCGTGCTGCCGCCAATCGCGCCCCCAAAGACGCGAGCTGAGGCCGGATTGGGCAGCCGCGTCTCGCTGGCTCTGGTAATCCACAACCATCAGCCCGTAGGCAACTTCGACTGGGTCATCGAAGACGTCTACGAGCACGCCTACTCGCCGATGCTCCTCGCCCTGGAGCGACATCCGGGGATCCGGCTGGGCCTTCACTACTCGGGCCCGCTATTGAAGTGGATGACCGCCAACCGGCCCGACGCGATCGCCCGGATCCGGTCGCTGGTCTCGCGAGGCCAGGTCGAAATCGTCGGCGGCGCCTACTACGAGCCCATCCTGGTGACGCTCCCGGACCGCGACCGCCAGGGCCAGCTGGTCCGGATGCGCGACGGACTCGAGGCGCTGTTCGGTAAGCGTCCGGCCGGGGCGTGGCTGGCGGAGAGGGTCTGGGAGCCGGGGCTGGTCTACGACATCGCCACGGCCGGCTATCGCTGGACCGTCCTCGACGACAACCACCTGCGGGCCGCGTCCATCCCCGAGGACGGGATGTGGACGACATTCACGACAGACGATCGCGGCAAGCGGATCACGGTCTTCGGCACGGAGCAGGGGCTGCGCTATCTGATTCCGTTCAAGCCGGTCGAGGAGCTGATCGCATACCTGCGGGAGCGGGCCACGCCGGACGGCCGGTTCGTTGGGACGATGGGCGACGACGGCGAGAAGTTCGGGGCCTGGCCCGGCACGTACGAATACTGCTGGGGCCGCGAGCGCTGGGTGGACCGCTGCTTCGAGGCCATCGAGTCGAACGCCGGCTGGCTTTCGACCGTCACTCCATCCGAATGGCTGGACCGGCGGCCGCCCACGGCCCGAGCGTACTTCCCCACGAACTCGTACGTGGAGATGACCGAATGGGCCCTGCCGCCGGACGAGACCCCGGTCTTCACCCGGCTCCTGGAGACGGCCCGCGAGCGCGGGGATCCCGCGGCGCGATTCCTCCGCGGCGGTTTCTGGCGCAACTACGCGGCCCGCTACCGTGAGATCAACGAGCTGCACAAACAGATGCTGCGGGTCTCCGACAAAGTGGCCGCCATGCCCGATGGGCCGACCGCCTCGCGGGCGCTGGACCACCTCTACCAGGGCCAGTCGAACGACTGCTACTGGCACGGCCTGTTCGGCGGGATCTACATCGTCCACATGCGAATGGCCACCCTTGGCAACCTCATCGCGGCCGAGGATCTGGCCGACGCCGCCGCGGCAGAGGACGGGAGAACGGTCGGGGCCGCGGCCGGGGCGCACACCTACGGCGCCCGCCTGGCCGACACGGACCTGGACGCCATCGACGAAGTTTTGGTCACGGCTCCGGGCCAGACCGTGGTGGTGGACCTGGCGGAAGGGGCGGGGATTTCGAGCTGGGACCTGCGGGCCAGTCGCGTTGCGCTCGGCTCGGTGATGCGGCGACGGCCGGAGGCCTACCACCAGCAGCTGGTGGCCCATGAGAGGGCCGCCGAGGAGAAGGCGCTCGGCGCGGATGCTGGCGCGGGCGGCAACGCGGGCGCAGACGCGCCCAGGACGATCCACGACGTCGTCGCGGCCAAGGAGCCGGGGCTGGTGGCTCTGCTCCACTACGACCGCCACGAGCGCCGGAGCGGCCTGATCCACCTGCTCGCGGCCGATGGCTCGACCGGTACCGAGGCATTCCTGACTGCGACGTACGACGAGCTCGGCGACTTCACCGAAAGCGCCTACGAACCAGTCACGGTCGAGGATGGCCGAGTCGTCACCCGGCGGCTGGGATCGGTCCGGTCGGGAGGCTTCGAGGGTCCGCTCATCGTCGAGAAGACCTTCCGTTTCGGCGGCGATCGGATGAGCCCGATCCTCGAGCTGGCGACCACGATGACCAACCCGGGCGACCGGCCGGCTGCCTTCGAGCTTGCGGTCGAATGGAACGTCAACCTGCTCGGTGGCGGCCACAACCCGGCGGCCTGGTACGAGACTCCGGACGGCACGCGCAGCCCCCACGACGCTGCCGGCGAGCTGGCCGCGGCCTCCACCCTGGCGTTCGGCAACGACTTCGAAGGCGTCCGGGTCGCCGCCGTCGTCGAGCCCGCCGCGCGCATGACCTGGTACCCGGTGGAGACCGTCTCCAACTCGGAAAGCGGCTTCGAGCGCGCCTACCAGGGCAGCTCGCTCCTCTTCCGCTGGCCCATTGCGCTGGGTCCCGGCGAGCGCCAGGCGCGGACGGTCCGCTTCGAAGTCGCCCAGTCGATCGATCACTCGGCGGCGGAAGGTCAATAGAGCCGGGGCTGGTTCGGATCCAGAAGATTGGACCACCTGAACTCGAGGCCCGGTCTCCTGCCTCGGCCAGGGCCCGCCCCGACTCGCCCACTCCGGTACCATCCGCCGAGTGAGTCAGCCCAAGCTCGCCGTCCACGGCCACTTCTACCAGCCCGAGCGCCGCGACCCCTTCAGTGGAGAGGTTCCGCCGCAACCCGGCGCGGCCCCGTACCGCGACTGGAATACCCGCATCGACGCCGAGTGCTATCGGCCGAACGTGGAGCGAGGCAACCTGCGCCACATCTCGTACGACCTCGGCCCCACGCTTGCGACGTGGCTAAAGGACAACGACGCGGCCACACATGCGGGCTTCGTGGCCTCGGATCTGCCGCCCCACATCGACGTGCCCGGACGCGGCAACGCCATGGCCCAGGCCTACCACCACACCATCCTGCCGCTCGCTTCGCTGGCGGACCGCCGGACCGAGATCCGGTGGGGCCTGCGCGACTTCGAGCTCCGGTTCAATCGACGCGCCACCGGCATGTGGCTGCCCGAGACAGCCGTGGACCTACTCTCCCTCCGCATCATGGCCGACGAGGGTGTCCGCTACACGATCCTGGCGCCGTGGCAGGCGGAGGATTCGCGACTTGACACGCGGCGCCCCTACCGGGTGGACCTGGGGGGCGAAAGGGCCATGATCGTCGTCTTCCTCGATGCCGCGCTCTCCGCGGCCGCTTCGTTCGAGCCGGGCGCGACGGTCGATGCAGACTCGTTCGCCCGTGAACGAGTCTCGCCGCGCCTGAACGGCCCGGGCTTCGACGGCGGCGCGCCCCTCATGGCGGTCATCGCCACGGACGGGGAGATGTACGGGCACCATCAGCAATCCCGCGACCTCTTCCTGGCGAGGCTGGTACACCCCGGGCCGGACGCACCGGAGTGGGGCTTCGAGACGACAACCGTGGGGCAGATCGTCGACGGCACGCCCGCGAGCGAGTTCCTCCCGACCCAGGTCGCGGACCGGACGTCGTGGAGCTGCCATCACGGAGTCCTGCGCTGGACCGGCGAATGCCCGGACACCCCCGACGGCCGGTGGAAGGGACCGCTCCGCGCCGCCCTGGAGCGGCTCGCGTCGGCGATAGACACCATGGCGGAGAGGCTTGCCGCGGACTTCATTGAGCCGGCGGCGCTGTGGGGGGCGCGAGATCAGTACGTCGACGTGATGTTCGGGGCCGAACCGGCCGAGGACTTCGCCAAACGCCACCTGCCCCTCGCCACACGCGAACAGAAGGCGCGCTTCCTGGATCTGCTCGAGGCCGAGCGATGGCGCCTGGCGATGTTCGCCAGCGACGGTTGGTACTGGGACGATCCGGTCGGCCTCGAGACCAAGCAGGTTCTGCTGTGCGCCGCGAAGGCGGCGCGGATGGTCGACGGCGCGGCAGGCACGAACCTCGAGGGCCGGCTCATGGACGACCTCTCGCTCTTCACGTCGCCCTCCGAGCGCATCGACGGCGCGGCGATCTACTCGCGAGCCCTCTCCGAGGCCGGCCAGCCGCCGGCCAGCCGCTGAACCTGCCGCCGGGCTGACCTCGGCCTCCCGCCCCGGCCGTGCGCACGCCTCCTGCTAGACTCGGATTCGCAGATCCGCACGCCGGCTTCTCCTGTCCAGGCGACCCGCATCCTGGGAGCGCATCCGTGGCATTCGAGTTCCACGTCTCGAGGGCGGCCCGCGAACGCTACGAGTTCGACGAGGCGCTCTTCGAATCGAGCGGCAACGTCATCATCCCCAACTTCCCCGCGGCGCGCCGCTTCGCCAGCTTGATGAACGAGCGAGGGGACCCGGAGCGCGAGCCCGATCGCGTCGTGCGCCCCGCCGAGCTCAACGCCATGGGGCTGATCGACGAGATCCTCCACCACGCCGTCGAGATCTACCGCCGGACCGTCAACCCGAGCGCCATGGCCGGCGCACTGGCCGCGGTCGTGGCCCAGCTCCACCCCGATCGGTTCGACCAGGTTCTTGCCCAATTCGTCGAGCAGTACCCGCCGCTGGCGGTTCACCGCGGCCGAGTCGATCCCATCGCCTACCTGTCCGGCTCCACCGGGGGCATCCCGAACCGCGAGGTGGCCCTCGAGGAACTGCTGATGCTGTGGCTGGCCAACGTCAACCCGGCCTTCGCCCCCTTTGAGGAGCTCTTCGACGACTCCGAACTGAGCGAGCGAACGCCCTACGATGAAGTCATCGCCGGCTTGAGCAAGTACTTCGAGGCCCAGCCCGGCTACGGGCCGATGAGCCTGCCACTGATCGCCTTCCTGCGGACCCCCGCGCTCGCCGAGCCGAACTCCCTGGCCGGGCAGCTCCGCTACATCCGATCTCGCTGGGGGCTCGTCCTGACACCGTTCCTGGACCGCCTGGGCATCACCCTGGACGTGCTACACGAAGAAGAGGTCGCCCCCTGGATGACGGGCCAGTCCGGGCCGGGGCTCGAGTCGGCGATCCACACTCGCGGCCGCCGAGGCCTCGAGAACGAGTACGAGCGCTTCAGCCAGGATCGCGAGTGGATGCCTCGGGTCGTGATCATCGCCCGCACCACGTTCGTCTGGCTCGATCAGCTCTCCCAGCGCTACGGCCGTGAGATCCGCCGGCTTGACGACATCCCCGACGAGGAGATCGAGGCGTTGGCCCGGCGCGGGTTCACCGCCTTGTGGCTGATCGGCCTGTGGGAACGGAGCCGGGCCAGCCGGCGGATCAAGGAGCTGCGCGGCAACCCGGACGCGGCGGCATCGGCCTATTCGCTGATGGAGTACCGGATCGCCGACGAGCTGGGCGGCGAGGCGGCACTGGACCGACTCCGCGACCGTTGTGCCGGCCGCGGCATCCGCCTCAGCGCGGACATGGTGCCCAACCACATGGGCATCGACGCACGCTGGGTCATCGAGCATCCGGACTGGTTCGTGCAGCTGCCCCAACCCCCCTACTCGCACTACACGTTCATGGGTCCCAACCTGAGCGAAGACGACCGGGTCACCATCCAGATCGAGGACGGCTACTGGGACTCGACCGGGGCCGCCGTGGTCTTCAAATGGACCGACAACAAGACCGGCGAGGTTCGCTACATCTACCACGGCAACGACGGGACCAGCATGCCCTGGAACGACACCGCGCAGCTGGACTACCTCAACGCGGACCTCCGTGAAGCCGTCATACAGACGATCCTCCGGGTTGCGCGTGAGTTCCCGATCATCCGCTGCGACGCGGCGATGACTCTCGCCCGCCGCCACATCCAGCGCCTGTGGTTCCCGGAGGCCGGGCAGACCGGCGCCATCCCTTCGCGCGAGGACTACCCAACGCCCCGGGAGTATTTCGACGAGCACATGCCCAACGAGTTCTGGCGGGAAGTCGTCGATCGGGTGGCAGCCGAAGCTCCGGACACACTGCTCCTGGCCGAAGCCTTCTGGCTCATGGAGAGCTATTTCGTCCGAACCCTCGGCATGCACCGCGTCTACAACAGCGCCTTCATGCACATGCTCAGCGACGAGGAGAATGCCAGCTACCGGCAGGTCATCAAGGACACGATCGAGCTCGACCCGGAGGTCCTGAAGCGATTCGTCAACTTCATGACCAACCCGGACGAGCAGACCGCCGTCGACCAGTTCGGCAAGGGCGACAAGTACTTCGGCGTCTGCACCCTCCTGGCCACGATGCCGGGACTCCCGATGATGGGCCACGGCCAGGTAGAGGGCTTCGCGGAGAAGTACGGCATGGAGTACCGCCGGGCTCACCGCCGCGAGCAACCGGACGGCTGGCTGGTGGAGCGGCACGAGCGTGAGATATTCCCGCTCCTGCACCGTCGCTACCTATTCGCCGAAGTGACCGACTTCCTCTTCTTCGATGTCTTCGATTCGGGCGGCTGGGTCAACGAGGACATCTTTGCCTACTCCAACCGCCACGGCGACGAGCGCGCCATGGTCGTCTACAACAACCGCTCCGCCGAGGCGAAGGGCTGGATCAGGATGTCGGCGGCCTCCTCCGTGCCCGACGGATCGGGCGGCCGGCAGCTCATCAGGCGATCCCTGGGCGAAGGGTTGGGACTGCATCCCGAGGGTGAGTGGTTCACGCTGATGCGTGAGCAGCGCTCCGGGTTGGAGTTCGTCCGGCGCAGCGCCGACCTGTGCCGCGACGGGCTCTTCGTGGAGCTGAACGCCTACGGCTGCCACGTCTTCCTCGACATCCGCGAAGTGCAGGACGAGCCATCCGGGCAGTTGCGCCGACTGGCCGACCGCCTCGGCGGCGCGGGTGTCCCGAGCATCAGCGTGGCTCTGCGGGAGACGCAGCTGGCCCCACTGCAAGAGGCCGTTCGCGGCCTGGCAGCGGATGGATCGCTGCGGCGGCTCACCGAGATAGGGGCGATGCGAGCGGCCGCCGCCTGTCCGATCGGCACGGTCGGGTTGGACCTGGGACTCCGCGGCCCGAATTCCCAGGGCCAGGAGGCAGCTCGCGTCTCGCAGCCGGCCCACGCGCAGCCCGCGCCTCGCGAACTTCATGCCGTGCTCGACGATGCCCAGGCCATCCTGGCGAAGTCCCTCAACGTCCTCGTGGAGACGACCGGACCAGGTGGCGACGTGGACCGCGCACTGGCCGACTTCCGCGCCGGCGCCGAAGCCGCTCTGCGTCTGCCGGAGCTCGGCCAGGAGCGCCTGTGCGCCGGCTTGATGGACGAGTGGGCATGGGTTGCGATCATCGGCTGGCTCATCAGCCAGGCGATCGCCTCCGCTGCCGGGACGGAATCGGCGCGGGGCAGCTCGCTCGACGAGCTGAAGCTGGGGCCGGCGATCGCCGGCGTCTTCTCCGACCTTGGGCTGGATGAGGGCGCCGCCTGGGGCCTGGTGGCGCTCATGCGAGTCTTCGGGCGCCTGCCGCTCCCGAGCTCCGTCTCGGAGCTGCCGGCTGCCGACCGAGCCCCGACGCTGATTCGAACCCTCCTGACGGATGAGGCCGTTCGGGCCTATCTCCGCGTAAACATCTGGGAAGGCGTCAGCTGGTTCAACCGCGAGTCTTTCGGGCAGGCGTTGTGGTGGATGTTCGCGCTCGACGCGCTGCAGGCCACCGCCACGCCCGGGCTCTCCAAGACGCGCCTGGCGTCGCGACTCGCCCAGGCGAAACGCGTCACCGCCGTGGTGGCCCGCGCCGGTGAAGTCGCCGGATACCAGCTCGACAAGCTCGAGGACGCGGCGAGGGGCAAGAGCCCCGGCCGATAACGCCCGAAGCCTGCCTGAACCCGGACCGGTTCGCGGCCGCCGCTACTCCCCCAGGAGGATTCGCCTCAGCAGCGGGATCGGGGGCGACCCGTGTGCGATGACCGATTCCAGGTGCTCCTGGTAGACGAACCCCGGCGTCTCGCCAAAGCCGCCAACGACGCGCGGCTCCGGAACGGCAGCCGCCGCCCGCGGATCGCCGCTCGCCACGGCCGCTCGCCGGCGTTGCTCACGCTCCAGGCTCCACATCTCCATCGAACCCACGAAGTACGTGGACAGCTGTGTCGAGGTGAGTCGGGCACGGTCCCATTTCTTGCTGGCTTCCGATTCCTCCTGGAATCCGCCTCGGACCATCAGGTCCATCGCCTCGGCCTCGGTCATCGACCCGGCATGGATCCCGACGTCGATCATGGCGTTGGTGATGGCGCGCAGGTAGAACTTCCAGTGGATCAGTCGCAAGGCCGCGTCGCCGGCGTGGAAGCCCACGTCCATCATGACCTGGGTGACGTAGACGGCCCATCCCTCTACGAAGACCCCGCTGGAGAAGACCGCCCGCACGATCGACGGGCAACGGTTGGAGTAGACCAGCTGCAGGTAGTGGCCGGGCGTTCCCTCGTGGATGGTCGTCAGATCGATCTGGCGGTCGTTCTCCTCAGCCAGGTACGACTCCACCTGGGCCGCCGTCCAATCATCCGGCGGTGGGGTCACGAAGTAGAACGTCTTCTGTCCCCTGTCCAGCGGGCCCGGAGCGTCGAGCATCGCGCCGGCGAACTCGCGCAGGAACGGCGGCGTCCAGTCGACCTCGAGGGGCTCGTCGGGGACGGTGATCAGGTCATTCGCCCGGCAGAAGTCGACGATGCCCCGGTAGCTCTCGCGGCAGTACTCGACGAGATCGTCGGCAGCATGGTGGGCCCGGCCGATCGCCGCGGTGACGGCGGAGACGGTGCGCTGGTCCGCCGCCTCCTGGCTGCCGTCGCCGGCGGCCGTGGGGAGTGGTTCCCCGGGGACCCACTCGCTCCAGATCCCCCGGGCGATCCTGACCATCTCTCCGCGGACCGCCTCGTACTCCACTCGGGCCTGGGCGAGGATCTCGTCGGCGGTCAGACCGGACCGGAAGGTGTGGCGCAGCTTGCGCGCGAACAGGTCAGCCCCGAGTCGCCCGTCGCCCGAGGAACGCGGCAGCAGGTCGTCGCGCAGGAATGCCTCGAACTCCCCAATCGCGCCGCGAGCGACCCCCGCGGCCGCGCCAAGACGTGGCGTGACCGAGGCTACGCCTGGCCGATCCGCCGCAGCCTCCGCCTGAGCAACCGCGTCGCCGGCAAGGGCCGCGATCCCCGAGAGCTGCTTGATGGCGATCTCGGTATGCAGCCTCGACGCCGGCCGCCCCGGCAGGCTGCCCAGCTCCGCTCGTGCCGCCGCGAGAACGGCCGGTACGCCCTCCAGGCGCGCGGCGACGGACGCCAGCCTCGTCTCGAGCGGAGCGAAGTCGCGGGCCAGCAGCGGGAAGATGCCGCTTCCCAGCAGATACACGTAGCCCAGCGCATCCCATGCCCCCTCGCGCAGGTCCGTCTCGTCGAACAGCAGCTCGGCCAGCTCGGAGAGCAGCAGGTCTCGGTCGATCCGCTCGTCCGCCGACAGGGCGCCGTCCGGCATCGCCCGCAGTTCGGCCTCCCAGCGGCCGGCGAAGGCGAGTCGGGCCGCGCGGCCGGCCTCGCTCAGATCGGGCCACTCGCCATCTACCTCGTGCATCCCCGTGGCTGTGGCCGAAACGGGGTACATGCGGAAGAATTCGTCCAGAAATGCGTCGACGCGCCCGGCGAACTGCGACATTGGTCTCCCATTCGGCATTGCCCGTCTTGTATTTGGGCCGAGTCTAGCGCGCTTCGGCATGCGGACCTCGGCCCAAGGAGTCGAAGAATCCACGCACGTCGCCATCGGGCGCGCTAGCATCCCCCCATGCGGAGCCGTCGCCGCAGGCGGCGCTCGGTCCTCGGAGGAACAGCTCATGCTCGACCTGCTGATCAAGGTCGCCGTGAACGCCGTTGCGCTCGTGGCTGCGGCGACGTTCGTTCCCGGAGTTCGCCTGGATCCTCGCGACAAGCTCGAAGACTGGGCGATGATCCTCCTGATTGCCCTGGTCTTCGCCCTGGTCAACACGTATCTCAAGCCGATCCTCAAGGCCCTGGCCATGCCGGTCGGTCTGCTGACGATGGGCATGATCGCCTTCGTCATCAATGCCGTGATGCTTCTTGGCACGGCCTGGCTGGTCAACCTGAGCCAGGTCAAGGACCTGGTGAACACCGGGTTCAAGTTTCAGGTCGGCGGCTATCCGCCCACTTGGGGCTACGAGGCCATCGGTGCGGCAGTGGTCGCCTCGATCGTGATCAGCATCGTGGCCACCGTCCTGGATCTGGTACTGGTGCCGCGCAGGGTCGTCGGGCTGTAGCTCGGGCCACGGCCTAGCCGGGCGGACGCGGGACAACCGCACACCGTCTCCGCGGCGCTCGTCCCTGCGGCGCTCGTCGCTGCAGGCCTCCACGTCTCTCAACTGATCCGCGGACCGGCTAGGCTTTCTCGTATGCCGGTTCTTCAGAGCCAGACGCTCGCCAGCCTGTTCGCCGCATCCGAGGCCGTGGGAGCCGCGGCTACCGGCGTCCCGGGGACACTGACGGAGCGCGAGCGGTTCAGGATCCGGTTGCGACGCCGACCGCTCCTGCTCGACGGAGCGATGGGAACGCTCCTGTACAGCCGCGGCGTTCCCCAGAGAGCGTGCCTCGACGAGCTGGTCTTGACCAGGCCGGACGTCATTTCGACCATCCACCTCGAATACCTCGAGGCGGGGGCGGACGCGATCGAGACGAACACCTTCGGTGCGAATCGCTTCCGGCTGGCCGACTACGGCCTGGAGAAGCAGGCCGGACTCCTTAACCGTCGTGCCGCCCAGCTGGCTCGAGAAGCCAGGGAAAGATCCGGCCGCGAGGCGATGATCGCCGGATCGATCGGGCCCCTCGGCCCGACCGGTCGAATGCCGGCGCGGCCGCACCCGGGCCTTGCGAGGGCCGCCTTCCGGGAACAGATCGAGGGGCTGTTGGAGGGCGGCGCCGACCTCTTCGTCTTCGAGACATTCGAGCGTCTCGAGATGCTGCTGGCGGCGATCGAGGAGGCGCGCCGCGCCTGCGACCTGCCGGTGGTTGCCCAGATGACCTTCGGCGAGGACCTGGTCACCGGCGACGGGACGACCCCGGAGGTGGCCACGGCGGCGCTGGTCGACGCGGGCGTGGATGCGGTCGGGGTAAACTGCGGAGCCGGCCCGCTCGTCTGTCTGGAAGCGCTCGCCCGGACCGGGCCGCCGACCCCTACAGTGGCTCGCTCGATCGTCCCGAACGCAGGGCTGCCTCGACGCGTGGAAGGCCAGTTCGTCTACTCGGCGGGACCGGAGTACTTCGGTGAGACGGTCCCGCAGATGCTCGCGGCCGGGGCGCGCATCGTCGGAGGCTGTTGCGGCACGACCCCACAACACACCAGGGCCATGCGTGAAGCCATCGACGCGTTGAACTCGGGAGAGTCCGGACCATCGGTCATCGCGGCCACGCAACCCGGCGACGAATCGTCGCCCGGCCGGCGGGACCCCGCCGCGGACCCCGCCGCGGACCCCGACGCGGATCCCGCCGCCGCTGCAGCCCCGCGGACGCCCACCGCCGAGGCGACGGGGAGTGGCCACGCCACACCGCCGTCGGGCCTGGCGCGGAAGCTCCGGGAGGACGCTTTCGTGATCTCGGTGGAGATCGACCCGCCCCGATCCATCCGGATCGACCGGACGGTCGAGGCAGCGCGCCTGCTCCAGGAGGCCGGGGTGGATCTCGTGAACGTGAGCGACTCCGCGACCGGCCGCGTTCGGATGAGTTCGACGGCCGTGGCTTTCGGCATCCAGCAAGCCCTGAAGCTGGAGTGCCTCGTCCACCTGACAACCCGCGACCGCAACCTGATGGCCCTCGAGGCCGAGCTGCTCGGCGCTCACGCCCTGGGGCTCCGGAACATCCTCGCCTTGACCGGCGATCCGCCGCGGGTCGCGGACCTGCCCGCCGCCACGGCCGTCTGGGACGTGGACGCGATCGGGCTGATCGAGATCATTCACCGGCTCAACCGGGGCGAGGACGCCGCGGGCGGCTCGATCGGGCAGCCGGCCGGCTTCACGATCGCCTGCGCGCTGGACCCGACGGCCGGGGACCAGGACAAGGAATGGGCCAGGCTGGAACGTAAGCTTGCTGCCGGTGCGGACCTGATCATGACCCAGCCGCTTTATTCGATGGCCCAGGTGGAGGCAATGCTGTCCCGGGCCCGCCGGACCTTCGGGGATGATGGTTTCCCCGTCCCTGTGCTGCTGGGCGTGCTGCCGCTCCATAGCGCTCGCCACGCCGAGTTCCTGCACAACGAAGTGCCCGGCATCACAATCCCCGACGAGCAGCGGGCGGCAATGCACGCCGCCGGCGAGCGGGGCGCGGAAGTCGGCCTCGAGATGTCGATGAACCTTCTGGAGCAGTGCGAGGGTCAGGTCAAGGGAACGTACGTGATGCCGAGCTTCGGCCGCTATGAGCTGGCCGCTGAACTGGTCCGCCGCGTGCGTGCCCGTCAGGCGGCCAGGAAGACGGGCCAGGGCTGGAGGAGAGTGGGATGAGGGCACGCGGGAGACTCGTGGCCATCGGCTTCGCGGCAGTGGCCGTCGGGACGTGGCTGGCTATCGCCTCGATCGCCGCGGCCGCGACGACCGCGCCGCCGGCCGGCCCACCCTATCCGGACGCCGTGACCGGCATCCGCGTGTACGACTACGCCGGCATCTTCTCGTCGGCCGCGATCTCGCAGACTGAGCAGACGATTCTGGCGATCGAGCAGCGGACCGGCGCCCAGGTCGCGGTCTACACCCAGGTCAAGCCGCAGAGCGACACGCTCGACAAGGCCAACACCGACGCGCGGGCCCTGATGGACCAGTGGGGCGTTGGTCGAAAGGGCTTCGACGACGGGCTGGTAATCCTCTTCGACATGCAGGACAACCGCCAGCATGGCCAGGTGAGCCTGTATGCCGGCAGCGGTTTCCGGTCCGCGTTCCTGACCGACTCGGATCGCCAGTCGATCTTCGACGACGACATGATGCCGCTGCTCAAGGCCGGAGACTTCGACGGGGCACTGAAGGCCGCCATCAACGGCATCGACGCTGCCGCGACGCCGGCGCATGCCGACCAGCTCAATCGGGCTCGAATCCTCAACGCCATAGTGGGCCTGGGAGCCCTCGTCCTGTCAATCTGGCTCGTCGCGTTTGTGCTCATCCGCTGGTACACCCACGGGCGCGACCCGATCTACGTGGACGACAAATCCGTCCTCATGCCCGCGCCGCCGGACGGCCTCACGCCGGCAATGGCCACGCTTCTCATGGACGACCGGACGTCGAGCCGGACCGTCTCGGCGGCCATGGTCGACCTGGCTGCCCGCGGCCTGATCCAGTTTCGCCAGGAAACGGCGTTCCTCGCTAAGAAGACGACGGTGGGGGTGACCGGCAAGACGGCCACGATCGGCACTCCGGAAGCGGGCCTGTACTCGGCCATCTGCACATGGGTGGGGCCGGACGGATTCGTCGAGACGGAGTCCATGCCACAGCTTGCGACCTCGGTGAGCACGCTCAAGAGCGATCTGGAGGCGCTCTCGGTCCAGAAGGGTTGGCTGGCCGGCAAGCCATCGAGGGTAGTCGGCCTCTGGATCGTGGTCGCCGTCGCCGAGGGATTGGCGGCAGCCCCGCTCATCTTCTGGACGCTCAGCGTCGAGGCGAGCGGCGGGCTGCTGGGCGGCGCCGCCCTGATCGTCGCGGCGGCGATAACCGGCGTCACGGCGTGGTTCATGCCGTCCCGTACCCAGCTCGGGGCGATGCTTCGGGCCATGCTCGCGGCCTACCGGAGGACCCTCCAGTACACCATGGCCCAGGCTCAGACGATGGACCAGGTCGTGGCGAGCAAGGCCCTGCCGTGGGTCTCCACGCCCGACGAAGCCATGGCCTGGGGCGTCGCGTTTGGGCTGAACGCTGAGATCGATGGGGTCCTGCGGCGGAGTGTCGAGACGTCCGCGGCCACAGGTCGAGCCGCCGGCTGGTACCCGATGTGGTGGGTCCCAGTCGGCGGGACGTCGTTGGCCGGCGGAGGGGGAGGGGCATCCGCCGGCGGAGCCTTCTCGGCGAGTGCCATCCCGAACGTCGGATCGATGATGTCTGCGATCGGCTCGATCGGCGCCTCGACATCCCACTCGGGTGGCGGTGGCTTCGGCGGTGGCGGAGGCGGAGGAGGCGGCGGCGCCGGCGGAGGCTTCTGACGTGGGCACGGACGAGAGGCTCGCGCGCGCACCCCGGACCGTGTCTTCCATCGCGAGGCCGGCGGCGGCCCCATCGGCCCTCGATCGTCGGATCCGGCGAGTCGCCGTTGGCCTGACCGGAGCCCTCCTCGGCGTATGGCTGGCCGTGGCCGGAGTTGCCGCAGCGGCCACGCCGCCGGCCGGTCCACCCTATCCGGACGCGGTCACCGGGGAGCGCGTCTACGACTACGCCGGCATCTTCTCGTCAGAGACCATCGCGGAGGCCAGGTCGATCATCTCCGGCATCGAGATCCGGACCGGCGCCCAGGTCGCCGTTTACACCCAGGTCAAGCCGGCGAGCGACGACCTCGACAAGGCAAATGCCGATGCACTGGCGTTGATGAACCAGTGGGGCGTTGGCCGCAAAGGCTTTGATGACGGCCTGGTCATCCTCTTCGATATGCAGACCAATCTCCGGCACGGTCAGGTCTCGCTCTATGCCGGCAGCGGCTACCGGGCCGCCTTCCTCAGCGACTCCGATCGCCAGGCCGTCTTCGAGGAGGACATGAAGCCTCTTCTCGCTGACGGCGATCTCGATGGCGGGCTTCTCGTGGCTCTGCATGACATCGACGCCAACGCGACGCCCGAGCACGCTGCGACTCTGGAACAGGGCCGCCAGATCAACGCCGTGGTCGCCCTGGCCGGGCTGCTGCTCGGTCTGCTCCTCATCATCTACGTCATCTTTGCCTGGCTCCGCCACGGACGCGACCCTGTCTACATCGACGACACCTCGATCCTAATGGCGGCGCCGCCGCCGGACCTTACGCCGGCGATGGCCACGGTCTTGCTGGCCGACAAGGCGACGGATCGCACAGTCACGGCGGGCGTGGTCGATCTGGCGGCGCGCGGATGCATTGCCTTCGAGGTACGCGCGAGTGGCGCGGAGGACTCCGATTCGGACTCGGCCGGTCCCGACGACTCGACCCGGACGGGCGTCCGTTTCCTCGGCCCCGGCAAGGAAGCGCTGCCCGGGCCCGAAGCCGCCGTTTGCCAGGCCGTCGACGAGCAATCTCGGAGCCATCACGGCTACATCAGCCCGGCCCGGCTCTACGAGCTCGGCCCGGCGTTCGACCAGTTCCGCGACCGGCTGGAGATCGCCGCGGTGGAGCGGGGCTGGTTGACCGCCAAGCCGAGCGACGTCCTCTTTCGATGGCATGAGATCGGTGGGCTCGAGATCGTGGCGGCAGGCTTCGTGGCCGCCTTCTGGTTCCTGCTCGAGGCCAGCGGGCTTCTCTCCGTCGCGGTTGCGCTGGGGGTGGCCGGGGTCGTGACCCTGGTGGTGGCGAGGTTCATGCCTGCCCGTACCGGCCAGGGAGCCATGTTGTACGCCATGCTCGCGGCCTATCGACGAACGATGGACCGGACCCTTGCCGAGGCCCACTCGATGGGCGAAGTCGTTGAGAAACGGCCCTTGCCCTGGGTTACGACGCCGGACGAGACTATGGCCTGGGGCATCGCCTTCGGCCTGGACAGCGGGATCGAGGGGCTGATGGCCCGCTCATTCGGCAAGTGGGATGACCTGCAACCCACAGCGCCGGTCTGGCATCCATCCTGGTGGCTCGTGAGCACCCGCTCCTCGGAGGGCAGCCTGATCAGCTCGCCCGGCCAGGGCGGCCTCTTCTCTGCCTCACGCATACCCGATCCAGGAGCGCTCATGGCTGCGCTCGGGTCGATCACTCACGCCTCGCCGCCATACACCCCAAGCAGCGGCAGCAGTTCGGGTGGAAGCACCTTCAGCGGCGGCGGCTTCGGCGGCGGAGGCGGAGGAGGGGGCGGAGGCGCAGGCGGCGGCTTCTGAGTCCTGCCGGATGCCGGCAAGATCGGCTGGGATGGCACCAGCATGCGAGGTCTGAAGGCCGACGTGCGATCCTCCCGGTCCGCTACACTCGCGCCATGGGCGCAGTCGACACTATGGAAGAGTTCTTCGACCTGCTGAATGCCGGCAACCGCGAGGCTGCCGTGGCGCTGATGGACGAGAAGGCGGAGTTGCGCGTCCACATCGGCGGCAACGCTCGCACCCTGCGCGGCCTGCGAGAGGTGGGCGGCTGGTTCCTGCGCGCGGAACCGGGCTTCCGGATGATCCCGGGCGACGTGCGCGACATGGGCAACACCTACCAGGCCACTCTGCTCGTGGTCCGTCCCGGTGCGCCGACGCAGGAATTGGACGCCAGTTTCCGCGTGGAAACGGGCAAGATCACGGCGATCAACCTCACGCCGCGCTGATCGCGGCACCCGCGGCGCCCACGGCGGGGCTGAGGGGATCAATCTGAGCATGACGGGGATCGGTTTCGCCTGCGGCGATCGCGCTCAGAACCAGGTCTCTACGAGGACGACGGCGCCGGGGTCGGCTCGAAACCGGCCGGCGGGACGCAAATCCTCCAGCCGATCTCCAGGTGGTCGGGGCGCGGAGCCACGCTCGGGTTGGCGGCGATGATCTCCCATATCTGCAAGCCGTTGCCGCCGGCGATGCCGGCCAGAGAGTCGCCGGAGACGACGCGATGGATCTGGCCCGGGCAGGCGCCCGAGGGCAGGGGCGTGGCGGGCTGGGACGCCGAGGGGTTCGGGCTCGAACCGGTTTGAGAGGCGCCCGAAGCGGGCGGCAGCGAGCCGGGGCTGACGACGGCCGTCGTGCCCTTCTGGCTCAAGATGACGGGCAAGGCGATCAGAGCGACCATGAGAATCGAGATCGCGACGGCGAACATCAACAGCGGCTGATTGGCGCGCCGATCGTCACGGCTCCGAAGCCTCGGAAAGCTCTCGAGGCGCGGAGGATTCTCCCAGCCGGGGTGACTCGGTCCCCGTCGAGCCATCGCCACGGCCGGGGTCCCCAGCGATGAAGGGGCTACCGGAGCGGACGGAGATGAGGCGCGCTTGGTCTCGCCCTCGTAGCTCCATAGGCCGGCTCCCGCCTCAACCGACCGTGGCGCCGTGGCGGCCACTGCCGCACCCGGAGTGGGCCGGGAACGCCCGGCGAGGAAGGGCGGCGTGACTTCCTCCTCTCCGGCTGCCCCGGCGGCGGCAATGCCGGTGCCTTCCGGCCCGATCGTCGTCCCCGTTGCCGACGCGGCGCCCGGCTTCGTGACCCCGGCGGCTTCCTGTCGTGCCCAGTCGAGGAAGATCGGGCACTGGGGGAAGTCCGCGGCCAGGCAGTAACGCTCCTGATGAGGGAAGGCACGCGGCTCCGGTTCGGCCGCCGCGAAACAGCGATGGCGGGGGTCGGGGACGCTCGACCTGTGATCGCGATCTTCCTCAAAGGCGACGAACGGACAGGCGCTCGGGCCCCCGTCGAACGGTGCTGGCGTCTCCTCAATCACGTCTCAGATCATAGCTTGACGGGAAGGTCTTGTGGCGTGCGGACGAGTTCGCGCCGCACCCACAGTCTCGCCGATCCCGACTGTGCCGCGCCGCCGCGGGTTGATGCTGCCGGGCGGCAACCGCCTGCTAGGCGGCCTGATCCAGGGCCGACTGAAGGGATTGCTGATAAGCCTGGCTGGTGTACGTGGCGCCGCTGACACTGTCCACCTGGGCGCTCTGAGCCTGGAGGACCTCACTGCGCAGCTGCGGCGCGGCGTACCGGCTGACCTGCGACGAGTGCCCGCCGCTGGGGAGCTGCAATGTCTGGACGTCGGTTATCTTCCCGCCCTGCAGGGTTACCTGCACCTGGACGTTACCGAACGGGGTCTGGACGGTGGAGCCGGTCAGCTGACCGGTGTATGAACCCTTCGGCGCCGGAGTGCTGCCCGCCGCCGGCACGCCGCCCGCCGCCGGGGAACCGGCCGCCGCCGGGGAGCCGGCCGGGCCGTTCACGGCCGCAGGAGCGCTGAGTCCGGCTGTGGCCGGCGTCTTGAAGCTCAAGAGCAGGGCCAGCGCGACGGCTGTCAGGAAGGTGCCGATTACGGCTCTCATTGGCATTCTTCTATCTCTCCTCGGCTTCAGAACGAGAACCGTTCGTAGTGGATCTGCGCGGACGGGATGCGCAGCCAGCGCAATCCGCTCAGGACGCGTTCCATCATCCCGGCCGGCCCGCAGATGTAGATGTCACGTTCGTGAAGATCGGGAACGAGGCGGCGGAGGGCTCGCGGCTCGAGCGGATCGGTCGGCATCTCCCGCGATCCACGCCGCCCCACGAGGTAGTGGACGGTGGCGCCGCGGAGGCTGGCCAGCTGATCGAGCTCTTCACGGAAGACGACCTCCTGGGGGCTGCTCGCGCGGTAGATCAGGGTCAGGTTGCCCCGTGATGCCGGCAACTCCTCGAGGAGCGCCCGGAGAGGCGTGATGCCGATTCCGCCCGCGATCATCAGCACGCGGGCCTTCCTGCGAGCCAGACCGGTGAAGGCGCCATACGGGCCTTCGAGCATCACCTGAGTACCGACTCGAATGCGCTGCAACCTGCCGGTGTGATCGCCCAGGTCCTTGACGGTGAACCGGAGATAGCGGCCGTTTGGCGCCGCCGAGATCGAGAACGGATGCGCCTTGTACCAGTCCCCGGAGGTCAGGAATCGAAGGCGGAACCACTGGCCGGCGCGAACCGGGAGCAGGTCGAGGTCGCGACCGGTCAGGTAGATGGACGTGACTCCAGGCGCCTCCTCGACGACGTTGGCGACGCGGAAGCGATGCCGCGAGGTGACGGCGATCGGCTGGCCGAAACGGAACGCCAGCAGGATGCCGAAGGCGACCACGTACAACGCGATCCAGTAAAGCGTCGCGAGCTGATCGGTGGTGAAGTCGACTCCGACGAAGATCTGGTGCAGGAAGCCGAGGGCGATGGCGAGGTACGTGTAGAGATGGATCGCATACCAGGTCTCGTACGAGACTCGGCGGCGTGCCGCCCTGACCGAGCTGACCCCCACGAAGATGAAAAGCCCCAGCGCAGCCGCCGACCAGAGGACGTACGGGTACGTCGTCAGGAGCGCGATCGCCTCGTCCACGGGGGAGGTATTCACTCCCATCCCGAACCCGACCGTGGTGAAGATGGCGTGGAAGACCAGGAGCCAGATCGCGCCGAACCCGACCCAGCGGTGGGCGTCGGTGATGCGGTCCTGGCCGAATACCTGATCGAGCCACGGATTGCGCGACATCAGGATCAGCTGGATCAGGACGAGGTACGTCCCGTACAGGGCGCACAGCTCTCCGATCGCGGTGAAGATGCCGGCGGGCGTCGTGAGCTCGCGGAGATTGCCGTGGCGGATCCACATGCCGGCGATCAGCAGCGCATTGCCGCCCAGGAGCGCGTAGAAGTCGCTGGCCTTGACGGGCCAGACGCGCGGGATCGGCACACGACGTACCTTGCGGGTGGGGGCCGCGGCCCTGACCCGGGTTTCGGCCACGTAACTGCCATTCATTGGGGCGGTCTCGAATCTCCGGCTGCCTGGTGGGTGGACCCGCGACCAGCGTACATCTGGCTCGCGGTATCCCCGCAGGGAACTGCTGACACGAATCTACGAGTTGGATCCTGACACCAGGCTGAAGACTTCGCGGACTATCTATGGATTTCCCGTGGAGACGACGTGGAGAATCCCGCACGACCGACGAGGCGACAGGACTGCCAGCCGGTGACGGACGCGGCCGGCGCATCGCACCGGGGCCCGCATTTGACACGAGGGGCGGTGGCTCCAACACTGGAGGAGGCTGAGGCCCAGCGAAGCTGCCTGCTCGTCCCTGCCTCGCCTGACCTCCCGAGAGGAGACCGATGTTCCGAGCAACCGGCTGGCTTCGCCCGCCCACAACCGCCTACGCACACTGCGACGTTCCGTGCGGCATCTACGACCCGCACGCTGCCGAGCTTGCCGCTCGCACCGTCGCCCGAATGGTCGAGCTGATCGGCCAGATCCCGGCAGGAACCACCGATCTTGCCGACCGCAACAAGTTGATCCGCTGCGTCGCGGTGAAGGAGCAGCACGCCGAGATCGTGAAGCACGAGATCGCGGTCATCTGGGCCGACTACTTCAAGCCCGAGCACGTGGAGCGTTACCCGGATCTCCACGATCGAACGTGGAAGATCCTCAAGCTCGCGGGCAAGAACAAGCAGAACATCGACGCCGCGGCTGCCGCCGAGCTCGAGGCCGCGGTCAAGGAGTATGCCGACATCTTCTGGTCCACCAAGAAGTGACGTTCGAGCCGTCGGACGAGTCGAGCGCCGGAGGTACATCCTCCGGCGTTTCGCTGTCCCCTCTTGCGGACGCGTTAGGGCGCGCGCGCAGCGGCGTTTGGCGCGTCGCCGTGGCCGAGGAGAGCATGGCTCCTGCCCTCGCCGCCGGGGATTGGCTGCTCCTTGACCCCACGCCGAGACGCTGGCCGCGGCGCGGCAGCGTGGTCGTATTCCACGAGCCCGAGAGCGGCCTCCTGGCCATCAAGAGGGTGGCCGCCGGTCCGGGCGATCACATCCGCATCTCGGCGGGGATACTCCACCTGGGCCCGGAACAGGCCTGGCTGCTCGGCGACAACAACGCCTCGTCGATCGACTCGCGCCGCTACGGCCCGGTGGAATTGGAGGCGCTGGTTGGGCGGGCATGGTTCCGCTACGCTCCAGCCTCACGTGTCGGTCTGATCCCGCGCGGCCCGCAAGGCCCGCGGCGAGCTCGAGCCGAACCGCGCGCCTGAACCGCCTTCCAGGGCGCGCTCCAGACCGCCGTCTCAGGCGCGCTCCTGAACCGCCTTCCAGGGCGTGCTCCTAGACCGAGCTCCGCCGTTCGGGTCAGCCTCTCCCTAGCAGTTCGCCCGCCGCCAGCTCGATCATTCCGTGGTCGCGGGGCAGCATGTCCTGCAGCATGATCCGTTGCGCACCCGCCGCTTCGAAGCGCGCGACCATCGCCCGAGCCTCGGTCGGAATGCCGGCAATCCAGCGCTTCCGGCGAGCCTCCAGCCAGGCCCCGGCATCCGTGCCGGCTTCACCAACGAAGGCCAGCTGAGCCTGCGCCCGGCCGGCCAGGTCGGCCTCGTCTCGGCCGATCAGCAGGCCCGCCATGACCGAGTGCGTCACGGCGGCGGGGTCTCTACCGATCTTGCGGCACTGCTCGTCCAGCCGGGCGAAGGCCCCTGCGCAGGTATCCGGATCGCTGCTGGACATGTTGTACTCGTCGGCGTAGCGAGCGGCCAGGCGCAGCGAACGGGGACTCCCCTCCCCGCCGACGATGATCGGCGGATGGGGGCGCTGGACCGGCTTGGGAGCGAACGACGCCGACTCGATCCGAACCTTCTTGCCCTGGAACGACCAGCCGTCCGGCTCCTCCCACAGGCCGTGGAGGATCGCCAGCTCGTCCTCCATGAGATCGGCCCGTTCGACGATCTCCGGGAAGGCCAAGCCGAGTCGCGTGTGCTCCGGCTCATTCCAGCCGGCTCCCACCCCGACCTCGATTCGACCGCCGCTCATCTCATCCGCCGTGGTCACGACCTTGGCAAAGGACCCGGGATGGCGGAACGTCACGGGCGAGACCAGCGTGCCGAGCCGGATGCGCGTCGTCTCACGGGCGATTCCGGCCAGGACCGTCCAGGCATCCGTGGTGGGCCTGTCGTCCGGGCCCGGAAAGCTGCGGTAGTGGTCCGATCGGAAGAAAGCCTCGAATCCAAGGCGTTCGGCCAGCCGGGCAATCTCGAGCTGCTCGGCGTAGGAGAGTCCCTGTTGGGGCTCGATCATCAGTGCGAATCGCATCGCGACCTCCGGGCAGCATGGGCAGTTTCACCGACCTCGGCTGTCGGCAGGTGAATGATCCCTCTCCTCGCCGAAAAGCACATCCGGGCGATGCAGGAAGCTCTGTCGCCCGGTAGAATTTGGCGCGTCCGTCGGTCAGGGGCCCGATGGCCTGTCCCGACGACCCTGCCACTGCTCACACCTAAGGCGGGCCGGCCCCCCCTCACCGGCCCGCCTTCCCTTTCTCACAACATCGAGGAAGGCGGCCTCCGGCCAGGGAACCGGCATACTTCCGATCATGCCCGAGAAGCTAAGCCCACCGAATCCTCCGCTCAGCGACGGCGTGATATCGCTGCGGCCCTTCCGTGCGGACGACGCGCTCGACATCACGGCCGCCTGCCAGGACCCGGCCGTCCAGCGCTGGATCCCGGTCATCCCGGCGCCCTACGCCGAGGCCGACGCGCGACGCTTCATCCTCATGGCGCTGCAATCCTGGCGCGACGGAACAGGGTACGAGTTCGCGATAGCTGACGCCGCGTCCGACCGGTACATAGGCTCGGTCGGGCTGCACGTGGGGCCCAACTCACGGCGCCACGCTATCGGCTACATGGTGGCATCCGAGGCTCGAGGCCGCGGTGTGGCCACGAGGGCCGTCCGCCTCATCACGCGCTGGGCTTTCGAATCGCTGGCCATCGAGCGCCTGGCCCTATGGACCCTTCCCGGCAACGTTGCGTCTCAGGCCGTGGCCGAGAAGGCCGGCTTCCGCTACGAGGGACTGGTCCGGAACTGGGACTCGGACCGCGACAACCGGCCCGTCGATGTCGTCATGTTCTCCATGACACCAGCGGACCTGGCCGACGACCTCGCCGCGACAGGAGCCCCGCCAGAGCCGGGTCGCCCGTCGGCGCCATCGGGCCGGACCTCCGCCGCTCCGCCCATTGCCCGCTTCCCGCGCGAGCTCCGAGCGCCCGGGACACGGGCGGCGCCGTTCGTCGAGATCGCCGCCGTATCGGACCTGGAGCCCGGGAGCATGCGCCGGGTCACGCGGGCGGATCTCGACCTGCTGGTGGCCTGGACGGACGACGGGATCGTGGTCAGCGACGATCGCTGCCCGCACATGTCCGCGCCACTCTCGATCGGGGAGCTCGAGGGCTGCGTGGTCGCCTGCCCGCTCCACGAGGGACGCTTCGACCTTCGTTCCGGCGAGACCGTCCGGATGCCGACGACCGGCGGTCTGGACGCCGACGGCCGGTACCACTCGCCGTGGTCTCCGTCGGGGATGGAGCTGAAGCCGGAGCCGCCCACCAAGAAACTCGCGGCGCGCCGCCTGACCCGCGTCAACCGGCCCCGCTACTACCCGGCTCGTATCCGCGAGGGGCACCTGGAAGCGCAGCTCCCGATCCTGCCGGAGTAGCGTCGGCTACCCGCTCGCCCCAGCCGCGGGCCAGGCTACCGATGCGGCGCGGTCCGGCCGCGCGTTCGTGCCGGCTCTTCGACCTCCTGTGCTCGTTCCGTGACGCCCGCCGTGAGCATCCGGCAAGCCTCGTCCATGTCGTCCGTGCACTGGAGCAGATCCATGTCCGCCATCTCGATGGCGCCGCGGGCAACGGCTTCAGTCCTGAGCCAATCGAGCAAACCGGACCAGTACTCCGTTCCGACCAGCACGACGGGGAAGTGCTTGATCTTGCCCGTCTGGATCAGTGTCAGCGACTCGAAAAGCTCGTCGAGAGTGCCGAACCCGCCGGGAAAGATGGCGAACCCGTCGGCGTACTTCACGAACATCATCTTGCGGGCGAAGAAGTAGCGGAACTCGACGCCGAGATCCACGTACCGATTGATCGCCTGCTCGTGCGGCAGCTCGATGTTGCAGCCGATCGAAAGCCCACCCGCGTCGTGGCATCCGCGGTTGGCCGCTTCCATGATGCCGGGGCCACCGCCGGTGATGACGGCAAAGCCGTCCTTGGCGAGCAGGCCTGCCAGCTTCCGGGCCTTGGCGTAGTACGGATCGCCCTCCCCGATGCGCGCCGAACCGAAGATGGTTATCGCCTTGCCGATGCTGGCCAGGGCATCGAAACCTTCCACGAACTCGGCCAGGATGCGCAGCGAGCGCCATGGATCCGAGTCGCGGAAGTCCGGCCGGGCTCCCGTGTCGAGGAGACGCTCGTCCTCCGTTCGGGCGTGAGTCGTCAGAATCGCCGCGGCCTTGGGCTGGTACGTCACCCGGCCGGCCCGGCGGCGGCCGTGGTCACTGTATGAGTCCGAGGGGATCACCACTCCGCTGCCGGCGCCGCCGGCAGCGATGCTCGGCCGCGCCGGAAGAGTCGCGCCGGAGGCTTCGGCTGGAGGGGCGGCAGGCGGCTCCGGCATGAGTGAGGTCCGCGGATGCGACGGCCTGGTCTTCTGGGACGGTCTCGTACCGTCCTTGTCTTTCTTGTGTGGCGAGCGAGGCATCGGTCTCTCCTGATCGTTACCGATAGAGGATGCCACGCCGTGCGGTCCGCCGTGCGGTCCGCCGTGCGGGCGACTCCCCGGCTGTCGACCCGATGCCGGACCGGCCGGTGGCCGAGGGTCCGGTGAGACGCGGAGGGCCGGCCGGTTCTCGGGTGGGGCACGGCCGATCGTCCGGGCCTGGGCCTACTTCGGAGTCGCCGCCAGCCAGGCCTTCCAGGTCGCGTCCGCCGGGCCGGCCGTCACAGACTCGCCGAATCGGACCAGAGGCAACCGAAGCAGCCGGTTGCTGGAGAGCAATCGATCCACGATCTCGTCGTCGCCCAACCGCATGTAGCCGAGTCCCAGGTCCTTGTACTCGCGGCCGTCCGTATCCAGCAGGGCTGCCGCGCCGAGCCGCTCCGCGAACCGGCGCAGCTCCCCCGGCGCGATCGGCCGCTTGCGCAGGTCCACGAAGGTGACATCCACGCGGCGCTCCTTGAAGAAGCGCAACGAGGCCTGCGTGGGCCGCGAGTCGGCGAGGCCGAAGATCTGGACTCTGAGCGCGGCGGGAGCGGCCATGGAGGAAGGCTAGCGCCAACGTTGCCGTTGCACGAGCCCGGCGGTGCACGCGAATCGCGCCGGGAGAGCTGGGGCGCCGTTGTGCCGGAAGACGGCCCTGAACTGCCTACTCCCCTCCCCTCAACCCGCGGCGGCGGGTACCATCCGTGTAGGAGGTGCGGCGTGGTCTGGTTCACAGTTCAGCTCGATGACAAGCCGGGTTCGCTGGCGAGGATGGCGGCCGCCCTCGGCGAGCGAGGCATCAACATCACCGCCATCGTCGGAATCGCCGAGGACACGGAGGGTGCCCTCATGCTCTCCACCAACGACGCGACCGGAACCCGAGCCGCCTTTGACGGGCTCAAGCTCGCCTTCGAGGAGCACGATCCCGAGGAGAGCCTGACCCTGGACGACATGTCTCGCGCCACCGGGCTGACCGATCGCGACATGAGCGCCGGGAGCTAGACGAGATGCCGCGCCCGGAGCACGCCCCCACCGTCGCCGTCCGCCTCGACTTCGCCGACCGGCCCGCGGCAATTGGCCAGATCGCGGCGCAGGTGGCCGCGGCCGGCGGTACGGTCCGGACGCTCAGTACCGTCCGCCGCTGGGCGGAGGCCGAAGCAGGTCCGCTGGTCGAGATCGAGCTGGAGGTCGAGGGGCTGACGGAGGAGGAGGTCACCGGCGTCCTCGATCACATGCCGGCGCTCAGAGGCTGCCGGAAGACCAAAGCCCTCGACAAGGTTTTCGGCAAGCGGCTCATCGTCGTGGGCGGCGGCGCGCAGATCGCCCAGGCCGTCCTCGGCGCCGTCAGCGAGGCTGACCGGCACAACATCCGCGGCGAGAAGATCTCGGTCGACACGATCCCGCTCGTCGGCGAGGAAAACCTGGCGGCGGCGGTGCGCGCCGTGGCCGACCTCGACCGAGCGCGCGCCCTCCTGCTTGCCGGCTCGATCATGGGCGGCGACATCACCAGGGCCGTCCGGGAGATCCAGGCGCTCGGTATCCCGGTAGTCGCCCTCAACATGGTCGGATCGGTCACGGACGTGGCGGACCTCGTGGTCACCGATCCGGTTCAGGCCGGCACGATGGCGGTCATGGGGATCGCCGACACCGCCAAGTTCGACTTCGCCCGCCAGAAGGGCCGCCGCTACTAGATCGACGCCGGGGAGAACAATGGCCGAGCGGCCGTTTCTGGCCCAATCGAGCAAGCCGAACGACGAATCGCTCCAGGCAGCGCTCGGACCCGCGTACGGCGACTATCGGGCGATACTCGGCCACACGACGGCGTTCGTCCGGGACTGGACCTTCACCAGGACCGGCGGATGGATACTCAAGATCCACGATCGAAAGAAGGCGTTGCTCTACCTGATACCACTGAACCAGGGCTTCAGAATGAGCATGGCCATTCGCGAAAGAGAGCGCGAGGACATGCTTCGCGACCCGGAGCTCGTCTCCGTGCATGAGGCGCTCTCTTCGGCCAGGAAGTACCCGGAAGGCTTCGCCCTCGCGTTCGAAGTGGGCGGCCAGTCGGCGATCGGGCCGGCTGAGTTGCTGATCACGAAGCTCATCGCGGAACGGGCGTAGGAGCACGATCGATGCGCATCGCAACCTGGAACGTGAACTCGCTCAAGGCCCGTATGGAGCGGGTCGAGGAGTGGCTTGCCCAGCGCGAGCCGGACGTGCTGCTGATGCAGGAGACCAAACTCTCCGACGAAGCCGCGCCCGAGATGCCGTTCCGGATGGCAGGCTACGAGCTGGCCCACCACGGCGAAGGGCGCTGGAACGGCGTCGCCATCGCGAGCCGGGTCGGGATCGCGGAGATCGTCACGAACTTCGGCGACGGTCCGGTCCGGCGCTCCCCGGGCCCCGAGACCGGCTCGGCCCCCATGGCCGAGGCACTGGAGGCCGAGGCGTCCGAAGCCACGGCCGACGAGGCCCGTATGGTCTCGGCGGTCTGCGGCGGCATTCGCGTCGTCAGCATCTACGCCCCGAACGGTCGAGCCCTGGACACGCCCTTCTATCGAGCCAAGCTGGCCTGGTTCGAGCGACTGGCTCGCTGGCTGCGGGAGGACTGCGATCCGGCCCAACCGCTCGTGATCGGCGGCGACTTCAATGTCGCTCCAGAGGATGCGGACGTCTACGACATGGCCTTCTTCGCCGGCGGCACGCACGTCTCGGAGCCCGAGCGGGCGGCCGTGGCCGCGCTGCGCGACTGGGGCCTTGTGGACGCCTACCGGCTGCACCGCCCCGAACCCGGCAAGTTCTCGTGGTGGGACTACCGGGCCGGCAACTTCCATAAGGGCCTGGGGATGCGCATCGACCACCTGTACGTGACCCGCTCCGTGGCCGACCGCTGCACGGCCGCGGAGATCGACCGCGATGCCCGCAAGGGAAAGCTCCCCTCCGACCACGCCCCGGTCTACATCGACCTGGCCGACTGAGAGCCGGGCGGACTGAAGGCGGGTCTTCGCCGAACCGCGGCCGGCCCGGCCGGGCCTCGCCCCGATCCGTCAGCCGAAGGCGCCCGGAAGAAGGTCTCTCGATCGCTGATCCGCCCGATACCGATCAGCCTGCCGTCGACATCCTCCACAACGAACTCGTAGCTGCCGTACGGCGTCATCGCCGGCTGGCCCAGGATTCGAGCACCCTTCGCCCTCAGTTCGGCGTGCAAGGCATCCACGCCTTCGAGGGTGTCCGGATCGAAGTAGATGTCGAAGCCGGCCCCGTAGCGGGCTCGATTGGACTCGACCTCGCCACCCCTGGCCTCGACCAGCACGACCTCGACGCTGTCGCGGTAGATCGTCGCGAACGCCTCCTCTGCGTCGTAGTGCTCAACGACCGTAAAGCCGAAAACCTCACGGTAGTAGCGAGCCGTGGCCCGAATGTCGGGCGTCACGAAGACGGCAGCGGCATTGCTGAGCCTGGCTCTGTTCAACGTGGATCCTCGATATGGCCCCATCGGATCTCGCGGCCAGAATGGAGGGTCAGCCAGCCTCCAGAGAGTCCGTAGACGTCACGATGGCGATGGCGTCAGCTGGCCGGGCACCGGGAGGTTGAGGTACGAGCCTATCTTGAGGGTGTACGGGGGCGTGAGATTCGGGTTTGCCAGCAGTAGCTCCCAGGATTTGAGCCCTTTGGCCTTCGCGATCTTGGTCACGCTGTCGCCCGGCTGGACCTTGTACTGCGCGTAGCTCGCCTGGGGCGCGGGCGAGCCGTTGAAGCCCGACGGCGACGCGCTCGTGCCGTTGACGCCCGACGGCGAGACGACCGGAATCTGCGACGGCCTCACGGAATGGCTGGCGCCCGGCGAGGACGAAGGGCTCGCGACGGCGGTCCCCCGGTGGCCCGAGAAGGCGGACAGGACCACCACCACGAACAGGACCAGGCCGACGCCGATGGCCGCAAAGATCGGGGGCCACATGATCCATATCGGCTTACGTCGTTCGCGGCTCCGCAGTCGCGGGTAGTCGTAAGGCGTGGGCGGCTTTTCCCAGGCGGGATAGCTGGGGCCGCGGCGCGTCCCCGAACCGTTGGCGATCCTGAAGAAGGGTGGCGGCGCGCTCTGACTCTGTCCCTCGCCCGACTGCGTCACGGGCCGGAATGCCGAATGCTCGCGGGATGTGCTCTCGTCGGAATCAGATGCACCCAGGGACTCGGAACGAAGCCGATCGCCGGCCGGCGGGCGCCGTTTGCGGGTCACGTGCTTATCGTCGGGATTCACCATTCATCCTCATCGTGGCGGCGCCTCCGGGTCCCAAGCCCGGTGGCGGTGTGGCCTTGTTGCTCGCTGGAGACGGTCCGAGTGGCAACACCGGTCTGCGACTAGGGTAGACCAGACGAGTCTGGAGGGTTCAGGCGTGACGCCGCTGCCTTCAGCAGCGATACCACAAGAGGACCGGCGAGGCCGCTTCCGAGAGGCCGTTCCAAGCAGCCGGCGACGAGCCGGCGACCGACAGCGAGGGCTCCAGTGACACCGGACCTGGCCTGGGGCCGGAAGGCTCGGCCGCCGGCGGCGAAACCGCAAACGCTTTCGGCGGCGAGATGGCAGTATGGGCGCATGGAAATCCACTTCCTCGGCGCCGCCAACACCGTAACCGGATCCCAGTTCCTGCTGATCACCGAGCGAGCCAGGGTTCTCATCGATTGCGGGATGTTCCAGGGCAGCCCGCAAGAGGTGGTGCGCAACCACGTTCCGCTGGCCTACGACCCGGCGAGCCTGGACGCAATCGTCCTCACCCACGCCCACCTGGACCACTGCGGCCTTATCCCGCACATCGTGGCCCAGGGCTTCAACGGACCTATCTACGCCACTCGGGGCACGATCGAGCTGGCCGCTCTCGTGCTTCTGGACTCGGGCAAGCTCCAGGAGGAGTACGCCAAGCGCCACCGCCACTGGGCCGCCAAGAATCCGGACAAGGCGGCGGTCGAAGACCAGCGCGATCTCGAGAAGATCCAGGCGCAGGAGCAGATCGCCGAGCAGGAAGAGGTCGCCTCGGGCTCGGCTTCGCCGGCTTCTTCGACAGCCGCGGCCCCCTCGGTCGCAGCCTCGTCCACCGCGGTTCTGCACCCCGGTGACCTCACGCCGGACGGACATGTCGTGGCCTCCGGGATCGACGAGCTGGCCTTCCACGACGAGCAGGGCATGGGCACACGGCTGGGCTTCCCGCCGGTCGGACACCCCAATCACGATGCCGCCATGGCCGGCAGCCCCGTCAACCCGAACCTCGTCCTCGAGGAGCCGCTGTACGACCTGGCCCAGGCCCAGACCTCACTGGCCCTGTTCAGGCCCGTGGAGTACGAAACCTCGGTCGTCGTGGCGCCCGGGATCACCGCCGTCTACCACGATGCCGGCCACATCCTCGGTTCCTCGATCGTGGAGCTGCACGTCGACGCCCAGAAGGACGTCCCGGCCCGGACACTCGTCTTCTCGGGCGATCTGGGCCGCTCGCACGCCCCGATCCTGCGCGAGCCCACCGTCCTGAGCCAGGCGGACTATGTCCTCGTCGAGTCGACCTACGGCGGCCGCGAGCACGAGCCCGAGGACGAGTCGCTCGATCAGCTGGCGCAGGCCGTCAAAGACATCGTCGCCGAAGGTGGCGTGCTCCTCATCCCTTCCTTCGCGATCGGCCGAACCCAGGAGGTCGTCTGGGCTCTGCAGCACCTGCTCGACGCCGGCCGAATCCCCCAGATCAAGCTTTACCTGGACTCACCGATGGCCTCCAAGGCCTCGACCATCTACCGCGAGCACACCGACTACTACGACGCCGACACGCTCGCGCTTCTGGCCAAAGGCGAAGGGCCGATCGATTTCCCGGCCGCGAAAGAGACGCCCCTTGCGGCTCAATCTGAACTGATCGATCGGAGCAAGCGGCCATACGTCCTCGTCGCCTCCAACGGCATGCTCACGGGCGGCCGCGTCCTGAACCACCTCCGTACCCTGATCGGCGACACGAAGGCGATCATCCTGTTCGTGGGCTATCAGGGCGAAGCGACGATGGGCGCCCATCTCCAAGCCGGCGGAAAGACGGCCCGGATCGACGGCCAGGAGTACACGGTCCGCTGCGCCGTGCGATCCATCAGCGGCTTCTCGGCCCACGCCGACGAGTCGCAGATCCTGGACTGGCTGGGCCATTTCATCGACGGTCGCAAGGCCGGCGACGCGGGCGTGCCGAGGCGCGTCTTCATCGTCCATGGCGACGCCGAAGCCCAGCAGGCCATCGAACCCAAGATCCAGGCTCTCGGCCTGCCGACGATGGCCCCTCATTGGCACCAGCGAGTCGTCCTCGACTAAGCGGCGTTGCCGTGCCCTACGACGGCTACTCGGCTACCCGGCCGCGGTTCCCGTGCTGCCCGGGGCGTGGAGCGGGATCCCGGCCGCGCAGGCCGGGCAGGTCTCCGGCCCGGGATCGTAGGTAGGAAGCTGGAGCTGCCATAGGGCGCGGAGCGGGTATCTCCGCCCGGTCCTGCGTGACTCGAGCGATGCCAGGCCGCCGGAGCGATCCGCCAGGACGGCGCATGTGACGATCTCGCCGCCGAAGGCCTCCACGGCGGGCAGCATCGCGAGTAGCGAACCGCCGGTCGTCAGGATGTCGTCCACCAGCAGCACCCGCTCCCCGGCGGCGATGGTGAAGCCTCGCCGAAACTCGCGCCGCGTGGTGCCGTCGGCGTCCTTCACCTCTTCGGCGAAGATAGCCCGAACGCCCAGCTGACGGGCCGTCTCGAAGGCCAGCACGACGCCACCGGTCGTCGGCCCGGCGACGACGTCTACGATCGGCGTCCCGTCCGGGCTCCGATGACGAGCCGCCCAGAAGGCGCACAGCTCGCTCGTAGCGGCCGGATCCTGCAGGACCAGGAACTTCTCGAGGTAGCGCTCGGAGTGCTTGCCGCTCTTGAGCAGGAAGTGGCCTTCCTTCAGGGCTCCGGAGCGCCGGAAGAGCTCCTCCGTCCGCGCGGCTATCGCGTGTGCCGCGGCAAGTTCGGCGGCCGATCGGACAGTCGTCACCGGCGTCTCCAGTTGCTGCTTGCGGCGTCGATGAGCCAGAGCACCAGGATGACGATGATGAGCGCGACCCCGAGGATGAGCGTCACGGTCGATACTCCGCACCCTTGGCGGAGGAGGCGCCCATTCGCTTCGGCAGGGCCGTCCCGATCAGCGGCCGGTACGAGTCGAGACCGCGGCGCACGCACTCGGCCCGAAGATCGTCCGCGAGGCGGACCGGCAGTTCCGGGTCGGCGAATATCGCGGTCCCGACCTGTACCGCCACCGCACCGCAGGCCAGGAAGTCGAGCACGTCTTCGATGGAAGTGACGCCGCCGATGGCGACGATCGGGATCGAGACGACCTGCGCCACCTCGTAGACGATCCGCAGCGCCACGGGCTTGATGGCCGGGCCCGATAGCCCGCCGTAGACATTCCCCAGGAAGGCGCGCGTCCGATCCGGAGCGACGGCCAGACCGGAGAGGGTGTTGATGGCGGAGATGGCGTCCGCCCCCGCTTCTTCGATGGCCCGCGCGATCGGCCGGACGTCGGCGACGTTGGGCGACAGCTTGACCAGCAGCGGCAGCTCGGTGGCGCGCCGGACCGCGGCCGTGACGGCTCGGGCCGCGTCGCGATCTATGGCGAACTGCAGCCCGCCCTTGCCGACGTTGGGGCAGCTTATGTTCAGCTCTATCCCCGCCACGCCGGGGACGCCGTCCAGGCGGCGGGCCACCTCGACGTAGTCCTCGATCGATTCTCCCGCGACGTTGACGATGACCGGCACCTTCCAGCCCTGCCAGATCGGGCCGTACTTCTCGATGACGGCATCCACTCCTGGGTTCTGGAGCCCGATGGAGTTGAGCATCCCGCCGGGCGTCTCGGTGACGCGCGGCGGCGGATTCCCGGCGCGGGGCCGCAGCGTCGTCCCCTTGCAGCAGATCGCACCGAGGCGCCCGACGTCCACCACCTCGCCGTATTCGATCCCGTAACCGAACGTCCCCGAAGCGACCAGGATCGGGTTCGCCAGCCGAAGGCCGCCGTGCTCCGGCGCCAGGTCGACCGACAGGTCGACGCGATCGAGGGCCGCCTGCTCGGCCAGCGTGGGCTGCGGGGCCGTCGGGGCACCCAGGTCGGCTACGGCCGCGCCACCGGTCTCTACGCGAGGTCGTCCGGCCGGCGGGCCTTTGGTCCGATCGACGGGCACGATGGCGCTCTTGACCTTTCGGACCGTCGGCGTGCGCTTTGACCTGTTGGGCGAGTCCTTCCCGACCCGCATGTCGCCGAAGATGATGACCTGCTTCTTCGCCTTCACCACGCCGACCTCACGCGCTCGCCGGCCATGCGATCTCCTCGGCCGCGAAGACGGGGCCTTCCCGGCAGACGCGGACGGGACCCTCTACGCCGATGACCGAACACCCCAGGCAGGCGCCGACCGCGCAGCCCATCGTCTGCTCCATGGAAACCTGCAGGAAGGCCTTGCGGCGCGCCGCGGTAGAACCGAGCGGGTCCGCCCTTCCGGCGCCTCGCTTCCGACCGAGCTTGGCCACGCCCATTCGGGCGCGCCGGCCGGCCGCGAGCTGGGCCAGGCGAGCAAGCATCGGATAGGGCCCGCACGCGAACGCCTGATCGGCCCAGGCCTCGTAGTCGGGCAGCAGCTCGGTCACCAGGGAGTGGTGGCCGAGCGACCCATCGTCGGTGGCCACGACGTACTCGACCTCGTCCGGCAGCAGGTTGGACGGATACACGTGGCTCGCGCTCAGTGCCCCGAACAGGATCGTCACCTGGCGCCCGTCGCGAACCGCCTCGTCGGCGAGCATGCGGATCCCCGCCATCCCGAGGCCGCCGGCGACCAGGAGCAGGTGGTGACTGCGCGGGTCGACCTCGAAGGGCCGGCCCAGCGGTCCGAGCATGTCCAGGTTCTCGCCCTCACGGACGCGGGCCATCCATTCGGTGCCGCGGCCGACGGTTCGGAAGTGGAGCGTGACGATCCCCGTCGCCGGATCCGCGGTGTTGATGGAGAACGGCCGTCGCAGGACGAGGCCGGAATAGTCGCCGGTGCGGACATGGACGAATTGCCCGGCGCGAGAGCCGCTGGCAAGCTCCGGGGCATGGAACGACTGAAGCCACTGCCCGGGCAGTATCTGCCGGCTCTCGACCAGTTCGGCCGCAACGAGGCGCATCGTCACCGGCGGTCGCCGCCCTACTTGCGCTTGGTCTTGGGTTTCTCGGGCTTCTCGGGCTCGGGGCCGGCGGCTTCTGCCTCCCCGTCTTCGTCGCTTACCTGGTCCTCGACGTCCTCGACGTCCTCGACGTCTTCGTCAGGTCTTCCGTCTCCGCCGAGCGCCGGGAAGGCCTCGGCCAGGGTGTCGGCCAGGTCCCCGAATATGTCGGTCGGGTCGTAGAACTCGACGATGTCGTCCGGCCCGTCGAGCTTTCGCCACGTGCCCGCCTCGACCTCGGCCTCCGGGACCACCTCAGCCGTGAATGAGCCGGAGGCACGGAGGGTCAGCCGCTCGTCCTCGTCGTCGATGATGGTGAGGTCCCCCAGGACGGATGTCAGGCTGCCTGCCGCGGACTCGAACTGCTCGAGAAGGTGGGCCTCGGTCTGCTGGCTCCGCTCCTGGAAAGCGAGCGCCAGGTCGTAGAGCCGCTCGGCCGCCTCCCCCTCGCTCTCCGGAGGTTCGTCGACATCGTGGCCGGCGGCAGCCCATTCGTCCGCCGCTTCGGCATACGGATTCTCGGCGCCCAGAGCCACCGTCTCCTCGGGCGCGATGTCGGCCGATCTGAGCAGGTCACCTACGGCCGTGGGCTCCTCGTCGAGCCCGGCCTCGGTCTTGGTCGCCTCCGCGAACGCGGCGAAGACGTCGGCCAGGTTGTACAGCTCCACCAGCTCGGACGGGTTCTCGATGACCTCGGTCTCGCTGACCCACTTGCCGGTCGCCTCGTCCAGATAGCGGCTGCGGCTGCGGAACGAGAGATCGGCGGCGACGGCCAGGTAGTCCACCTCGTCGTCGATGAGGACCAGGCCGCCCAGATCGGAGATCCGCTCGGCGTTGCCCTCGAGGAACTTGCGCAGCTGCGCGGAAGCCTGAACCAGGAAGTCGGATCGCTCGAGAGAGGCGTCCGCGGCGAGTTCGCCGAGCTGATCCTTGCGGCTCGCATCCATCGCTATGGCCTCCCCAGCTTCTTGTACTCGAGATCCGGGCCGATCCGCTCCCGGAGGAACATCGAATGAGCCCGCGACATGATCCACTCCCCGGCGCGGTGGCCCAGAGCGCGGGTCGCCTCATCGGCTTCGAGCTTGTCGAGCGTCCCGTAGTCGGGCAGTTCGAGCAGGATGACGTTGTCGTAGTCCCAGCCGTAGGCCACGTTGTACCAGCCCATGAACCTGATCCCGAACTTCGCCTCGTACTCCTTCATCTGACGCGGCATGATCGTCTTCATGTAGAACTTGAAGAACGGGTCGCGCCCGCGTCGAACCTGGAAGAAGGTCGCAAGGACTGGCACTGGCTCTGCTCTCTCCTGACTTCGAAGCGGCGTCGGTAGCCGTCGCAGTACGGCCGCCCGGCGCGCGGACTCCTATTCTCGCACGCCGGGGCCCAACGTCGGCGGCGCTCAGGCCTGCCGCTCGGCGGTGCCGAGGCGCGCGGCGGCGCGCGGCGGTCGCGGCGGTGTGCGGCGGCGCTCGGGAGGTTCGTCCTCCCGCTCAGCCCTCCGTCGAAGCCGCCTCGGGGTCTTCGTAGGCCAGCCGTCCGCCGGCGATGGTGAGTAGTACGCGGCCGGACAGCTCGCGGCCGAGGAGAGGCGAGTTCTTGCCCTTCGAGCGCAGTGTCTCCGGAGTCACCCGCCAGCGATCGGCGCGATCGAAGACCACGAGATCCGCCGGTGCGCCTTCGGTCAGGCCGCGGGGGCGAGCCACGGGAGTGGCGGCTACGCCCGGCCAGCGGGCCACGATGCCGGCTGGCCCCGCAGTCAGGGCCGCGATGGCCCGGGCCAGCGGCAACCGGTCCGCGTCCACCATCGCCAGCAGCACGCCCAACGCCGTCTCCATGCCGCTGATTCCGTTGCTGGCCCGGCCGAATTCGACTTCCTTGTCCACGACCGTATGCGGGGCGTGGTCCGTGGCGACCGCGTCGGCGGTACCGTCCAGGAGCGCGGCCAGGCACGCGGCGGCGTCGGCAGGGGTGCGCAGAGGCGGGTTGACCCGAAGCGCGGTGTCGTAGGGAGTAGCGACGAGCACTCCATCCGCCCACGGGTCGCGCGACGTGCCGTCGGCGCCGAGCGCCTCCCACGACCAGCGCCGCGCACCGGCGATCCACTCGTCGGCAAGAGCCAGGTGGTGCGGCGTCACGTCGCAGGTAACGGGCAGTCCCGCGGCCTTCGCCCGGCGAACCAGGTCCAGCGCGGCGGACGTGGAGACGTGAGTCAGGTGGAGCCGAGCCCGCGGCTCATCGCGCAGAACATCCTCCAGAACGGCCAGGTCCCGCGAGACCGCGTTCACCTCGCCGGCGACCGGCCAGCCCGCCAGGCCGAGGATCGAAGCGACGTAACCCTCGTGAGCTTCGGCGCCCTCGGACAGCTCCAGGTCCTCGGCATGGTCCACCACCGGCAGCCCGAACATACCCGCGTACAACAAGGCGCTTCGGAGCAGCTTGGGCGTTCGCACCGGTGCGCCGTCGTCCGAGAAACCGAGCACGCCGGCATCGGCCAGTTCACCCATGGCCGAAAGCTGTTCCCCCGCCCTTCCCGCCGAAACGGCCCCGAAGGCAAGAATCTCGACGGGCGAGCCGCCGGCCCGGACGGCAGCTCGAATGCGCTCGATCACGCCCGGCTCGTCCAGGGCCGGAGACGTGTTCGGCATCAGCGCCACGCTCGTGTAGCCGCCGTGGGCCGCCGCGGCGGACCCGCTGGCGATCGTCTCCGCGTCCTCGAAACCGGGCTCGCGGAAGTGGGCGTGGAGGTCGAAGAAGCCGGGCGCTACGACGACACCCTTGTCGTCCAACCCCGCGGCCTCGGCCCCCTTCAGCCACACGACCGACTCGAGGATCCCGTCCGCAACCACGATCTCGCCCGGGCCTTCGCGACCCAAAACCGGGTCGACCAACCAGGCTTTCTCGACTTCGAACCGGCCGACGGTCTGACCGACCCTGGGCCCAGCCGCAGCCCTCTTCCCGGCGCTCCCGGCGCTCCCGGNNCGCTCCCGGCGCTCCCGGCGCTCCGGGTGCTCCCGGGTGCGCGCTTGGGGCTCATCGGATCGCCTCACCGGCGTGGGCCGCTTCATGCGCGCCCGCCAGCAGATACAGCAGAGCCATCCGAACGGCGACGCCGTTGGCGACCTGCTCGGTGATGACGGCGCGGCCGCTGACGGCTACGTCGGGAGCGATCTCGACGCCTTCGTTCAT
>PMIP01000075.1 GCA_003158295.1 Chloroflexota bacterium | reverse complement strand
TCCCACGCCGACCCCCGGGCCGAGCGGCAGCGTCGCTCCGACGGCTACTCCCACGCCGGCTCCTACGCCCACACTGGGACCAACGGTTGCCCCGGGGGCCTGCTCTGCGGATCCGAACAAGGCCGCCGATGGAGTGGCCTTCTGGACCGAGTCCGTCAACCACTTGACCTTCCCGGTCTACTGCGCCGTAGTCCCCTCGGGCTGGTTCTTCACCGGGTCCGAGCTCAACTACAACACGCCCAACGCCGGCTGGGTGTGGGCAACCTACAAGAGCAGCAAGGGCGCCCAGATCATGATTCAGGAGGGGGCTTACTGCACGACCTCCTGCTCGCCCGGAACAGCCGGCGGCGCCGCCAGCATCGCCGATCAAGCGGGCAAGCTCTACACCCTGGCCGGTGGCGGCCTCGCCATCTACGTCAACCCGGGTACTGCCAAGGCCTACACGGTTACCGGGACGAATATCAGCCAGGCGACCTTCGTCAGCTTCGCCAAGAGCAACGTGCACCGGGTCGGCAAAGTCTCCTGACCCCGGTTGCCGGCCCGTTCCGGGCCCCGGCTCCAGGGCGTGATCGGATCGAGACCGAACCCGCCTGACTAGGGGGCGGGCTCGGGCGATTGGTCGGGTGGGGCGGCCTTCTTCCGAGCTTGCGACGTCGCTGCGCTGGCAGGGCGCGCACGGCGCCGTACGGTGGTCGCGACGACGGCAGTAGTGGTTTCGTCGACGTCCTCGTCCACGCCCGCCTGCGGCAGGCGCGGCACTCGGATCGGATGCCCCTCACGCTCCTCGACACGGCGCGCCGCGCGCAGGGCCACGGACGCGACGTCACGGTTGCGTCCCAGGTAGTAGAAGAAGAACGCGGCGATCACCGCGGCAATCGGGACCGCGAAGATCGCGCCGGGGATGCCGTCGATCTTGCTGCCGATCATGACCGAACCCAGGACTACGACCGGGTGAAGGCCCACAGCCTCAGCCATGAGCCGCGGCTGGACGATGTTCATCAGCACGAACCAGCCCGCGACCATGATGATCAGGACGGGCAACGCGGCATCCGGCCTGAGGAAGATGGCCATGAGCACCGGCGGCATCCACGAGACGAAGGGTCCGAAGAACGGGATCATCTGCAGCACGCCCGATGAGACGGCCGCGACCGGCATGTAGGGCAGACCGAAGAGGCCGCTGGCGACCATGGCAATCAGGCCGTACATGATTCCCATGAGGGCCTCGCCGCGCAGGAAGCCGCCGAATGAGCGGGAGACGCTCTGCTCGAGCAGCTGCGCCTCGTCCGTGTAGTTCACCGGGACGATGCGAAAGAGGAAGCGAGCGATCCGCTCGCGGTCCACGGCCATGTACAGGGACAGGAAGAAGATGAACAGCATGTTGCCGAAGATGCCGATGCTGGCTACCGCGATGTCGCCCAGCGGCCTGGTGAGGTCGCTGGCTCCGTTCTTGAGGTTCGTCAGCAGCTGATTGACCTGGTCGTAGAGGCTGATCCGGCTGCCGCCGAGATCGTTCAGCCTCGCCTGCAGCGGGTCGAGCATCTTGCGCAGATGCTCCGGATCGTTGAATGCCGGGTCATGGATCAGGTTGTTGATCGACGAATACAGCTGCTGGGCGATGAGCAGAACGGCCGATACCAGGATGATGATCAGCAGGCTGTAGACGATCACCACGGCGATGGCCCGCGGCACGCGGAACAGATGAACGAGGCCGTTGGCGATCGGACTGAGGATGAACGCGAGCAGCCACGCGAGGAAGAACACCATGATCACGTCGTTGAAGAACGCGAGGTACTTCCCGGCGTAGTCGATGACGACGAAGGCGAACGTCAGTGTCGCCAGGATCAGCAGGGCCGAGAGCCAGCGATGATCGCGGTCGCTCAACCGCACCGGCATCCAGGCGGGTTGCTCGCTCATCCTGCCTCGAACCTCCGCTGCCGATTGCCGGTCAGTCCGCCGGCCCGGACATGGTACGACTCGCGAACTAGCGCAGTCCCATCCGCTCGCGAACCTCCGCGATCGTGGCCTCGGCGATGGGGCGGATTCGCTCGGCGCCCTCGTCGAGGATCGCGCGCAGTTTCGGCAGGTCCGCCATGAGCTCCACGTACTTCTCGCGGGCCGGCGCGTAGTGGGCGATGATCCGCTCCGCCAGCAGCTTCTTCGTGTCGACGCAGCCGGTTCGGGCCGTTCGCTCGCCCTCCCAGATCTCCTCGTAGTCGGCCCCGAAGAAGCGATGAAGCTGGCAGACGTTGCATACCTGCGGCCGTCCAGGGTCTGATCGAAGGATCCGCTGGGTGTCGGTCACCATGGATGTGATCTGCTTGCGGATGACCTCGGGCTCGGCCAGGATCTCGATGGTGTTCCCGAGCGACTTGCTCATCTTCTTCACGCCGTCGGTGCCGAGGACCGTGGGCGCCTCGGTGTAGACCGCCTTCGGCTCGGGGAACGTCTCGCCGTACCGGGCATTGAACGCTCGCACGATCTCGCGGCTGAGTTCCAGGTGCGGGGCCTGATCCTTGCCGATCGGAACGAGCGACGCCTTCGGCAGGGCGATGTCGGCGGCCTGCAGGACGGGGTACGTCAGCAGGCCGTGGTTCACGTCCTCGGGCTGGTTGGCGCGCTTCTCCTTGTACGTCGGCGTGCGCTGCAGCCAGCCGACCGGCGTCACGGTGTTGAAGAGCCAGCAGAGCTCGGTGACCTCCGGCCGATCCGACTGGACGAAGAGGGTGCACCGCTTTGGATCCAGGCCGAGGGCGATCAGGGCCGCGGCCATCTCCAGGGTCTGGCGACGCAGCGCCTCCGGATCGTGAACGTGGGTCAGGGCGTGGTAGTCCACGACGCAGTAGATCGCTTCGTAGCGCTCCGCGAGCGCCACATAGTTCCGGATCGCGCCCAGGTCATTGCCCAGGTGGGGCCGGCCCGTAGGCTGGATGCCGCTGTAGATCCGCGGCTTGACGGGCAGGCTCGATGGACGGGCTGGGGCGGCGGCGGGCGTGGAAGCGGCGTCGGTGGTCATGGCCGGAGTGTACCGGACGCGCGAGCGCGGGACCCCTTGAGGTTTGCGATTGGCCGCAGCGGGTGCGATCCTGAGGGCGATGTCGCCGAGGCGAAGTCGAACCGTTGGAGGGAAGGGGACGATCGTGAAAGGGCTTCTCGTTGGACTCGTGACCGCCGTTCTCGTTGCTGGCTGTGCGGGGGGTTCTCCGGCGCCCGAATCGGTCGAGTCCATGCCGCCGCTCCCGGTGGCCCCGGCCGGTTGGGTGTCGGTGGTCGGGTTCGGTGGGGCCGGCGGCGGAGGCTCGGCGGCGACGGAGGTCCAGCTGAGCGGGCGCGCTACCTCACTCCACGTCGCATGCGCCGGCCTCGGAAGCCTGGTGGTCCAGCTCGGCGACGGACCTGTGGCGCCGGCGGTCGTCTTCCCATGCGGTGGCCATGGAGTGATCGCGGACAATCGGTACGAGATCAAGAACGTCACTATCCCTCAGCGGATGACGATCATCGCCTCTGTGGTTCAGGGAGTTGGCGAGCTCTACCACTCGTCTTTCTTCGTTTCGATCGAGCAGCCGCAGCCCTGACTCAGACGGGCTAAAGGCACCCTTGCTCGCGCCTCGGGTACCATTCCGGGACGACGACAGCCCGTCCGTCACGTCGGCTGCGGTTCCAAGTCGGAGTCGCTGGCCCCAGTCGAGCGCCGATGCCCACCGAGCAACGACCCGTCCGTGTCGCGATCCTCGGCGCGGGCACCGTCGGCGCGGAAGTGGCACGGGGCTTCCTTCGCAACCCGGACCGCCGCATCGGCCCCGCCGGCGGCCGGATGCTCGAGCTGGTGGCCATCGCCGATCTGGACGTTCAGGGTGCCGTGGACCGCGGCATGCCGCGCGAAATCGTCGTTCCGGACGCCGGAGCCGTAGTTCGCCGCGACGACGTGGATGTGGTCGCGGAGATGCTGGGCGGAGACGAGCCGGCCCGCTCGCTCATCGCCGAGGCGCTCGGCGCCGGGAAGCCGGTCGTGACCGCGAACAAGCACGTGCTCGCCCATCACGGCCTGGAACTGGAGGCGATCGCCCGCAAGTCCGGAGCGGCGCTCCGTTATGAAGCCTCGGTCTGCGGCGGCACGCCCGTGCTGGATGCGATCTCTCGCGGCCTGGCGGCCAACCACATCCGCCGTGTGCGAGGCATCGTCAACGGCAGCACGAACTTCATCCTGACCGAGATGATGCAGGCCAGACGCACCTACGAGGAGGTGCTTGCCGCGGCGCAGGCCCAGGGCTACGCCGAGCGCAACCCGAGTGCCGACGTGGAGGGTCTCGACGCCGCCAACAAGCTCGCGATCCTGACTCGCCTCGCCTTTGGTGCGTGGCCCGCGATCGATTCGATCGTCGCCAGCCCGCCCTCGCTGCGCGGCGACGGGAAGCCCGGCATCACGGGCGTCTCGGCCGCCGACATCGCCGGGGCGGTGGCGTTGAACCTGGCCATCCGGCTCGTTGCCACGGCCAGCACGCCGGGCACGGCCGAGCCCGCCTTTGGGCTGGCCGGCTCCGTGATGACCTGCGCCGTACCGGTCGCAGCGCCCCTCGGCCGCACCGACGGTGTGCTCAATCGGCTGGAGGTCGACGCGGACCCGGTAGGTCGCGTCTCGCTGGAGGGTCCCGGGGCAGGCGGTCCCGCGACCAGCAGCGCCGTCCTGGCCGACCTGCTCGAAGTCGTGCGCAGCGGTCTCTCCACCTGGGCGGATCTGCCGCCTGCCGCCCCCGATCTCGTGACCCTCGCAGACGACCGTGACACCGTCCGGCGGCCGTGGTACGTCTGCCTGCCCGGCGTGCTGCCGGAGGAAGTGCCGGGCCGCCTCGCCGAACAGCTGGTTGGGCCGCCGCCGAGCAGCATCCCGCGGCATCGGAGCCGGACGTGGGTGGCGGTTCAGACTCGACCGCTGCCGCTGGCGGAAGTCCGCGCGACAATTGATCCGCTCATCGACCCGGACCGCGACATTCCCATCTACCCGATCCTCACCTCGTAACCGGAGCCTTCGAAGTGTCAGCCTCGTCTCCCAGCAGCCAGATCGCCGCCACGGCGGCAGCCGCCCCGCGGGCAGGCGTCGCCCGCCCGCGCCTGGTCGAGCGCTATCGCGAGTTCCTGCCGATATCGGACACGACTCCGATCATCAGCCTGGGCGAGGGCTTCACGCCCCTCATCCGGCTCGACCATGTGGGGGCCCGCATCGGCGTGCCGAATCTCTTCGTGAAGTACGAGGGGATGAACCCGACCGGCTCGTTCAAGGACCGGGGCATGGTCGTGGCCGTCTCGAAGGCGGTCGAGGAGGGTGCCCACGCGGTTATCTGCGCCTCCACGGGCAACACATCGGCCTCGGCCGCGGCCTACGGCGCCGCCGCCGGGCTGGAGGTCATCGTGGTGCTGCCGAAGGGCAAGATCGCCCTGGGCAAGCTGATCCAGGCCATCGCCGCGGGGGCCAGGGTCATCGCCGTCGACGGCAACTTCGACGAGGCGCTGCAAGTCGTGCGCGAGATGGCCGAGCAGAAGGCGAACCCGGTCACCCTCGTCAACTCGGTCAATCCGTACCGCATCGCCGGCCAGACCACGGCTGCCTTCGAAGTCTGCGACGACCTGGGCCGCGCCCCGGACATCCTGGCCATCCCGGTCGGCAACGCCGGCAACATCACCGCCTACTGGGCCGGCTTCAGCCGGTACCTGGCGGCCGGCAGGATCGACTCCCGGCCCCGCATGTTCGGGTTCCAGGCGGCCGGCGCGGCGCCCATCGTGCTGGGCCACCCCGTCGAGAAGCCCGAGACGATCGCCACGGCCATCCGCATCGGTAACCCGGCCAGCTGGAAGCAGGCCGAGGCCGCCCGCGACGAGTCCGGCGGGCTGATCGAGACGGTCACGGACGACGAGATCGTGGCCGCGTATCGGGAACTGGCCACCAGTCAGGGCATCTTCTGCGAGCCGGCTTCGGCCGCCAGTCTGGCGGGCGTTTGCAAGCTGGCGGCGGCGGGCCGGATCCCGGACGGCGCCACGGTCGTGTGCGTCCTGACGGGCCACGGCCTGAAGGATCCGGAGACGGCCGAACGAACTGCCGGTGGCGCGGGGGTCATCATCGAAGCGGCGCCGACCACGGCGGGCGTCATGCGCGCTCTGGGCTGGTAGGGTCGCGCGCCTCCCGGCTTTCTTGCCAGATTCGCATGGGGGTAGCGCAAGGCCCGATCCGCGCCGAATCGTGACACGAATTGAGCGTCTGTCGCCGCGGCGAAGTGCTCTCGGAGGCCAGATCGAGCCTTCGCGCGGCGATCCGGGACGGCGCGTGCAGCTCGACCCTAGCGCTGGAGCTGAAATGCCGAGCCTTACGCTACCCGGGTTGGCAAATGGCAG
>PMIP01000069.1 GCA_003158295.1 Chloroflexota bacterium | reverse complement strand
ACTCTGGTCGTCACGCCACCTGTTCCGCCGCCGAATGCGGTGGGCCGCGTGCTATTCACGACCGATGCCCCGACCGACACTAGCAACGCAACCTGCCAGCTCGGCCATCAGGTCACATCAGTCTCGGCGGGAAGCCACGTCTATGCCAACTACTTCTACAAGTCCCCCCTGACCGGCCAGACCGTCAGCCGATCGATCACGTTCGAAGGCGGAGTCTGGCACCAGGACACCCTGGCACCGACGGACTCCAACGGCGTGGCCTGCTTCGAGGACCGACTGGACCTCGCCGCTCTCCCCCCCGGAAGCTACGACTTCAAGCTGAAGACAGCCAGCGGTGAGGTGGTGTCGGAGGGAACGCTGATCGTCAAGCCTTAGGCTCCGCCGCCTTTCTTGAAGTCCAGCGACGCCGAGTTGATGCAGTAGCGCAGACCCGTCGGCTTGGGGCCATCGTCGAACAGATGGCCCAGGTGAGCGCCGCAATTCGAACAGACCACCTCGGTCCGGATCATGCCGTGGCTGTTGTCGCGCCGAACGGTGACCCTGGCCTTGTCCAGGACGTCGAAGAAGCTCGGCCAGCCGCAGTGTGAGTCGAACTTGGCGGCCGCCTCGAACAACACCTCGCCGCAGACAACGCAGCGATACGCCCCCGCGTCGTGGCTGTCCCAGTAGGCGCCCGTGAAGGGCCGCTCCGTGTCGGCTTCCTGAGTGACCGAGTACTGGAGTGGCGTCAGTCGTCGCCGCAGCTCCGCCTTGTCGATTGGGACCGTCATGCCGGAGCTCCTTCCTTGCGCAGCGACGCGATCAGCTCGCCGGCCCGAGACACCGCTTCCGGTGTCCGCATCATCGTGTTGCGGAACATGATGCCGCCGAAGCCGGCGTCAAGGTACCGATGCACCAATTCGGCTGCCTCGTCCAGCGTCGCGGGCATCGCCATGCCACGAACCGCCTCCGGTATCTGCGCGAGAACCCTGGCCTTATCGCTCTCGCTCTCGGCCAGCACGATCGAGAGAGCGACGGTACGCAGGATCTCGGCCGGGTCGCGTCCGATGGACTCGCAGTGGCGGTCCAGCACGCCGAGCTTGTGCGTGGCCTCCTCGAGATCGCCGAACCAGTTGGTGATGTCCGCGTAGCGGGCGGCGATCTTGAGTGTCCGTTTCTCACCGCCGCCGCCGACCAGGATCCTGGGCCCGCCGGGTCGTATCGGCCGGGGTTGGTTGAGGGCGCGATCGATGCGGTAGTAGGCGCCTTCGAAGCTCGGCCGCTCCTCCGTGAACATCGCTTTGCAGATCGCGAGCGCTTCCTCGAGCCGATCCTCACGGCGGGCGATAGGCGGATACTCGAAGCCGTACCCGGCGTGCTCGGACTCGTTCCATGCGGCGCCGATGCCCAGCACGGCCCGGCCCTTGGAGATGACGTCCAGCGTGGTCACGGTCTTGGCCAGGAGTGCCGGATTGCGATACGTGACGCCGCTGACCATGGTGCCGAGCATGACCCGCTCCGTGCGCATGGCAATCGCCGCCAGCGTCGAGTAGGCCTCCAGCATGGGCTCGTCTTCCCGACCGACGACCCCAATCTGGTAGAAGTGGTCCATCACCGTAAGCAGATCGAATCCCGCCGCCTCGGCTGCCTTGGCCCGTTCAACGACAGACTCGAAGAGGCGTACGTCCGGCACCCCCTCGAAGGTGTAGTTGGGCATGTGATAGCCGAAGAAGGGTCGCATCGGTCGGTCTCCCGGTTCGGGATCTCGGCAGCGCTATGGTCGTCGCGCACTATCCCGTCACGCCGCAAAGTAGCACGCCACCGGTTCGGATGGCGTCGACGCAACCTCTTGTAGCGCGGGCCGGCCTCTCCGACCCATGCTCCTGGGCGAAGACACAACGGGCTGGTGCAGGGCCTTGCCTGCAGATATCCTCCGAGTGCCGCAATCGTCGACTCAACCGCGCCGGGTGGCCGCTTTTACTGGAGGCTCGAATGGATCCCAACAATCAGCCGCCGCCGGATCAGCCGCAACTGGATCAGCCGCAGCCGGATCAGCCGCAGCCCCAGTGGGGCGCGCCTCAGCCAGGCACCGCGACCAGCGCGCCTCCCGAGTGGGCCCCGCCGCCGACCAGCGCGCCTCCCGAGTGGGCCCCGCCCCCGACTGGTGCGCCTCCCGGGTGGGGAACGCCTCCGCCAGGTGCCGGCGGGCCTCCCGAGTGGGGCGTCATGCCGCCCGCAGGCTGGGGTCAGCCGACGGCCAGGTCGGGCGGGCGGGTCAAGTACGTGGTCATCGCCGTGTTCGCGGTGATCGTCATCGTCGCCGGCCTGTTCGTCGTTTTGAACCTGACCTCCCCAGCCGGCCACGTGTACTTCTCGAAGAGCGCCTACGACCAGAGCAGCAGCACCTGCCAGTTCGGCGCGCCGGTCACGTCCGTTTCGACCACCGACAGCTTGTACATGATCGCCGCCTTCAATGACACCCTGGACGTGTCGGACACGTACTCCCTCGATGTGGTCAAAGACGGAGCGCCACTCGGGGCGCCGACGAACGCGACGGCTGAGACGAAGTTCAATTGCTACATAGAACAGAACGTCATGGGACCGCTGCCCGCGGGCGTCTACAAGTTCACCTTCAAGCACAACGACAAGATCGAGGCCGAAGGAACGCTGACCGTCAAGTAGCCGCCGTTCGGGATCTGCGGGCCCGTGCGCTTCGCGGTCGGGCGGGCCGAGTCATGCTCGCGTCGCGCGCCAGCCCCTGAAGGTCGGCCAGCCCCACAGAACCGCGGCGATTGCGATCGCGAGTCCCAGGCCGAAGCAGATGGGATGTAGCACGCTGAGCTCCTTGATGATCGCCAGCTCCACGACGATCCAGATCATCTGGCCGCAGCCGATGGCGAAGGCAAGGAACGGCGCGACCCTCCAGCGCCGCAGTCCGATGACCGCCACGGCAAAGGAGCCCACGCCGAACAAGCCCCCCAGGATCAGGCCGGGAACGAAGAAGTCCGGGAAGGGGCTGCCCGACAACAGGCTCACGGGGAACTTCATGACGCTGCCGTCCGGCTTGGCCGCCAGGGCGACGCCCCCGGCAAGAGCTCCGATGCCCAGGAGGATCAGCAGGCTCACGGCGATCTTGCCGGCGCGGTCCATGACCGGGCGAGGTATCGAAGTGGAGCTGGGGGCGGCGGTCTGCATGGTCATGTACCTGCCTGGTGTGCGGGATGGAGAGACCCCCGGCCTTCGTGTGTGCAACCGATCGTCCGAGCGGACGCGCCGGCCGCTCAAGTGCCATGGAGCCCCTCTGCCTCCGACACATGGCCGGTCGAGCTGTCCGAGACGCGGTACCGTAGAACCGGCGGCGCGAGGCGGATCTCACTGACCGCTGGCCCAATGTCGCCAGTGGACCGCCCGTCGCACCCCGGAGGCTCGATGCGCCTGCAAGATTTCGCTCTGGAGCGCTTCTTCGCCCGCTAGGAGTTCAGCGCCGAGCTGCTGCTGTGCGCCTCCGACGTGGAGGGCTGGCCGATGCGCGAGCTGCTCGAGCTGGCAGACGAGGACGCGCACCGCCGCTGGGACGAGCTGCGGCTCGGCTATACCGAGTCACCCGGCGATCCCGCACTGCGAGCGGAAATTGCCGGGCTCTACGAGCACCTGACGGCAGACGACATCCTCGTCTTCGCCGGGGCGGAGGAAGCGGTCTTCGCCCTGCACAACGTCCTTCTCGGGCCGGGCGACCATGCGATCGTGGTCCGGCCGGCGTACCAGTCCCTGGCCGAAGTTGCCCGCGCCGCCGGGGCGGAGGTCACGCGCCTGGAGCTGCGCGCCCAGGACGGCTGGCGTCTGGACGTCTCGGAAGTCCGGGCGGCGCTGCGAGCGAACACGCGCCTGATCCTGGTCAACGAGCCGCACAACCCGACCGGCTCGCTGAGCGACCGGGCAACTTTCGATCGACTGGTCGAGCTTACGGCCGAGTCGGGCGTGCGCCTGGTCGTCGACGAGGTCTACCGGTTCCTCGAATTCGATCCGGCGGACAGGCTCCCAGCCGGCGCGGATGCCCTGGAGACGGGAGTCAGCATCGGCGTCATGTCCAAGTCGTTCGCCCTGGCCGGACTCCGCATCGGCTGGGTGGCGACGCGTGACCACGCCCTGCTGGAGCGACTGGCCGCGTTCAAGGACTACACCACGATCTGCAGCTCGGCCCCGAGCGAGATCCTGGCCCTCATTGCCCTCCGGGCGCGAGACCGGGTCTTGGCCCGCAACCGGGCCATCATCGACGCGAACCTTCCGCTACTGGACGCTTTCTTCGCCCGCACTGCCGGCACGTTCGACTGGGTCCGGCCGCGAGGGGGCAGCATCGGCTTTCCGCGCCTTGCCGCCGAGGTGCCGATCGACCGCTTCGCCGAGGATCTCGTTCGTGAGACCGGCGTGCTCATCCTGCCGGGCACGATCTTCGGCGACACGGGCAACCGCTTCCGGATCGGCTTCGGGCGGACGAACCTTCCGACAGCGCTGGAGCGGCTGGAAACGTACGCGGCCAGGACGCTCAGGTAGTCCTCGCCACTCTCAGGGTCGACGCCGCCACCACGATCGCAGCCCCTCTTGACAGATTACTTAGTACTCACTAAGTTGTGCCCATGGCACCCACCCGTCTCACCGCCGACGAACGCCGCGACGAAGTCATCGCCGCCGCCGCCATCGAGTTCGCCGTCGGCGGCTACGCGGGAACCCCGACGGACGCGATCGCCCGTCGGGCAGGCGTCTCCCAGCCCTATCTCTTCCAGCTGTTCGGCACCAAGAAGGATCTCTTCATCGCCGGGACTCGTCTCTGCTTCGAGCGCACCCAGCGAACCTTCGAGCAATCCGGAAAGACCGCTCGCGATCGCGGCCTCGGGCCGGTTGGGATCCTCGAGGAGATGGGCCACGCCTACATCCGCCTCCTGATGTCGGACCCGAACCTTCTGCGGCTGCAGCTCCAGGCCTACGCAGCCTGCCAGGACGCCGAGATTCGGGCGGTCGTCCGAGAGAGCTACCGCTCTCTGTGGCGAGCAGTGGCCGCCATCTCGGGCGCCGATGACAAGGAGGTCCAGGGCTGGTTCGCCCAAGGAATGCTCATCAACGTCGTCTCTGCCATCGGCGAAGGGTCGACCTTCGAGGACTACGTATGCTCCCTCGCCGGAGGTAGGCCCACGATCAGCTGAGCACGCCCCCCTTTTTTGCCCGCGCTACTTAGCGAGTACTAAGTTAGTACACCCGACAACGAGTCCCGGAAGGAGTCACGCCGGCATGTCCCGACGATCCCCAGCGCTCTGGACCTTCGCCATCACCACAATCGCCCTCTTCATGGTCAGTCTCGACAACCTGGTCGTGACCATGGCCCTGCCGGTCATCCGGCGCGACCTCGGGGCGTCGTTGAGCGACCTCGAATGGACCGTCAACGCCTACACCCTCACCTTCGCTGCGCTGCTCCTCATGGGCGCGGCCCTCGGCGACCGTTTCGGCCGGAAGCGGCTCTTCATCATCGGCGTGGCGATCTTCACGGCTGGGTCGGCCTGCGCGGCCCTCTCTCCCTCCAGTGGAACTCTGATCCTGGCCCGTGCCCTTCAGGGCGTGGGCGGCGCCATCAGCATGCCTCTCACCCTGACCATCCTCTCCGGCGCCGTCTCCGCCGAGAGGCGGCCGCTCGCCCTCGGGGCGTGGGGCGGTATCGGCGGCCTGGCCATCGCCGTTGGTCCCGTGGTCGGGGGCGCCATCACCCAGGGCGTTTCGTGGCACTGGATCTTCTGGATCAACGTCCCCATCGGAATCGTCGCCATCGCGCTCGCCTACTTCCGCCTGCCCGAGAGCAAGGGCCCCGGTCGGTCGATCGACCTCGTGGGCGTCGGCCTGGCCAGCCTCGGCCTGGTCGGGATCGTGTGGGGCGTCACGCATGGCAACGGCCGTGGCTGGACGGACGGTGAGATCGTCGGCGCAATCGCAGTGGGTCTCGCCTTCCTCGTCGCCTTCCTGGCCTGGGAGGCTCGCGCCGCCGAGCCGATGCTGCCGCTGCACCTCTTCCGCCGGCGCGCGTCGGTCATCGCCAACGGCGTGTCCTTCCTGATGTCGTTCGGGATGTTCGGCTCGATCTTCCTGCTGTCACAGTTCTTCCAGATCTGCCAGGGCCTCAGCCCGCTCGACTCCGGGCTGCGCATCCTGCCCTGGACGGCAGCACCCGTCGTCGTCGCGCCGATCGCCGGGTGGGCCTCGGGTCGGATCGGCGCCCGTCCCATACTGGCCGCCGGCCTCGCCTTGCAGGCCGTTGGGCTGGCCTGGATCGCCGCGGTGACCTCCCCCACCGTCTCCTACGCCACCCTCGTGCCGGCTTTCGTCGTCAGCGGCACAGGCATGGGCCTGTTCTTCGCCCCAATCGCCAACGTCGTCCTCTCCGCCGTGCCGCAGGAAGATGAGGGCAAGGCGTCGGGCGCCAACAACACCATCCGCGAACTCGGCGGCGTCTTCGGAGTGGCGGTCCTGGCCGCCATCTTCGCGGCCAACGGCTCCTATGCAACTCCACAGACGTACACGAACGGGCTGATCCCCGGAGTCTTCGCCGGCGCAGCGGTAGTTGCGTTGGGTGCGGCGATCGCGCTGGCCCTGCCGCCGGCCGTGGCTCGTCTCCGCCGTCCCGACAAGGTCGAGGCTGTCCGCCCGACCAACCTCGGCCTGGCCTCGTAGCCCGCCACACACCGATCCGGAACCCTCGAGAGCCCGCCGTCCTCCGGCGGGCTCTCACTCTGTGCGCCTACGCCGGCTGCGCCGCCCCGCGGAGTTGCTTCAGCGCATCGGCGTAGAGACCGTCGAAGGCGCGCGACGTTGACGGAAAGGCGTGGAGCATCCCCGCCAAGGTTGGGATTGGGATCCTCGCCTGGATCGCCAGCACGACCTCGTGAATCGCGGCCGAGGCGTCCGGGGCAACCACCGACGCGCCCAGGATCGTCTCCGAGGGCCTGTCGACGACAATCGCCAGGTGCCCGAACGCCGCCTCGAGCGCATATCCCCTGGCCGTGGTCGCCAGGTCGGCTACCAGCTCGAATGCGTTTGCGCCGGCCGAACGGGCCTGCCCGAGATCCACCCCCACGGACGCGACCTCCGGCTCAAGGTAGACCGCTCGGGGAATGGCCCGGTAGTCGGGCGAGACGTCCTCGCCGAGAGCCATCCGGACCGCCAGGCCGCCCTGGTAGTGGGAGACGTGGGTGAAGAGCTCGGGGCCGGCCGGGTCGCCGATCAGGAAGACGCCGTCCGCGATTCGAAGGCGGCCGTCCCTGGGTAGGTTCTTCGAGTCGACGCCGACCGATTCGAGGCCCAAGTCCTCGAGCCCGAACGACCGCCCGAGGGCGACCATGATCTGGTGGCCCTCCACGACGCCGCCGTCGCTCAACTCGACGACGTGAGCGTCGCGATCTCCGGCTCGCGGCCTCACGCGGGTCGCCCGTATGCCCAGTCGAAGCTCGACGCCGTCGTCGCGCAAGATCCGCTGGATCGCCTCCGAGTTGCGTGCATGGTCCCGTTCCAGGAGCCGGTCGTGGGAGTGGATCAACGCCGTCTCGACGCCGAAGCGGGCAAAGACCGAGGCCAGCTCTACGCCACTTGCGCCGCCGCCCAGGACCACCAGGCTGCGTGGCAGCTCGCGTGTCGAGGTAGCCTCGCGATTCGTCCAGGGGCCCGTCTCGGCGAGGCCCGGGATCGGGGGCATCTTCGACTGGGACCCGGTTGCGACGACGACCGCGGCGGTCTCCAGACGCTGGGCCGAGCCGTCCGGTCGCCTCACTTCCACCATCCCCGGGCCCGCGATTCGAGCCTCTCCGCGGACGAGGGTCGCGCCCGCCTCCTCGAGCGTATGCACGTGGCCCGTGTCGTCGGGCCAGTCGCGCCGCTCGCGGTTGATCATGTAGTCGCGGCGGTCCGACGCCCGCTGCCACGGATACGTGCCACAGCGGTGCTCGGCCGCGCCGTGGAGGAGTGACTTGGACGGGATGCAGGCCCAGAAGGAGCAAGAGCCGCCGAAGAGCTCTCGTTCCACCACGGCGACCCTCTTGCCGCGTTCGAGCGCGGCCTGAGCCGCAGCCTCGCCGGCTGCCCCCGCCCCGATAACAACGAAGTCGAAACGATCCATCGTCACGCACACCAGCTGCGCCCCGGAATGGGGCGATGGGGCGATGATCCGCCCAATGCGCAATGGGCGCGCGTTTATGGATGGCGCAGGCTCGATGGGCGGGTCGCCCTTGAGCTTATTGCGTCATCCGGGCGCTGGTCGACCGCCGCTTCCGGTCGGACGCCGCCATCGAGCGACGGGTCGCGATCGTCTAGCTCCCCGGGGCCACTGCCTCGAGTTGCCGGACAGGCGCCTACTTGTAGGTAACGGCGGTCCCGACGGGAACGCTCTGGATGAAGATCTCGCCTCTCACGAGCGGGATCTCTGTGCCCCGGGACCACCTGCCCCTCGGCCACCGATCGCACCACGCCTGCCAGGACAACGGGCCGAACGACCCGCCGTTTTAGGGCCGTCCTGCGTGGGTATACATCAGTCTAGATTGAGACAATCTCCGCTGAGATGACCCACGCAACTGCCGCTCACACGCCCAAGACAGCGACCGACGCCACCGAGTTCCCTCCCGAGCCACGCCCTCGCTTTCATGATGGCCGTCACCGCCATCAGCCTGCCCGAGTTCGTGATCCTGCGACGCGTCATGAAACCTCAGCTGCTGGCCGTCTTCATCGGCGTTGTGGCCAGCGGCATCGTGGCCGTCGGTTACCTGTTCAACGTCCTCGTGAGCTGAGCGCGCCGCCGGCCGCGGCCGCGCAACAACCAACCGCGGAGGTAGAGGTCATATGCCAATCCAATCCGTAGGTTTCGTCGGAGGCGGACGCGTCGCCCGAATCATGCTCGAAGGCTGGCAGCGCGCCCGCGCCCTGCCGGATCGGGTCGTCGTCAGCGACCCCATCCAGGACAGCCTGGATGCGCTCAAGTCGCGCTTCCCTTCGATCGAAGTCCGCCTCGGCGACAACCGCGCCGCGGCCGGAGAGCAGCTCGTCTTCCTCGGCCTCCATCCGCCCGCCTTCGCCGATTCAGTTCCGAGCCTGGCGAGTGTGCTCAGGCCGGACGCGATCGTCGTGTCGCTGGCGCCCAAGGTGACGATCGCTCGTCTGTCGGGCCTCCTGGGCGGCTTCGATCGCATCGCCCGAGTAATCCCGAACGCGCCTTCCGTCGTGGGCTCGGGCTTCAACCCGGTGGCCTTCGGTATGGCGCTGGGCGAGCGCGAGCGAGACGCGGTCCTCGACTTGCTGGCGCCTCTCGGCGCTTCGCCTGTCGTGGAAGAAGCCACGCTGGAGGCGTATGCCATCACCGCGGCGATGGGCCCAACCTACCTCTGGTTCCAGCTGTATGAGCTGCGCGAACTCGGCCGCTCATTTGGCCTGTCCGATGACGCGGCGTCAACCGCCGTGGAGCAAATGGCCCTCGGCGCGCTCGACACGATGAACGCGGCTCTTACCCCGGCGGAAGTGATGGACCTGGTGCCGGTGCGCCCGCTGGCCGAGTTCGAGCCGGCCGTTCTGGAGCAATACCGAGCTCGGCTTGGCGCGGTCATGGAACGGATCCGGCCGGCTTGAGACGGCCGTCGATCCCCACGAGCAAACGCAAAGGAGCATTCATGCGAACCCTCGAAGTCCTGGGCTCGGGTTGCCCGAACTGCCGCCGCCTCGAGGCGAACGCCCGTGAGGCCGCCGTGATGGCCGGCGTGGAGGCGGAGATTCGACACGTCACCGATCCCCGCGAGATCGTGGCCTTCGGCGTCATGAGCACGCCGGGTCTCGTCATCGACGGGAAGGTCGTCTCCGCGGGGCGGATCCCCTCCGCAGGCGACATCGCGCTCTGGCTGTCGGAAAGCTGAGCAGTCGACCGGCCGTCACTGCACAGCGCGCCTGGAGGCGGTACTCGGCGATGACGCCTCCGAGAGACATGAGTCAGCCCAGCACGGTGGTGGCGATGAGCGCCAGCGCCGCCACGGAGATGACGGCCGCGGTCACCCAGCCGACCGCGTTCAGGAGCCGCCCGTTGGTCCGCTCGCCCATCACCTTGCGATCGTTCGAGACGAGCATCATCACCACGACGAGCGGCGCCGCCAGCATGCCGTTGATGACGGCCACGATGACCAGGGCGGCGATCGGGTTTATGCCCACGAAGTTGATGCCCATTCCGATAACCGTGGCAGCGGCGATGACGGCGTAGAACTCCGGTGCACGTGACGGACGCCGGTTGAGGCCGGACCGCCAGCCGAACGTCTCCGCCACACCATATGCCGCGGACCCAGTCAGAACCGGCACGGCCAGGACCCCAGCACCAATCAGTCCGGCCGCGAAGAGAGCCGTCGACCACTCACCCGCCAACGGCCGCAGAGCCGATGCCGCCTCGGTCGCGGAAACGACGTCGTGGTTGCCCGAGGCGAAAAGCGTCGCGCCCGCCGTGACGATTATGAAATAGGCCACGATTTCGGAGAAGACCATGCCGGCCATGGTGTCCCATAGCGCGTAGCGAAGTTCCGTGTGGCTCGCTCCCTTCCGTTGCCAGAGCCGTCGACGTCCCATCAGGATCTGCTCGTCCACCTCCTGGCTGGCCTGCCAGAAGAACAGGTACGGCGAGATCGTTGTGCCCAGCAGTGCCACGAGGATGCCGATGTACTGCGGATCCAGTCGGACGGTCGGAATGAGGCTTCCTCTGAGCACCGCGCCAACATCGGGATGGGTGAAGAAAGCGGCGGCCACGTAGGCCAGCAACGCAAGCGCAAGCCACATGAACACGCGGGCGATGAGCTCGTAGGAGCCCAGCACCTGGAGGGCCACGATGCCCAGTCCGACCGGGAGGACGAAGGCGGTCGCCGGCACAGGTATCAGTAGATTCAGGGCGGCCGCGATCGCCCCGATGTCCGCGCCGGCATTGAGCGTGTTGGCGATCACAAGTGCCAGCAAGGCCGGATAGAGCACCCAGCGCGGATAGTGCTCGCGAAGCACCCCGGCCAGACCGCGGCCGCTGACGAGCCCGATCTTGGCCGAGATGTACTGCACCGCGGTCATCATCGGGAACATGACGATGGTGGTCCAGACCGTGGCGTAGCCGTAGCTGGCGCCAGCCTGCACGTACGTCCCGACGCCCGATGGGTCGTCGTCGGACGCGCCCGTGATCAGTCCCGGGCCCAGAATCAGAAGCCCTTGCTTGAGTGGATTGCGCTCCAGCCGCATCCCCTCGATCATCGGGTCGACGGGACGGCCCGGATCGACTCTCGGGCCGGCTGCCCGCAGCTCTGCCCGCGAGAGGGCGGCCGGCTCCGCGCTTCGCCTGTTACTCGGCCGGGACATTGCGATCCTGAAGAGCGATAGAGCCCCCTGGAGCAAGGACACGAACGCGAAAGTCCGGGGCGTACTGCGCCACGGCATCGGTGAATTCCTGCCCGGGTGCGCCGAACCGCGTCGCCAACGGACCTAGCTCCCCGCCTTCTTCTCCATCACTGCGAGCCGCGTGTAGTAGTCCGGGATCTCATTCAGGTGCGCAAGGGCGATCTTCCCTGTCAGGAGCTCGTCGTCGTGGGTCACGTCGGTAGCCGGACTCACGGTGCCGTGTTCCAGCTCCACCATCAGTCCGAGACGGAACTGCTCGAGGTCCACTTGACCGGTCTGCCAATCGATCCCGATCCGTTCCCCGACGTCGCGAGCCTCTCCCCGCGAGAAAGGCCTGTTCGCCATGGTCGACCTCCAGATCTCAGAAGGATGCCTCTGCCAGATACTATATCGGATACCATACCATGCATATGGTCATCCTGGGAGATCCGGCAGATCTGGGAGCCGCCCGTTCCCGCTTGCTCTCAGCGAGCCTGTTCGATGGCCCTTGCCGCATCGGCTGCCCTCTGCGCCGATGCCTCGGATTTGAAGAAGTCGGCCGGTAGAGTCACGCCTGTGGCGTGGTTGGGGCAGTAGCCGTTCGGAACCTTCTCGAGGTACTGCTGGTGGTAGTCCTCGGCGAAGTAGAACTCCGGCGCGGGGTGGATCTCGGTCGTGATCGAGCCGTGGCCGGCAGCCTTCAAGCTGGCCTGGAAGGCGTCGCGCGACAGCTCGGCCTCCCGCTGCTGTGCCTCGCCGTGGGTCAGGATCGCGGAACGATACTGCGTGCCGCGATCGCCGCCCTGGCGCATCCCCTGCGTCGGGTCGTGCTCCTCCCAGAACACCTTGAGAAGCTGTCCATACGAGACGAGCTTGGGGTCGAAGACGACGCGGACGGTCTCGATGTGGCCGGTTCTGCCGGTGCACACCTCTTCGTAGGTCGGGTTGGGAGTGGACCCGCCGGCATAGCCGACCGAAGTCGAGATGACGCCAGGAGTCTGCCAGAAGAGCTTCTCGGCGCCCCAGAAGCAACCCATTCCGAATTCGGCGATCTCGCTGCCGGCGGGATATGGCGGCCGAATGGACGAGCTCAGGACGGCGTGTCGCTCTGGGACGCGCATGGCCTCGGCGCGACCGGGAAGGATTTCATCTTGGGCGGGCATGCGCATCTTGTGGCGATCGACGAGCCAGTTCATGGCCCAATCCTACGCTTGAAGTCCGAGTGAGTCCGCCGTCCCATCGGATGGGCCGCGGGACGGATCGGGGCCGGTCGCGGCGCGCCGCCCTCCGGGTGGGAGTCCGCCGGGTCAGGGCTCGAACATGGGACCGCTCCCGTCGCCGTTGTTGTCGTAGCCCCGGGACTCCCAATAGCCACGGTAGGACGTGTCGCTGGACAGCTCGATCCCGTCGACCCACTTGACCCACTTGTAGCCCCACTTGGACTCGGCTACCACCATGAACGGGAACCCTTGCTCGGCCGGGAGAGTCAGGCCGTTGATGTTGTAGGCGAGCAGGATGTCGTTGGCCTGGAGATAGGCCAGCGGAAGCGAGGAAGTGTAGCCGTCCACCGCGTGGAAAATGACGACGGGCGCGCCATCCCGAACACCCGCGGCCGCCAGGATGTCCGTGATCCGGACCCCTTCCCAAAGGATCGTCGCGTCCCAACCATCGACGCAGCGCAGGGTCACGACTTTGCTGAAGTGGTCGTAGCCGAGCACCTGGTCATAGGTCAGCTCCAGGGGCTTGTTCACCAGGCCGGACACCTTCAGCCGATAGGTGTCCAGGGAAACGTGCTGCGGGCCGGCTATGTCGGTCTCAAGAATGTCGCTGATGGCCGACAGATTCTGGCCCTGGTATTGCCGGATCTCGACCGGCCCTGAAGAGGCGGCAGATGGGCCGGAGCCTGCCCCTGCGCACGCCACGACCAGCCATGCAGCCATGAGGGGGATGATCCGGCTGAGCGCTCGCCTGGCGCCTCGCTGCCTCAATCCTGGGCCCCCCTCCAACGCGACCAGAGCGCAATGCCGACGTGGAGCGCCAGGGCCGCCAGCACCAGCAGGCCGACGGTTTCGTGCCAGCGCTGGGAGACCGCTTTGCCGAGGATGCCCGCTGTCAGAGGATCAACGATCCGGAACTTGGTGATGCCGTACCCGGTCAGCATCGTGAGCAGCACCAGGGCCAATGAAAGCCAGCCGAACCAGCGGCCGATGCGCCGGATTCTTCGCTTGTCCTCTAGCCAGACGAACATGCTCGACCCAGCCTTCGACGCCTGCTGCCCTCCGCGATACCCCTCATCAGGACCATCCCACCCGATCGCCTCGGCGTCAACCTACCCCTTCGGGCACGCGGACAGGACGTCATCCTCGAAACCGGCGTGTAGGCATCTCCAGACGGCCGGCGCAGCTTGGTGGCTGACTGCCCGGCCACGGGTCGACGGAGGCCGCCCGACTCGGCTGCACGAGCAAGCGCGCTTGAGTAGGCTACGGGTCATGTGCGAGCAGCCGCCATGACGCCCGAGCGCATGCGCTGCCTTGAGCGCCTGGCCCGCGTGATCCTCGAGGTCGATCGGCCGCATCCGGTTCGCGTCGCCATCGATGGCCCCGACGCAGCCGGCAAGACCGTCCTGGCCGACCAGCTGGCGCCCATCCTCGAAGTCGCGGGCCGACCTGTGATCCGAGCCTCGATCGACGGCTTCCACCGGCCGCGAGCCCAACGTCTCGAACGCGGCGCCGAATCTCCTGAGGGCTACTTCCGCGACTCGTTCGACTATGCCGCCCTCCGCGCCGCGCTGCTGGAGCCGCTGGGGCCCGGAGGCGACGCCCGCTATCGGCGCCGGGTCTTCGACTATCGGACCGACGAGCGCGTCGAGTCGCCGATCGAGGTGGCGCTCCCCGATTCCATCCTCCTGTTCGACGGCGTCTTCCTCCTGCGGCGCGAACTGAACGAGATGTGGGACTTCAGCATTTTCGTGGCTGTTCCCTTCGCCGAGACCCGGCGCCGGGCCGCGGTGCGCGACCTGGCCCTCTTCGGTTCGGAGGACGAGGTCTTGCGTCGCTACGCCACTCGATATGTCCCCGCGCAGCAGCTCTACCTCGAACTGGAGCACCCGCAATCCAGGGCGGATGTGGTCTTCTACAACCGGAATCCCGCGAAACCCCGTATGCGCTTGCGACGCGGAATCGCGCCGCTCTGAGAGCGCCCACTCGGGCGACGCCGCTAGGTCCGCGGCAGGGCCTCGAGCATCCCGAAGCGGTTGCCCTCGGTATCGGTGGCGTAGACGACGCGACCGATGTCGGGGATCTCCATGATCTCCCCCACGATCGTGCCGCCGGCCTTGCGGACAGCGTCCATCGACGCTTCGAGCTTCTCGACGCCGACCGTATTGACGGTGCTCTCGCCCGGGGCAGAGCGGCCCTGGACCGCACCATGGATGCCGGGGGCATCGTCCGGTCCGGTGTTCGCCAGCCAGTACTCCATCCCGCCGCCCGGGTACTCCTCGAACTTCCAGCCCAACGCCTGCTCGTAGAAGCGCACCGCTCGCTTTGGATCGTCGGCGGAGATCTCGAAATGGATCACGCGGGCCATGACATTGCTCCTGTTGGAACGGAATGCAGGCGGCAAGGGTAGAGCGCGGCTCTCGGCCGGGACCAGGGACGATCCGACTGGCGGATCGGGCCGGAGCCCAGTCCGGGCCTGCCTGGAACCGCCCCTCGAGGGCGAAAGGCCGCGGCGGCACCGCCGGCGTGCGGCCGAAGCGGGCCAGCGGCTAGGCCAATCCACCCTGGCGCAGCCGCGCCGTTACCGCCGGCAGCCAGCGGTCCAGGTAGGCGTTGTCGTAGCGCTCCCGGATCGAAGCCGGGGCCGTGGCGCGGTCGAAGGGAGAGGCATCGGCGAGAGCCTCGGTCACGGAGGCGTAAGCCCCGGCGGCGACACCCGCCACCAGCGCCGCTCCGAGCGCGGCGGCCTCCTCGGTTCGCACGATCTCGAGGCGGCCCGGGCCCAGGGCCGCCTTCGCGACCACCCAGCGCCGGTTCCGGGCCCCGCCGCCGGTCAGCTTCACTCGATCCAGGGGAGTGGCCGTGATGCGGGCAAGCTCGTCGAGCATCCACCGGACGTGGTACGCGGCACCGTCGACTACCGCGGCGGCCAGGTCCGGCAGGCGGTGAGTCTCGCGCAGCCCCTCGAACTCCAGGCTGGCCGACAGATCGCGATGTGGCGCCGTCCGGCCGCGAAGGTACGGGCGAACGATCGGCTCGACCGGGCCGGGGGCGGCCCTGCTCAGCAGCTCGATGAAGCGGGCGTATCGATCCTCGCTGTCGGGCGTCTCGCTGAGGAACGTGTCGATGAACCATTCAACCAGGGCGCCCGACGACTGCAATCCGCCGGAAACGTAGGCGAGGCCGTCGACGGCGTGGCAACCCGTGGAGAACCCGCCCCGCCGGACCTCCTCGCCCAGCGCAGGCTCCGCGGTCACGAGCAGGGTGGCCTCGGCGCTGCCCATAGAGTCGAGTGCGTCGCCGAGCTTCGTGACGCCGGCGCCCAGAGCGTCCGCCAGGTGGTCGTGGCCGGCGATGGCGACCGGCGTCCCAACCTGCAGCCCCAGCCGCGTCGCGGCGGATTCGGTCAGCCCGCCGACCGCCTGGCCGAGCGGCAGCACCTCCGGCATGTTCTCGGGCTCGAGGCTCGCCAATGCCAGTAGCTCGGCATCCCAGGCGCGAGCGGAGACGTCGAAGGTGAGCGTGCGACAGGCCAGAGACGCGTTGGTGGCCAGCTTGCCGGTCAAGGTCAGCCCCGCCAGCTCCGCGACGCCGGCCCACCGGCGCAAACGCGTGAAGTCCGCGGCTCGATGCTCGCGAATCCACAGCAGCTTCGCCAATGAGTACTTAGGGGCGGGCCGCAATCCCGTCCGCGCGAAGAGCGCCGGCGCACCGATCTGCCGCTCCAGCCATGCCGCCTGGCGCTCCGGCCGGGGATCGTGCCAGGCCAGGATCTCGCCCACGGGCAGGTTCCGCCGGTCCACGGGGACGCCGGCCTCGGCCATGCTGGCGATACCGATGCCGCTCGGGCGGGCCAGGCGCAAGTGCGCGGCGGCAGCCACGCATTCGGCAATCGCCGAATCCACCGCTCCGAGCAGCTCGCCGGGTTTGTGGTATGCCCCTCCGCCCCGGACGGCGTGAGTCTCGGTAGGCCGGCGAGCCACGTGGAGCACGCCACTCTCCGGGGCCACGAGCGCGGCCTTGATGAAAGCCGTCCCGATATCGACCCCGATCAGAGTTGGGGCGGCGCTCCGTCCGGCGGCGCCGCTTCTGGCTGCCATTCCCCAATCATGGCGCACGCTGACGCCATCGTGCGGCCGATGTACGTCGAAAGGTCGCGCCGGCTCTAGGCACGTGTAGCCTTGACCGCGCCCAGCCGGGGTCCGATGCTTCAGGCGACGTTCCCGCTCGATGTGGAGGACAGATGATCAGCCGACCGAAACGCCTGGCGATCGCAGCGTTCGTGCCCTTCATGGCGTTGTGGATCACCGCCTGGTTCGACGGCAACGTCGTGAACGAAGCTGTGGCCCAGGCCGGGCTCAACTACGACATCGCGCCTGCGAGCCTCGCCTATTCCGTCTCCTACTTGATCGCGGCCGGCGGCGGACTGGCCGTGGCGGCGGTGGCCTGGTGGATCCGAGACCAGATAGTCGGGCTGGTCTACCTCGTCGTGGGCGGGTTCATCCTGTTCGATGGATACCTGGTCTCCAGACTCGCGATGAGCGTCAACGGAGCGCCGCCGGCTGCCCCGGAGCCCATCGCCAGCTTCCTGACCCAGGTGATGTCTTCTACGATGGGTCGATCGAACGGTGCTCTCGTGGTGGCCGCGGCCATGGTCCTGGCCGGGTTCGCTTCGTTCGCGCTGGCGGGACGGGAAGAGACGGACCTGGAAGGAACGGACCCGGCGGCCGCCTGATCGCCGGCCACGGCCCGTTCCCAGCACCGACTCCAATGGCCGGCTGCGGCCCACCCAGCCGACCCAGGCCTCATAGTTGCCTCCCAGAAACTGGAGGTCTTCATGGACGAGCACCATCCCACCGAGCCACACACCCACGGGCCGCTCCTTCGCGGCGCCAGCGACGGCCATGACGATGCCCTCGATGGCGTGGTGCACCGATCGAGCGCCCGGATCCCGATCGAGCTGGACGATCCGGAGGTTCGCCGTCGACGGGCCGCGATCGCCCCGAGCGACTGGGCCCGATTCGAAGCCAGCGTGGCGGAGATGCTTGCCGCTTTTGGACTCAAAGTGGACCAGCCCGGCACTCGTGACACGCCGCGGCGATTCGTCCGCGCCCTGTTCGACTCCACCGAGGGCTACGACGGCGATCCCAAGCTCGTGACGGTCTTCCCGACCGAGTGCTACGGCGGCGCGAGCTGCGAGCTATCCCAGGTGGTCGAAGGGCCGATCCCGTTCACAGCCCTGTGCGAGCACCATGTCCTGCCGTTCATCGGCCGGGCTTTCGTCGGCTACATCGCCCACGAGCACATAATCGGCATCAGCAAGCTGACGCGGCTGGTTCGCATCGCGACTCGCCGTTTCGGCGTCCAGGAGCGCATGACCCACGAGATCGCCGAAACGCTGTCCGAGTTGACCGAACCGCACGGCGTGGCCGTCTACATGGAGGCCCACCATCTCTGCACCCAGATGCGCGGCGTTCGAGAGCTCCATCCCATGACCCGAACCACTGCCTTCCGCGGTGCGTACGAGACCAACGCCGCGCTTCGGGCGGAGTTCTACGACCTGTCCGGGCTCGGGCGCGGCGTTCACGAGTGAGGCAGGCAATGGCCGCTCGAAGCGAGGGGCTCGCACTCGAGAAGTTGTGGCAGGCGCCCGACGGAGGTCGGGCGGAGCCGGTCGATCTGCGCGGCGGTCCCCTGCCGCCCGGACTGGCTAGCCGATTCGAGGGTGAGCTGGCGATCGAGCTTCGTCCGGATCGTCCGGCCATCGTGGCCAACTTCGTCTCGACCCTCGACGGCGCCGTCTCGCTTGGCCCGAGCGAGCCCAGCGCCGGCGGAGGCGAGATCAGCGGTTTCTCCGAAGCCGACCGATTCATGATGTCCCTGCTGCGCGGCCTCGCGGACGTGGTGGTCGTGGGCGCCGGAACGGTGCGGGTCGGACGGAAGCACGCATGGACGGCTCGATTCGTCGAGCCGGAGCTGGCCGATCTCTTCGCGGCGTGGCGTTCCGAGATGGGGCTGGCTCCTCAGCCCACGACGATCATCGTCACTGCAAGCGGCGACCTGGATGCGACGCACGCGGGCCTCAATGATCCCGACGTGCCGGTCATCGTGGCCACGACCCCGGCCGGCGCGGAGCGCCTGGCGAAGCTTCCCCTGGCCCGGCATGTGCAGGTCAAGGTCGCGGGCAAAGGCAAGCGGGTCGCGGCGGACGCGGTCCTGGAAGTCGTCCGTGGCACCGGCGCGCGCCTCGCCCTGTGCGAGGGCGGGCCACACCTCTTTGGCGAGCTGCTGGGAGCCCGCCTGATAGACGAGCTGTTCTTGACCCTGGCGCCCCAGGTTGTCGGACGGGATGAGACCGCCCGGCGGCTGGCGCTCGTCGAGGGCACGCGCTTTGGCGAGGGCGCGAGCCGCTGGACCAGCCTGGCCTGGGTCCGCCGCGCCGGGGACGACCTCTTCCTCCGCTACCGCTTCGAGGCGTAGCCGGGCCCGACGAGCGCGACGGGCGCCGCCACGCTTCATGCCACGCGACGTCACGCTACGGGCCACGCGGCCCAAGGGGGCGTGACGTGGACGGCGGCGTTTCGTGCTCTTCGGACCGCTGCCGATCGCCCCGCACACCTTAAGATGTGATAGTCGTCATCAATGTGGCCGCTTCCCGGCTGCGCCAGAACATCCACGGAAGGTAGGCATGGCTCGAACACCGCGCATCGGCATCCTCACCGGCGGCGGCGACGTCCCCGGTCTGAATTCCGTCATCAAGAGTGTCGTGTATCGCGCCACCGAGATTGGGTACGAGGTCTACGGGATCCGGCGCGGCTGGGAAGGCCTCACGAACATGAGGCCGGGCCCCGGCCTGGATGAGAACTACATCGTCCCTCTCGATCGCAACAACACCCGCGCGATCGACCGGACCGGTGGCACATGGCTCCACACGTCCCGCACGAACGCCCGCAAGATGAAGGCGGCCAAGGTCCCGGCGCACATCGGGCCAGATCGCCTCAAGCAGCTCGAAACAACGGACGGCGTGTACAACTTCACGCCCATCGTCCTGGAGAACATCGAGCGCCTCGGCCTCGACTACCTCATCCCGATAGGCGGCGACGACACCCTGAGCTTCAGCCAGGTCCTCGCCGACAAGGGCGTGAAGCTGATCGCCGTCCCCAAGACGATGGATAACGACGTCCAGGGGACCGAGTACTGCATCGGCTTCTCGACCGCGATCAGCCGGGCGAAGGACGCCATCAACCGCCAGCGGACCACGCTCGGCTCGCACGAGCGGATCGGCGTCTTCCGGATCTTCGGCCGCGACGCCGGCTTCACCGCCCTCTACACCGCCTACGTCACCAGCTGCCGCTGCCTCATCCCCGAGTTCCGGTTCGACCTCGATCAGCTCGTCAAGCTGGTGGTCGAGGACAAGAAGAACAACCCCAGCAAGTACGCCGTCGTCATCGCCGCCGAAGGCGCGCTGTGGGAAGGCGGCAAGCTCGAGGAGTGGGGAGAGGCGGACGCCTTCGGCCACAAGCACAAGGCGAACATCGCCGAGGTGCTCGCCACCGAGATCTCGAGGCGCTCGGGCGAAGAGACGCTGGCCAGCGAGCTGACTTACGACCTCCGCTCCGGAGACCCCGACGCGGTCGACTCGATGGTTGGCATCACATTCGCCAACGTGGCCATGAATCTCGTCGCGGACGGCGCCAGCGGCCGGATGGTCGCCATCCGGGGTGGCAAGTACAGCCACTCACCGCTGCCCAACCCGGACCTGGGCCCGCGTTCGGTCGACATCCCGACCATGTACAACACCGATCGCTATCGGCCCATCTACACCAACCGCACCGGACTGCCGCTCCTGCTCGGCATCCCGGTGCCTGAGGACCCAAGCCTCGACAAGGCCAGATAGTGGTCTCCCTCCCGGGCATCTCAGGCTCAGGCCGGGGCCTTCCCTCCCCCACAAAGCCCGCAGCGGATGGCGCTCGTTTGACAAGCGAGGCTCCGGCAAGGCACGGTTCACACGTGACGACCTCATCCCCCTCCGCCGCTCCGCTCAACGGTCGGGACCTGCTGCGATCCAACGGTCTGGCCGTCGAGGGTCCGATTCTGTGGGGACGGCCTGTCACAGGCGGTAGCCCGGGCGTTTTCGTGGTCGAATTGCCGGCCCCACAGCCCAAGGTCTCGATAGACGCGAACGCCATTCGTCAGTGGCTCGAGCGGGCTCCAGACCTCCGCCTCGACGGCAAGCGACCGTCGGTCGCCGAGCTACAGTCGCGCCTTGCGTCGTTCTGGCTGCCGGGTCAGCCGATCCTCTACATCGGCTCGAGCCAGAAGTCTGTGACCGCGCGACTGGCGGCGATGTTCAAGACCCAGCTCGGTGAGCGGCGACCGCAATCGGCCGGCTACTGGCTCAAGACGCTCCATGATCTGAACAAGGCCCGGATATGGTGGGCCCCAACCCCCGATCCGGAGCTGTACGAGGACACGTTGATCGAGCAGTTCCAGAAGAGCGTGGGCGCACTCCCGTTCGCGGTTCTGGCGACGCCCAGCGGCCAGCGCCACGAACACGGCATCACGGCGCCTCTCCACGACTCGGAAGCGGGCCGGCCGGTCAAGGTCACCAAGGTGACCGTCCTGCCGGATGCGAACGAAGAGGAGATGGCGGCCAGCAGCTCTCCGGCTCGCGGCGGAGCCCCCAGGCCCACGAGGCCGGCAAGTCTCCGAACGCCCCGATCAACCCCGCGCAAGACGGTCCCCAAGCCCATGGCCACCGTCGGTCCGTCGGCGATCGAGACCGTGGTGGTGCGTCGCTCCTCGAAGAACGCGGCCGCTTCGCGCGCATCGTCCGTCCCCACCCACGTGACCGCCGAGGGTCTGGCGGCTCTCCAGGCCGAGCTGGACGAGCTGGCCAATCGGCGACGACCGGAGGTCATCTCCCGTATCAAGGCCGCTCGCGAGCTGGGCGATCTCAGCGAGAACGCGGACTACGAGGCCGCCCGCAAGGAGCAGTCGTTCCTCGAGGGCCGCGTGCAACAGATCGAGCAGATGATCAAGAGCGCGGTGATCATCGAGACCGAGGGAACGGGGAGCGTGGTAGTCCTCGGCTCGACCGTCGTGATCGAGACGGACCGCCACGGCGAGGAGACGTTCACGATCGTAGGCTCGGCGGAGGCCGATGCGGCGGCCGGAAAGATCAGCTACACGTCACCGATCGGCCGCGCCCTGATGGGTCGGCGAGCCGGTGAGACGGTCCGCGTCCAGGTGCCGGCCGGGACGCTCGACTACACGGTGACCAAGGTCCGGTAGGTCGGGCCTAGCTCCGCGGTCCGGTCGGAGCCTCGGGTGGCGTCGGCGGCGCGGAAGGGTTTGCCCCACCCGCGCTCCAGTCGCTCGGCGCGGCCGTCCCAGACCGGGACCCGGGCCGCGGCAGGAGGTTCACCAACACGATCAGCGCACCCAGAACGATCGCCAGGACGGGAAACGCGTTCTGGAGCGTCGTGCCCTGGTGACCGCTGTCGATGCCGATGATGTTTTCGAAGAAAAGCCCGAAGGCGACGAAGAGTCCTAAGCCTGTCGCCGCCGTCCGAAGACCTGCGTCCAGCAGATCCAGCCGCCGGTGGAGCAGCCCGTACGCGGAGAGCGTCACGCCCACAGACCCCGGCGCAACGAGGGCCCACGCGTAGGCCCAGCTTGCCCAGGCACCGGAGGCGTTTTGGAGAGCCAGGAGCAGGCCGACCGACGTGATCATCCCGCCGGGTATGGCCATCCCAAGCCCGGCCTCATCCCGCATCGCGAGGCCGACCAGGAGTAGGAAGACGCCCGGCGCGATGACGAAGACCGGCCAGCCGTAGCGGTTCCAGTCCACGTTGAGCTGGTTGCTCACGAGGAACGCCGCGCCCAGGGCTATCAGGAAGACTCCCGCGATGATCGTCCCCTGCCGGCTTTCGCGTCTCGGTCCGCTATCTCGCTGGGGCCATCCGCCGTCCATCATCCACCTCGCTGCCGCGCTGTCACCGGGCCAGTCTAGCGAGGCAAGTCAGAGTCGAGATCATCCCCAAGTCGGACTGTTGAGCCGACGGAACCGTTCTCTAGAGGGAGGCCACGAAGATCGGGACATCGCCCACTGTGAGCACCTTGTCTGCCCCAAGATCCGCGCGACTCCCGTTCACGACGAGCGAGACACTCACGTCGCTGGCGGCCGTGAGCATGAGCGACCCCACGGCGGCCCTGACATCGAAGAACTTGTCGCGAGAGACACTCGGCGTCCCGTTGCCGTAGACGAGCAGTTCATTCATTACGTGGCCGGGATCGATGCTGTCCGGTGGCAAGCCCAGGCGGACCGGATCGATGACCTGCCAGCGCGTTACCCCCAGCTGCTCCACCAGGACGTGGAAGCCGCCGTTGGCGGGCACCGCCTCGACGATCGGCAGCGAGCCGGCGAACTTCACCACGACGCGCGGCGTGCTCGACCAGCCGGCCAGGCCGAACTTGTCGAACGAGACCGACACCTGAGATCCGGAGCTCTTCCGAATGTCGATGGGTAAGGCAACCACCCACCGATCCGCGTCGGACTGGGCGGCGGCCAGACTATCCGAGACCAGTCGGCTGACGACGGGACCCACCAGAACGACCCCTCCCGTTTGCGCGCTCGAGCCGTCCGGCTGACCCATCGTCACCAGGGGCATGAACTCGCCGGCGTAGGAATCGGCCTTGAGTCCGTACCTGTTTGAGGCCAGAGCGAAGTAGGTGGCCCGGCCCGAGTTCACCGCCACACCGAGGCCCGGCACCAGCGGCACGGGCTCCTGCGTTCCATCGTCGGCGACGTAGGCGAAGCCGTCACCCACCTTGACGAACACGGCCGAACTCCCGCTGGGGCTGGCGGAGACGACCGGCGTCGGCGAGAGCAGCAAGGAGGGTGTCGCCGGGATGCCGCTACCTGCCGGCACTGACGGAGTGGACGAAGGTGACGGGCTGGGAGTCGGAGTGCCCGCATGCGCCGAGGCCGTCGGCGAACGATTCGATGCCGGGCCAACGTTGTTCGAGGAACCCGCATCGAAGACGAGCGCGGCCGCGCCGACCGTGATGAGCACTAAGGCGGCTACGGCCAGTCCTGCCGCCAGGCGTCGCCGGGGTTCCATCGATTCGCAACTCCGCGTTTCCTTCGGTCCCGGTGCAGTCTAGCCGCGCCGGCATCGGGACGGCGCTCCGTGCGAGCAACGGGGCCGAATGGCCCACCCTCGCCGACCTGATGGCACTCGCCCTGTCGGGAGCCGCGCGGGCATGCTCCCCCCATGGACGATCACGCCACGGTTATCTCCATGCTCAACCACACCTGGTTCGGCTCCGATCTTGCGCCCGAGACGCAGGAGCGCCTCGCCAAGCTGGGCGTGATACAGGACTTCGAAGCGGACGAAGTCATCCTCCACGAGGGTGACGAAGCCAACGAGATGGGCATCCTGATCTCGGGGCAGCTGGCCTTGCGAACGCTCGTTCCCGAACGCGGACCTGTCACCATCCTGAGCGTCGAGCCGGGGGACATCTTCGGCTGGTCCGCCGTCCTGTCCGCAACGCAGGTCCAATCCACGGTCGTGGCTACCGAGAAGAGCAAGGCACTAGTCATTGAAGGTACCAAGCTCAGGGCGGCCCTCAAGGAGGACCACGCCCTGGCAGCCAGCCTCTATCCTCGCGTTCTCATTGCTGTCGCCCGACGCCTTCGCGCGACGCGGCTCCAGCTTCTCGATCTATTCGCCCGCTGAGGGTCGCTCGCAAGCTCGTCCCGCCAGCTGTTTCCCCAGGAGGTCGCCCGTTCCGTGATCACTACACCTGCCCCCAGCCACGCGGCCGCGGCCAGGCAGTGGTTCCTCGCCCGCGCCGACCTTGACGCGCTCATCGCCGGCCTGCGCGACTCCGGTCGGCGAGTCATCGGCCCAACCATCCGCGAGGACGCCATCGTCTACGACGAGATTCAGTCCGCGGCCGACCTCCCGGCCGGCTGGCACGACGAGCAGTCGGCCGGACGCTACCGCCTCGAGCGCAGGACGGACGAGCAGGTCTTCGGCTACACCGTTGGCCCTACATCGTGGAAGCGGTTCACGTTCCCTCCCAACCTGCCCATCGCCAGTGCCCACAGAACCGGGTCCTTCGGCTTCGAGCAGCCAACGCCGGATGCTCCGCCGGTGGCATTCGTGGGCGTCCGCGCCTGCGAGATTGCGGCATTGGAGATCCAGGACCGCGTCTTCCTTGGCGGCCAGTTCACCGACGAGGATTTCCGTGCCCGCCGAGCCTCCGCGTTCATCGTTGCGGTCCAGTGCACGACCTCGTCCGGCACGTGCTTCTGCACGTCGATGGGGACGGGGCCGGAGGTCCACGGCGGTTACGACATCCTGATGACCGAGATCGACGGGGGCTTCGTCGTGCATGCCGGTTCGCCCGAAGGCGCAGCCATCGTGGCCAAGCTGCCGACGCGCCGACCCAGTCATGCGGAGGCAGGCGCGGCCGTGGACAGGGTGGAGTCGGTGCGGACGCAAATGGGCGAGCCGCTTCCGATGGCCGGCATAGACGAGCGGCTCAAGCTCCAGCTGGACCACCCCCGCTGGGCCGTGGTCGCGGATCGCTGCGTCGAGTGCGGCAACTGCACAATGGCCTGTCCGACGTGCTTCTGCACTTCGGTGGTCGAGAAATCGGACATGGAGGGCAAGCGCAGCACCACGGATAGGCAGTGGGACTCATGCTTCGACGTCGCGTTCGCGAAGGTCGCCGGGGGTGACTTCCGCTCCCGCCCGCGAGACCGCTATCGCCAGTGGCTAACCCACAAGTTCTCAACATGGTTCGACCAGTTCGGGAGCAGCGGCTGCGTCGGCTGCGGCCGGTGCATAACCTGGTGCCCGGTCGCGATCGACGTCCGCGAGGAGCTCGGAGTCATCGCGCCGCCCATCGCCCCGGTGATCCGGCCGGTGGCGGTGGAACCGGTGGCCGCCAGCCCCGGCTCATACTCGATCGCCCGCGTCGCCGCGGTCCGTCCGGAGACAGAGGACACGTCCACGCTCACGCTCACGGACGTGGACCCGGCATTCCTGGCCGGCCGGCCGGGCCAGTTCGTGATGATCGCCCTGCCCGCCTTCCCGGCCGTGCCGATCTCTATCTCCCGCTTCCGGGCGAACGGGATCGATCTGACGATTCGGGCAGTGGGGCCCACTTCGACGGCGCTCACCAATCTCCACCCGGGCGCCAAGGTCGGCCTGCGCGGCCCTCTCGGGACCTTCTGGCCGGTCGAGGAGGCGTACGGCCGCCACGCAGTGGTGGTGGCCGGTGGCGTCGGGCTCTCGCCGCTCCACGGGCTGGTGGACGCGCTGGTAGCGAACCACGATCGATTCGAGTCGGTCTCGCTCTTCTACGGCTCTCGAACTCCTGAGGACCAGCTCTTCCGAGACGATCTCGACACCTGGTCTGCCAGCAAGGCCATCGACGTCGCGATCACGGTGGACCGGGCCGGGCCGGAGTGGAAGGGCCGCGTCGGTGTCGTCACGGGTCTGTTCGACATGATCTCCTGGGACTGCACCAAGGTCACGGCCTTCGTCGTGGGGCCGGAGCGGATGATGCAGGCCTCCGTCCAGGGCCTGATCTCCAAGGGCGTCCCGGCCGATCGCATCTGCGTTTCGATGGAACGGCACATGGAGTGCGGCATAGGCCTGTGCGGCCACTGTCAGATGGCCGGCCGCTTCGTCTGCAAGGACGGCCCGGTCTTCCGTCTCAATGAGCTGGGCGACCTGTTCAACCGGGAGGGGATCTGATGGCTACCTCCGGCAGGACCGCCCGACCGCGCGTAGCCGTCGCCAAGTTCGCCTCCTGCGATGGCTGCCAGCTCACGCTGCTCGACCTGGAGGACGAGCTCCTCGAGATCGTCTCCCGCTTCGACATCGTCGAGTTCCCCGAAGCAACCTCGCGCCGGTCGCCCGGCCCCTACGACATCGTGTTCGTGGAAGGGTCGGTCAGCGCGCCGGAGCACATCGATCAGATCAAGGAGCTGCGCAAGCAGGCTCGCATCCTGATCACCATCGGAGCCTGCGCAACCGCCGGCGGGATTCAGGCGCTGCGCAACTGGGCGGACCACGACGCCTACCGGGCCGCGGTCTACGCCCATCCGGAATGGATCGAGTCGCTTGCCAAGGCCACGCCCATCGCGGAGCACGTCAAGGTGGACGGGGAGTTGCGGGGCTGCCCGATCGACCCGGGCCAGCTGACGGAGCTCCTGACGGCGGTCCTGGTGGGCCGCCGGCCCCAGATCCGCGACGAGGCCGTGTGCCGCGAATGCAAGCGGAAGGGCATCGTTTGCCTCGTCGTCGCCCGCGGCGAGGCCTGCATGGGTCCGGTAACCACCTCCGGCTGCAACGCCCTCTGCCCCAGCTACGACCGCGGCTGCTACGGCTGCTTCGGGCCGCGCGCCAACGCCAACGCCAAGAGTTGGAGCACCGGCCTCCTCAGGTCGGGACGCCCGCCGGAGGAAGTCCGCCGCCTGTTCGCGGGCTTCACCGGCTACGCGGAGCCGTTCCGCTCGGTCATCACGGAGCTCGGCGAGACCAAGGGATAGCCCCTTCTGCTTTGCGCGTCATACCAGCCAGTCGCGTAGCTGGCGGTGCACCGCTGATGCTCCGACCAGCGGATCGGCCGCGAGCGACCACGAGGCAGGGCAGATGAGGAAGGGCTGTGTCTGCCACCCACCGAGCCCTCCGTGGGATCCGACGAGATCCTCGAATCCGACCACCTCCCCGGATTCGGGGTTGACCCTCCCCAGGAGAATGAGATCCCCCAGGTGTGCCAATTCGTCGAGGCTCGCCAGGGCGACACTCGCCCCTTCCCCAAACTGGGCCAGAGGATCCGGAGCGGCGCCGGACGTCCCGTGGATGGAACGCTCCCCGCTCTCCCCGATGACGAGCGTCCGACCGTCCTCGCCTATCGCCAGGACGGCCCCGATGCCGGGGTGGCGCACCAGGCCGGCGATCAGCCCCGGATAGCGCTGCTCGATCGCCTCCCGCGTCATCCGACCGGCCAGTTGCGTGAAGTAGACATGAGCCAGGCTGCCCGACGAGCACACCACGACGTCCGGCTTGACTGAGCTTCCCGGAGCCCCGGCGGAGCCAGACCGCATCGGGTTGGGTCGGGACGAGAGGCGGCGAGCCACGAAGGGCGCCAGCCCCGACCCTCTGCCAAGCTCGCCCGCCACGCGTCGGCCGCCTCCCGAGTGCTCCTGCGAGTCGCCCCCGCCGATCACAGTCGCCTCTCCCGCGATGAGCCCGGCAACAACTGCCTCCAGAGACTGTCCATAGATCTGCCGAAAGGTTGCACCGAGGCTCTGACCATGATCTGAGAGAGCGACCAGGTCGTAGTGGCGCGCGGCGTGCCGAGCGGCCTTCAGGAGCGAGCCGATCGACCGGTCTATCCCCTCCAGCGCGTCGATTGCCTCCTGGCGTTGCGGACCGCAGTGATGCGCCACGGCGTCGTATCCCGTGTAGTCGACGTAGATGACCGGCGCGCCGCGATACATCTCCTCGATAACCAGAGACGTGGACACGGTCCGCAGGGCCACGTTGGTGACCGCCCTCTCGAGCGCGTATACGAGACCGCGATGCATGCGCGGACTGATGCCACGGCTTCGCTGGCGCTCGGCCTGATACAGCTCCTTGGCCATCTCACCGAGGGTCAACACGAAGAGGCGCACGTAGTTGACCGTTCCGACGAAGAAGCCGCGCAGCTTGCGTCCGTCATCGGATGCTTCCTTCCGCCCGACGGTGGCCATGGTGAGGTAGCTCCGTGGCGCATCGCCGCTGACCAGGTTGCCGATGCTGGCTCCGTCGTCGGCAAGCAGACCGTCGCCGTCGCTGATGCGCTTCAGGATCTCGGCCGCATCCTCCGGATGGTTGGCGACCATCAGCCGACCCGTCTCCTTTTCGTACCACCGGAAGCCGGGCACGACATCGGCGCGACCATGCAGGATGCCGGCCTGGCTTGCGGGCGTGGTGGGCGGGAGCAGCGGTTGCCACGAATGGAGGGCCGACCGGCCCGTACGAATGAGCCGCCCGATGACGGGGACATGGCCGGCCCGCATGGCATTCTCGAGGACCGGATGTCCAACTCCGTCGAGCTGTACCACGAGGAGCCCACGACCCTTCGATACGGCATCTCGTCCGCGACGGGCGACGAGACGTCGGACGAGGATGCTGTAGTAGGAATCGTCGTCGCT
>PMIP01000039.1 GCA_003158295.1 Chloroflexota bacterium | reverse complement strand
TGATCGCGGGAGTCGAGGATGCGAACCGGGGTGAGGGCGTGGTATGTGGCGCCGGGCAGGCTGAAGGCATACAGGTAGCCGTCGTCCGACCCAACGTAGACCACGCCGTTGGAGACTGTGGGCGAATCCTCTATGGCGGCGCCGGTCGTGAAGCTCCAGAGCGGATCGACGGATCCGGTGCTGTAACCGATGACCCCGGCCGCGTCATAGGCCAGCAGCTTGCCGCTCCCGTCCGCAACGTAGACCACGCCGTTCGCAACCGCGGGGGAAGACAGGTACGTGGAAGGGGCGTCGTACGTGTAGTGAGCGCACCAAACCTCTGTGAAGTCGGCGGCGGCGAACGCGCAGAAGTGGCCGGCGGAGCCCATCTCGTAGAGCACGCCGTTGGCGACCGCGGGAGCGGAGACGATTCTCTCCCCCGGGCTATGACTCCACAGCGGTGCGCAGGTCCCGGGAATGCCGCTGCAGTGCGCGGGCCCTCCCGCGGCGTCGTAGGCGTCGACGTACCAGTTGCCGTCCGCGACGTAGACAACGCCGTTGGCGACGACAGGCGAATAGAGCGCGCCGCCACCGGGATGGGCAGTCCAGAGCCACACACACGATCCGCCGGCAGTGGCGCAGGCCACCGCGTCCCAGGCATACAGCTGACCATCATCAGAGACGACGTAGACCATCCCGTTGACGATCGCTGGCGAGGAGTGGATGGCGCCGCCGGTCTGCCCCGTCCAGATCGGCGAGCAGGCACCTCCAGCCGCGGCACAGGCGGCCGCGTTGTAGGCATACAGCTTGTTGTCGTTCGACCCGACGTAAACCACGCCGTTGTAGACCGCGGGCGAGCCGGTGATGGCGGCGCCGGTCTGACCCGTCCAGAGCGGCGTGCATGTCTTGGGGGTGCCGCTGCAGTTGGTGTTACCGGCCGCATCGAAGGCATACAGATGGCCGTTTGGGCCCGCGCCGCCGACGTAGACAACGCCGTTGTAGACCGCAGGCGAGGAGCTGATCCACCAGTTGTCGGTGTTGGCCGTCCAGAGCGGCGAGCAAGTCCCCCCGCCGGTGGCGCAGTTGACCGCGTAGGCAAACAGCTTGCCGCTGTTGCGGGACCCGATGTAGACGACGCCGTTTGCGATTGCGGGTGAGGATTCGATGATGCGGTAGGTAGCTGCGCCGGATGGATTGATGGCACCCTTCCAGGCGACCCCCAAAGCGGCGGCGTTTGAGGTGGAGAGGACGTTCTCCGCAGGGTTGTGTCCGGAGTTGCTCGGGTCGTGGTGGAACTGCGGCCAGTCACCGCTGGCCACTACGACCTGTGGCTGCGCTGGCGCTGCGATGGCTGCGCCGGGCATCAGCGTGAAGGCCAGAACTCCGGCCACACCGAGACCCAGGAGCCGGACCAGAGGCCGACGCGAGGCGTGCGAGCCTGCTTGAACGTCGATGGCGGCCGAAACAAGTGACTTCACCGAACCCCGCTCCTCTCGGTATCGAGCACACCTTCGTGCCTTCCGGCGGATCTGCGCCACGTTGGGTGTCGAGTTTCCGTACAGCCTCGGTGGCCCGCTGCCCGTCCCAACCCTTCCCAGACCCGGCGAGGACGTTCGCGTCGATACTACCCGCGTCCTTTCACGGGTCAAGGACATCCGCGACGCCCCGCCGTCAGGCCCCTCATGCCCGGCTACCGCCTGAAGTCACCGGCGCGTTTCATCGACACCATCGCTGGATAGTGCCCGACTCGACGGGAGACTGGTATCTCGCCAGGCATGCTCGACTCTGAGCCAGGAGAAGAGTAAGGCTCGCCGGTCTAGTTGAGGCCTTGCGCCGGGCGGTCAGACCGATTCGCACGCACAGTCAGTCATGGTGGTCGCTCAGCCGAGCAGTGCTCTCGATTCGAGTTCCATCCCAGAGTTCGATGACCTCGCGATAGACGTTCCGCTCTCGGTCGGTCGTTAGTGCGCGCTTCCCCCACGCCTCCAGGTCGTTGGTGTACTCGTCACCGCTGGTCGTGTTGAGGATCCAGCCCCCTTTGCCTGACCTCTTCACTTTGACCCCGACCTTCTCGTGCACGGTCAGGGCTTCAAACACTTGAACCTCGATCCGTCGGACCGATGACCCACAGTGGGGGCAGGGCCGCCGCTCGCCCAAGGCAGCGTCGGATCGCTCCTCGAGCACCCGCTCACAACTGTCGCAGCGAACAACGTTCTGTACGGCTCGCTCTACCACGGGCGACTTCTTGGGCCGGCTCCTTACGGCCTGACCCTTGAGCGTGTGGTCGTGTAGGCGGCAAACGAGCCACGTCTCGCCCGGTAGATCCGGAAACCGGACTTCAACTTTGTGCGTGCCCGGGCTTTGGCACGAGGGCCACTCGCACGTGTCCAAGGCGTTTTGCCCTCCCGATCCCGAGGGTGTTTTCATAGCGGCAGGACCGCCGCGACGGCGCTCGGATGGCCGTTTGGAAACAGCTCTTCCAGCCGATGGCGCAGCGTGGCCATGTACTCTCGAATCGCGCTGTCCTTCGGTGCTCCCCCATGAGCCAAGTCCCACAGGATCCACGTTGCCGCATGGACAACGAGCTCCGCGTTCAGCGCACGAAACCACGCAAACCGCCACTCAACGCCAACGTCGATCTCAGGGTGAAGAATCGGCGCTTCGATCCTGCCTGACGGATGAACCGCCAGATCCCGCAGTCGGTAGATCTCTTTGAGGTTTCGCCTCAGTGCGGCGGTTCCCGTCGGCTTCAAACCGAACGCGCGACGGATTACTTCCGTGACCTGCGCGTAGCGCGCCGTCTGCTTTGTCCGCCACTCCGCTGCGAGACCTGGCGGTACCTGGACATGCGGTTGAATCAGCGCGTAGAACGCCTCAACTGCGATCGCAGCCGCCATGACCGCCTGCATCGATGCCTCGAATTCTCGCTCAAGCGCCGTCGCCTTCTCTTGTTCGTCGGTTCCTGCCCAAGCAATCTCTCGAGCAGACCGCATTGCCTTCGCATCGTCTAGGTGCCGCAGCGCGAGTTGAACCCACGTAGGACAGACATCGAACCTGACGTGAAGTGTCAAGTTGCCAGTGGCGGTGCCGTCGGAAGCGATAGCAAGAGTGAGCCCGCCGGCAGGAATGGCGACAGTCATGCCCCTTGAGATGAAGATGCCAGCCATCAGAGCGGTCTCCCATGACGCCGAGCGGCGATTGGACGGTTCAGCACAACACCCAGGACACGGATCGTAGGCCGGGGCGAGCGCTCCCGTCGCGCCGCCCAGACTTCCTCCTCTATCGTCGCTCGCCAGCGCTCACGGCCATGAGCGTATGCCCAAGCTCCCCCAACGATGATCGGCTCCCGACACGATCTGCTCATCGTGTGCAGATTCGTGTCGCCGGGTCAGCGCCGGCCGACGCGATTCTTCAATCGTCTGCCTGCAATACAAGGGCGACGTTCGAAAGACAGCCCGCTCTGATGCCAGATTTGGCGCTCAGTCACCTGCCGCCGATCATCGTCCCGAAAAGGAGTCCTTCTGGGCCAGGGCTAGTCCACTAACCGCTAACTCGCGACTCTCATG
>PMIP01000012.1 GCA_003158295.1 Chloroflexota bacterium | reverse complement strand
CCGAACCAGCCGAACCAGAGCAATCCGGCGCCGATGACCGTCAGGCGGACGTCGTGCGGCTCGAAGCGATCCGACTCACGCTTGACCCGCGGGCCCAGCACGAGCGCCGCGACCAGTGCCGCAACGCCTGAGCTGATGTGGACGACCGTTCCTCCTGCGAAGTCGATCGCGCCCATCTTGTTGAGCCAGCCGCCCTGGCCCCAGACCCAGTGCGCGATCGGCGAGTAGACCAGGAGGGTCCACAGGAGCGAGAAGAGGACGAAGGCCTTGAAGCGCTTCCGCTCGGCGAACGCCCCGGTGATGAGGGCCGGCGTGATGACGGCAAACATCATCTGGAAGGCCATGTAGGCGCTGGCGGGGATTGTCGGCGCGTAGGAGATCGGGTCCTTGCCGATGCCGTGCAGGCCGATGAAGTCCAGCCCGCCGATGATGCCCCAGCCGTTGACGTCCGTGCCGAATGCGAGCGTGAAGCCGAAGAGGACCCACGTGACGCTCACCAGGGCCAGGATGAAGACACTGTGCATGATCGTGCTGAGCACGTTCTTGCGGCGCACCAGGCCGCCGTAGAAGAGCGCGAGACCGGGCGTCATCAACATGACCAGCGCCGTCGAGGTCAGTACCCAGGCGGTGTCGCCGCTGTCGATCGGATGTCCCGTCAAGATCACGCGCGTCCCCTTTCGAATCCACAGCATCCCGGGCGGCAGGCGGCGCCCGACGACCGAAGGGTAGGGATGCGGTTCGGGGAAATCAGTAGCCGCCGGGTGAACCCTGGGTCGCGCTCAGGTGGCGCACGGGTTGCCGTTCAGGACGGCGGCCCGTGGCGCGGACCGACAAGGTGGCGCGCCGCAACGAACGTGGCCTAGCCTGCTGCGGCCTCCAGCGGGATCGTCCGATGCGGCAGGTCGAGGCAAGCAACCCGGCAGCCGCGCGCGTCGTGCCCCGGAGTTCCCAGGAAGTGGCGCCAGGCCGCGTCGGGGCCGAGCAGGCCGCCGTCGGAGAGCGATTCGCGTGGCGTGAGCCGGCAGCCGCAGGAAGCGCAGGTCAGGACGAACGAGTCCTCCCTGCGCATTGCGCGCGGGTAGGGCAACTCCCCCACCCGCTCGAACTCATGCAGCTTCATCGGTCCCAGTCCAACTCGTATGCACGGCCATGCTCAGGCTAGCGCGCGACACGTCGCAGGACCATGCCGCGCCGGTGTTGCTTGGGTGGCAGATAGGGACGGCCGGCGGGGTGACGCTACGGGCTCGAGTGTGAGGTCAGTTCGGCCGTTTGGCTCGGCGTGGCGGCCGGCAACGCGGCGGGGTCGTAGAGCTCGGCGGATGCCAGGGCCGAGAAGGTTGAGGTCTCTCCGACCGTCATGGGGAAACCGCCTCCCGCGATGAGAACCTGGCCGTCGGACAACAGCGTTGCCGTATAGCTCGATCTGAGCTGAAGGAAAGACCCGGTCGGGCCGGAAGTGCCGGTCGCGGGGTCGTAGACGTCGAAAGTCGCGGATGCCCCGGCGTTCCAGGTGTCTGCCGCAACCAGAACTCTGCCGTCGGACAGAAGCGTCGCGGTGTGGCTGTAGACACCGAGCGACGCGGTCAGGCTCGGGACGAACTTGCCGCTGCTCGGGTCATACAACTCCCCTCCTCCGTTGCCGAGCATCAGGACGCGGCCGTCGGACAGACGAGTCGCCGTGGACATGGAGGAGTCTCGAGCCTGGGCCATCGATCCCGTCGCCCTGAACGTGCCGCTTGCGGGGTCGTACAACTCGGCAGAAGAGAGCGCCGAGCCGAGTGAGCTCGTTATGGTCGCGCCGTCGCCGCCCGCTATCAGGACGCGGCCGTCTGACAGTAGCGTCGCGGTAGGGAACGAGCGGGCCTCCTGCATCGACCCGGTGGCGGTAAACGTGCCGGTGCTGGGGTCGTACAGCTCCGCTACGGCAACGACAGGCACCGAGTTCTGGCTCGGTTGGCCGCCGGCAATCAGGACTCGTCCGTCGGCAAGGAGACTGGCGGTGAAGTCGACGCGAGGATAGGCCATCGACCCGGTGTCGTTGAACGAGCCTGTCGCGGGGTCGTACAGCTCGGCCGAGGCAATGGCACCTCCAGTGGCGTCATATCCGCCCGTGACCAGGACCCGGCCGTCGGCCAGCAGCGTTGCGTCGGGGTAGTCGCGGGAATGGGCCATGGAGCCCGTGGAGCTGAACCTGCCTGTGGTTGGGTCGTAAAGCTCTGCGCTTGCAATCGGCGACGCATTCTCGTCCTCTCCTCCGGCTACCAGCACCCGGCCGTCCGCCAGGCGGACCGCGGCGTGCCGGGCACGAGGGTGGACCATCGACCCCGTCGCGCGGAACGCTCCCCGCGTCGGCAAACTGGACTGAGGCTTGACGCTCGGGTCGTACATCTGGGCAAACGCGACTATCTGCGGCATCGTCGCAGGAGCCGTGCCCCCCGAGATGAGGACGCGGCCATCTGGGAGCAGGGTGGCGGTGTGGTCGGCGATGGGCATGGCGAGCGCACCGGCTGGGCTGAATCGGCCGGTCGCGGAGTCGTACAACTCCGCTGTTGCCGGATACACGTCCGCCGTCGGGTCGGGAACGAAGCCGCCCGCGATCAGGACGCGGCCGTCAGAGAGCAGGGTTGCGGTGTGGTCGTGGCGGCCATAGGCCATGGAACCCGTGAAACTGAACGTCCCCGTCGCCGGATCGTACAGCTCGGCGGAGGTCAGGAGCGACGGTTGATCGCCTGCCGCCGACATGCCGCCGGCGATCAGAACGCGGCCGTCGGGCAGCAGGGTGGCGGTGTCGTAGATTCGAGCCTCCGACATGGAGCCCGTGAGGCTGAACACACCGGTCGCTGGATCGTACAGCTCCGCCGACGCGGTGCCACCATCGAGGCTGAATCCACCTTCGATGAGCACCCGGCCATCCTTGAGCATGACCGCATGGTGCAGGAAGCGCGGATGCGCCATCGAGCCCGTGAGGCTGAACGTGCCGGTTCTCGGGTCGTACAGCTCTGCCGAAGCCGGGAGCGTCGCGGTAGTGGCGCTGCCGCTCGCCCCGCCGGCTATCAGCACGCGGCCGTCAGGCAGCAGAGTGGCGGTGTCGTTCCAACGCGCCACGGCCATCGAACCGGTCGCGCTGAACGTACCGCTCTTCGGGTCGTAGAGCTCGGCCGTGTTGTCGTCGCCACCCCTCGCGGCATCGCCGCCGCCGGTGACGAGGACTTGGCCGTCGGGCAGAAGAGTAGCCGTGGGAAACGTGCGAGCGTGGATCATGGATCCGGTGGCGCTGAACGTGCCGGTCGTTGGGTTGTACAGCTCGGCAGAGGCGAGCGCGCCGTCAGGGCCCTGCCCGCCGAGGATCAACACCAGGCCGTCTGCCAGCAACACTGCAGCCTGATCCCGGCGGGCCTGCAGCAGCGAGCCGGTCTGGCTGAAGGCCCCAATCTGCGGTTTCGTCGAGGCGGCCGGAGCCGGCCGGTTCGCGACGACTGTCAGCAGCGCCGCGGCCAAGACCAACGTTGCTGCCAATCCCACCAGCGCCGGGAGGGCGCGTCCGGTCGGCCGGTGCCAGGTGAACGCACGCCGCGCCGCGGGGCGCGTCCGGTCGCGGAGCACCGCGTCGCGAAGGCGGTCGGGCGCGCTGACCACCGGGGCCGCTCCGAGGAAGTCCCCGAGACGAAGCTCGATATCGCGGTCGTTCATCGCTGCACCTCCCCGGCGTCGCGGTCCATCTGGCTTCGCAGGGCGACGATCGCCGCATGCAATCTCGATTTCACCGTGCCCGCAGGGCAGTCCAGCCGTGTGGCTATCTCCTCGATCGGCAGGTCCCGCCAGAAGCGCAGCACCACCACCACCCGCTGTTCGGGGCTCAGGGCAACGAGGGCTCGTCCCAATTCGTCCTGGGCCAGGAAGTCGCGGAACGGGTCGCGGTCCGCGACTTCCTCGCTTTCCTCGATCTCCACGAACCGGATGAGTCGTCGACGGCGCATTCGGTCCAGGCACGTGTTGACGAGGACTCGATCCAGCCAGCCATCGAAAGCGGCCACGTCCTTGAGCGTCCCGCGAGCCCGCCAAGCGCGGGCCATTGCTTCCTGGGTCGCATCCTCGGCCTCGGCGGCATTGCCAAGCAAGTACCCGGCCAGCGAGTAGCAGCGGTCGAGTCCGCGTTCGCTCAAGCGCTCGAAAGCGGCATCGACCGTCTCGGGTAGCTCAGTTGGACCCACGAGCCCTCCGTGGAACGCTGGCGAACTCTCCGGCACTTGCACGTCGGCACGATCCTTCGTCACCAGGGACGGACGGGCGCCGCGAAACGTTCATTCCCGGGCGCCCGCAGTCCGCCCAATGCCACCGGAGTGCCTCATAGATGACGAAAGCACCGGCTCGGTCGAGCCCGGGCCGAGGCCACTAGAGCCCCAGGCGGGCCCTGGCGGCAGCGAGGGCCGCGGCGACGCGCCGGGGAGCGGTCCCGCCCAGGACGTCGCAGCCGGCCAGGGCGCCTTCCAGCCCGGCCGCGGCACGCAGCTCCCCGGGGAGAGTTGAGTCGCCCAGGATCGTGAGCGCGACCGAATCGTCGGAGACGGCCAGGGCAGCCGCGATCGTGGTGTCGTCCAGCGCGTCGAGCCCGACTCCGGTCCTTTCCGCTTCGGCGACGAGCGTCCCAACCACGTGGTGAGCGGCGCGGAACGCCACTCCCCGGCGCACGAGGGCATCGGCGACGGCAGTGGCGGTGGTGTAGCCCTCTCCCGCCGCCGCCCGCATGCGCTCCCCGTCCACGGTCAGGGTCTCGACCATCCCGGCCATCACCGCGAGCGAGGCTTCCAGCGTGGCCGCGGCCTCGAAGAGGGGCGGCTTGTCTTCCTGCAGGTCCCGCTGATACCCGAGCGGCAGCCCCTTCAGCAACGCCAGGAGACCCGTCAGCGAGCCGATGACCCGCGCTGCCCGGCCCCGCACCAGCTCGGCCGGATCGGGATTCTTCTTGTTCGGCATCATCGACGAGCCGGTGGAGAAGGAATCGGCCACCCGAACGAACCCGAACCGCGGGTTCGACCACCACGTGATCTCCTCCGCCAGCCGGCTGAGATGGACCATCGCAAGCGCGAAAGCGGCCAGCGCCTCGGCCACGAAATCGCGGTCGCTGACAGCGTCGAGCGAGTTGGCGGTCACACCGTCGAAGCCGAGCTCCGCGGCCGTCTCCTCGCGATCGAGCGGGTAACCCGCGCCCGCCAGCGCGCCCGAGCCCAACGGTGAGACGTTCGCCCGGCGCCGGCAGTCGGCCAGACGACCCCTGTCGCGCTCGAGCATCTCGACGTAGGCCAGCAGATGGTGAGCGAGAAGGATCGGCTGGGCGGGCTGAATGTGCGTGGAGCCGGGCATGATCGCATCGCCGTCGCGTTGGGCGAGCCGGACGAGCGCTCTCTCCATCTCCAGGACGGCCTCGTCCAGACCGTCGATCGTTCGCCGGAGCCAGAGCCGCAGGTCCGTGGCGACCTGGTCGTTTCGGGAGCGGCCAGTGTGCAACCGTCCGGCGATCGGGCCGACTCGATCCCGCAAGGCCACCTCGAGGTTCATGTGGACGTCCTCGAGGGCCGGATCCCAGGCCAGGCTGCCCTCCTCGACCTCGGACCGCAGCCCCTCGAGCCCGCGCAGGAGCGTCTCGACCTCGTCGGGGGCCAGCAGGCCGGCCCTGCCCAGGCCGTGCACGTGGGCAATCGAGCCGGCGATGTCGTCGAGCGCGAGGACGCGATCGACATCGATCGATCGGGTGAACTCGGCCACCCGCTCGTCAGTCGTGCCTTCGAATCGACCGCCCCAGAGCCGCATCGGTCCTCCTCCGTCGCGCCGTTGCCGGCATGGTACCGGGCCACGGTGGCCGACGCGAGCCGCCGCTCGCAATTCGCAGCCGCCTGCGCCGTCCAGCCGATCGGTTCGGCCGCGATTCGGTCCGATGCGCCTACGCCGTCTCGCCGACCGGCTCGGGCGCGCCCTGGTTCGATGCCCTCACGTCCTGGGGCAGGGCCACGAGCCCGATCAACCCGCCGATCACCGCACAAACGGCGCCGACGCCAAAGACGCCCAGCGCCCCGGCATTCGCATACAGCAGTCCGCCCAGCAGGTTGGCGAGGATCGCGGCCATACCGAAGCATGTGGCCTGGAGAAGAGTCTGGCCGGTCGCCTGCAGACGATCGGGAAGGATTCGAGCCATCGTCATGACCAGCGACAACAGGATGCCGCCGAAGAAGATCCCCGAGATGAACCGCGTGACCATGATCGGTGCGGCATCGACCAGCACTATCCAGCTCAACATGCATGCCGCGAACCCCACCGACGACGCCAGCAGAACGGACCGCATGCCGAGCCGGGCAACGAGCCAGCCGGCCAGGATGAGTCCGGGTACCTCGGCCACCCAGGCGATGCCGTTCGCAAACCCGACCTCAACGGCCCCACCGCCAAGGTCGGCTATCCGCAGCGAGATGTACGTTCCGGACGCCATGGTGCCCATGAAGACGAAGATGGCTGAGAGCAGAACGGCCAGCAGCCGGGGCCGGATCCTGATGGCCTCGCCCACCGAGCCGAGACGGCCTCGGTCCCGCACCAGGCGGTCGCGCCCGTCGAGCGCTCGCCGGGCGTTCTGATGGCGCTCGCTGTCCCGTCCGAGCGGGACGAATTGAGCCGAGAGGATCGTCAGTGCCATCGTCGCCATGTACAGGAACGGGGCGGCAACGTAGCCGGTCTGGGCGTAGATGAAGCCGCAGCCGATCGCACCGCCGGCGGCCCCGGCGCTGCTCAGCAGCCGAAGCCGCGAGTACTCGCGAGAGATATCGGTCAAAGCCGGCAGGGCCATGGCGTCGGTCAGGGCCATGGTCGGACCACCACCTCCGCAAAGAATCACCTGGCAGACAATGACCGCCGCGACGGGGAGTGGCGCGCTGAGCCCCAGCGCGAAGATGGCGGCGGGCAGGCAGGCGATCTGCAGCGCGCGTCTTGGTCCGCTGATGACGTCGCCCACGTGACCCCAGACCGGCAGGGCCAGGGTGTAGGCGACCGAGCCCATGCTCGTGGTCAGCCCGATCAGCGCAGCATCGAATCCCTTCGCCTTCAGAAGAACGGGCACGAAGCCGTACAGGGCGCCGACGGCAAGCCCGTTGGAGACGTACAGGGCCCGCAACCAACGCACATGCAGATGGTATCCGCCGCTCGCGACTATGCCTCGCCGGCGGGGACCTGGGGCAGGCTCAAGAGCGGCGCTCTCGGCCGTCACCGCCGTCGACCTCGAAGAGCGGTACGTTCCCGCATCGACCGAGAGGTGCGGGCGAGGGTACCATCGCGCCGTGCCCGATCAGCTCGATCTGAGTCTCACCGGCGACGAGGCGCGCCTGCCCCGATCGCTGAAGCCGATGCTGCCCAGGAGCGCCGACGCCGCGTTCGACTCGGACGAGTATCTCTTCGAGCCGCGATGGGGCGGCCTGCGGACGCTCGCCTTCATCGAGCCCGACCGATCCGGTCGTGGCGCGCGAATCCGGCTCCTGGACGAGATGGGCCGGGATGTGGCTCCGCATCTGCCCGAGCTTGCCACGCTGCCCGACCTCGTCGGAGACCTGCCGGCGATCCTAGACGGCGAGATCGTGGTGCCCGACAGGATCGGCCGCATGGACGATGACGCGCTGGTGGGCCGCCTCGCAGACGGCCAGGCGACGGGGTCCGCTCCGGTCTTCCTGGCCTTCGACCTTCTATGGGCCGCCGGACGGCCGATCATCGCCCAGCCGCTCCTGCGCCGGCGCGAGCTCCTGGCCCGGATCGTGCGCTCGAGCGCGGAGCTGGTGCTCCTCCCCGGCGTCGTCCGCGACGGAACGGATCTCTACTCAGCGGTCGCCCAGCAAGGCCTGCGCGGCGTCATGGCCCGCCATCTCAGAAGCCCGTATCTGCCCGGCCGCCGCAGCGGGCTGTGGCGATGGATCGCGGTCCAACCCGGCGAGATGCGGCTGCATGTCGTGCCGGACTCCGTGGCGACGCCGGCTTCGAGACCGGTACTGGCCCTGATACAGCGGCTCCCGCTCGAGGATTGACCGCGGCGGGAGAGGCCCGCGCGACGCGATCCCGGGACGTTGCCGCTAACGCGAGACGCGGGCCGCTCTGAGGATCTGGCGGAAGCCGACGCGCTGGCCGTATAGCAGCACGCCGGCGCTGTAGATCCGGGCGGCCACGACCAGCGCGATCGCGATCGCGACGAGGAGGAAGATGACCGCCAGCCCGAATTCCCAGACCTCCACGTGCCCGACCGAGACCCGCGCAAGCATCAGGTAGGGGCTGAAGAACGGGACGAACGAGGCGATTCTGACCCACGTCTCGTCGATCGCCTGGAGCCCGAAGATCGACATGAAGTAGCCGATCATGATCAGCATCATCAGCGGCGAAGTTGCGCTCTGGACGTCCTCCAGTCGGCTCACCATCGAGCCGAGCGCGGCATACAGGAGCGAGTACAGCACGAAGCCGAGCACGAACAGGACGACGAACGCCCCCAGCACGGGAACGCTGAGGCCGCCGAATGAGTCGCTCGTGCTTGAGCCGCTCACAACGGCTCGGTGGATCGGACCCTGGGCCAGCAACCCAACGATGACGGCACCGAGGATGATCCCGTATTGGGTCAACCCGGCCGCTCCGTTCCCGATCACCTTGCCGGCTAGCATCTGGAGCGGCGTAGTGGCGTTGAGCATCAGCTCCATGACACGGCTGCCCTTCTCCTCAGCCACGCTCATGGCCACCCACGTGCCATAGGTGATGATCGCCATGAAGATCAGCACGATCAGCCCCGTCGAGAGCAGGTTCGTGGAGACCTCGCGGCTGATCGAGTTAACCGGTCCGGCGGACGAACCAAGGACCGGCAGGACCGTGACCTTGGTCCTCTGGAGGGCTCCGATGGAGGTCCCGGCCCGTGCGAGGCCGTCGTCGAGGGCGAGGTAGGTCGCCGCGTTGGTGATGACGTTGACCGGCTGCCCGTCCGAGGCCAGGTTGGTTCGCAGAGTGAAGGACAGGTTCTGGCTCGCCGGATCGCGGTCCACGAGCAGGAGCGCATCGACCTTGCCGTCTTCGAGCGACTTCTGAGCGGCCGCGGCGTCGCCGCCCTGGTACCAGCTCAATACGAAGGCTTGATGCGTGGAGGAGTTGGTCTGGCCGTTGAGAGTAGCCGTCATCGCGGCCTGTGAGTCGGACGGCATGTTGTCGGCGCGAACCACGACCGCGACTCGCGTCCGACTGGTGCCCTCGGCGACGTCGATGAGGACCGGCAGCTGTGTAGCCGCGAAGGCGATGGCGGCCAGGATTACCGTGCCGATCAAGAAGCTCCGGCTCGTCGCGCGGCTCCGATACTCCCGCTCCGCAACGTACCAGGCGTTGGGGAAGAGGTTCCGCCAGCCGTTCATGCGTGCACCGCCCTTGGAGCGAGCGTCCGCTCGCTGGTGTCCATCTGGCCGACATGTTCGATGAAGATTTCCTCCAGCGATGGGTCGGCAATCTCGAAGCGCAGGATCTTGCAGCGGCGGGTCAGCGCGGCCTGGAGAACGAGCTCCGGATCGAAGCCCTTGGCCACCTCCGCTTCGACGTAGTCCTGGCCGCGCCTCGTGACGCGAACGCCGTCGAGCGTCGCGAGCCAGTCGATCTCAGGATCGCCCTCCACGGCGAGCCGCACCACCTGCCGACCGGACGAGCGGCGCACGTCGCGGAGGTTTCCGCCAACAACGATCCGGCCGCGGTCGAGGATGGCGATCGCTTCGCATAGCTCCTCGACCGTCTCCATCTGGTGGGTCGAGAAGATGAGGGTCTTGCCGCGGTTCTTCATCTCGAGGAACGCCTCCTTGAGCAGCGCCGCGTTGATCGGATCGAGGCCGGTGAAGGGCTCGTCCATCAGCAGCACCTGCGGGTCATGAAGAATCGCGGCGATGAACTGGATCTTCTGCTGGTTGCCCTTCGACAGCTGCTCCGCGCGACGGTCGGCGTACTCGGGGATGCGGAAACGATCGAGCCAGTCGCGCGTCTCTCGTTCGGCTGCCTTTGGTTTCACGCCGTGCAGCTTGGCGAAGAAGACCAGCTGGTCGAGGACCTTCATCTTGGCGTAGAGGCCCCGCTCCTCCGGCAGGTAGCCCCAGGTCTCGTGCGGGAGCTCCGTGTTCGACCGGCCGCCCCACGTCACCGTCCCGGAGTCCGGCCGGAGAATGTCCAGCACGACTCTCATGGCCGTGGTCTTGCCGGCGCCGTTGGCGCCCAGGAAGCCAAAGACCTCCCCGGGTTGAATCTCGAGGGAGACGTTGTCCAGGGCCTGAACCTCCCCGAAACGCTTGGAAACGGAGTCGATTACGAGAGCCATGCGCCCTCCACGAGAGCCAAGATGCTGCCTCCAGTTCCGAAGATAGGGCCGCGTGCCGGGCTTGTTGGCGCGATTATCTCCGCACTCCGCCTGGCGGTCGTCGGCCTATCGATGGACGGCCGACTCGTCCTAACGGCGGAACGACCGTCTTGGCGGCAAAGTCGGCGGGGCGCCGCTCATTGCCGCCACCTGTACCAGACGATCCCGCCGATGTAGGCCACCGCGAACGCGGCGCCAAGCAAGGCATAGGGCGTGGCGTCGCCTCCCCTGAACTGTGTGACCAGGAAGACGACCAGAAGGATCACCGCCAGCACCTGGGCGGCAAGAGACAGGGCGTTGGCGTTGATCGCCTCCCAACGCTCGTCGACGGGGAGCCCGGAGAGCAGGCTCGCGGTCTCGCTCCGAGTCTGCAGGAACCGCAGGCCAATAGCGTACGCGGCCACGATCGCGAACCCGACGGCGGCCTGGAACGGCGTCGCCTTCCCGCCGAGCATCGCCGCCGCGACCAGCAGCCCGATGACGAAGCCGACCGCCGGCACGACCCACCTAGACACGTTCATCGACATGGAAGACCTCTTCGACAGCTTTCCCGAAGAACCGCCCGATGGCCAGCGCCAGCGGCAAAGACGGCAGGTACTTGCCGGTCTCGATGGCGTTTACGGTCTGGCGCGAGACGCCCAGGTGCCTGGCCAGGTCGCCCTGGCTGAGGATTTGCTGCTCACGCAGTTTCCGGACGTCGTTCTGCATGCCTGTCAAGTTAGCTTGACAGGAACGCCCTGTCAAGTCCCCTTGACAGAAGAGGTTGCCCGAGCGCCCGGATGGTGAGTCGCTGTCGAGACTCAGGCGACCCAGGGTTTGCGGCTGACGGCTCGGTAGGCCTCGGCGAAGAGGGCGGGCGCGAGAGCGACGACGGCGACCAGCAGCCAGTCGAGAGCGTCGAGCGGAGTCGCCTGGAATGCCTCCGAGAGGGCCGGGACGAACGGGATGACGACCTGGATGACCACGCACAGGACGCCCCCCAAGAGCAGGATCGGGTTGGGGCGCCGCAGTAGCACCGGGTAGGCGAGGCTGCGATTGGCATTGGCCCGGACCACCTGGCCGACGACCAGTGCGGTGTAGGCCAACCATCTGGCGTGCTGGAAGTCGACGCTGTGTTGCTCGATCAGGTACAACGCCGCGAAGGCGCTGAAGCCGCCGGCCAGACAGATGCGGGCAAGTATTCCCCAGTTCAGGATCGGCTCGGTTCGCGGCCGCGGCGGTCGGCTCATTGAACCCGGCTCCTCCGCTTCGCCCGCGAACGAGACGGCCGTGAGCATGTCGATGAAGACCTCCAGCCACAGGATCTGGATCGGCAGCAGCGGCTGGCTGAAGCCCGCGATCGTCGCAATGAGAATGAAGCCGAGCATCGCGACGTGCGTCGAAACCAGGAAAACAAGGCCCTTCTGGACGTTGGCCACGAGTCGGCGCCCCTCACGCAGCCCCTGCATCAGCGTCACGAACGAGTCGTCGCCCAGGACCAGATCCGAGGCCTCACGCGCGACGGCCGTGCCGCTGCCCATAGCGACGGCGACGTCGGCGTGATGCAGCGCGGGGGCGTCGTTCACGCCGTCGCCCGTCACCGCCACGGTCCGGTTGGAGCGCCGCGCAACGTCGACGATCCGGAGCTTCTGCTCGGGAACGGCCCGGGCCACGATGTTCAGGGTGGGCAGCTCGGCGGCCAGGCGATCGTCGTCCCACTCCGCCAGCTCCGGGCCGGTGACCACCCGCTCGTTCGGCAGCCCCGCGTCCGCAGCGATCGCTGCCGCGGTCGTGGGATGATCGCCGGTGACGATCAGGGGCTGGATCCCGGCCGCAACGGCGAGGACCATCGCCTCGCGAATGCCGGGCCGGATCCGGTCGGCGAAGGCGAGGACACCGAGCGGCAGCCACTCCTCGCCCTCGATACGGCGCGCCAGCAGCAGTAGCCGCTCGCCCGCCTCGGCGCCGCTCTCCACCAGATCCGCCCACGCCCTGCCTTCGGCCGCGGACAGGCCGGAGCACATGGCCAGGACGGCTTCTGGCGCGCCGAGGGATAGCTCCTCCTCTGCCGGCTTCCCGTCGGGAGCCTGCGTTCGGGCGCGAGTTCGAGAGTACGGGCGATCGTCACTCGCGGGATCTGCGTCGATCAGGTCCGACGGATCGAGTTCCAGGACGATCGCCTGCTCGGACAGGAAGCCGAATAGGGACCGGCTGAAGGAGCCCGGCTTGCTGCCGGTCGCCACGCTCCAGGCATCCTCCTCGGCGCGGACCGCGAGAGTAGCAAGCTCGACGACGCGGCCGGGATCCTCGACCACTCCGCCCGGCGTGCGGATGGCCGCGAGGGCGAGCCTGTTCTCGGTGAGAGTCCCGGTCTTGTCCGTGACGATCAGGTCGACCGAGCCGAGCGTCTCCTGGGCCGAGAGACGCCGGACGAGGACCTTCATCCGGAGCAGCCGGTAGGCACCCAGGCCGAGCACGACGGCCACGAGTGCCGGCGGCTCCTCGGGGATGGCCGCGATCGCCGCCGAGACTCCGGCCAGCACGTTCTTGCCGGCCGGGTTCCCTCGCAAGAAGCCCAGCGTTACCACGATGGCGATCAGCCCGATCGCCACCGCCAGCAAGATCCGGACCAGACGGTCCATCTCGCGTTGAAGCGGCGAACGGCGGCGCTCGCGGCCGGCGAGCGCCTGCGAGATGCGCCCGAACTCGGTGGTCAGACCCGTGGCGACGACGACACCCTCGCCACGCCCGCCGACCACGGCCGTACCCGCGTAGGCAATCGAGTGGCATTCGGCCAGGCCGGCGCCTTCGGGATCGGGCTCGACCGAACCCGGCTCCGGCAGCGATTCCCCGGTGAGGACGCTTCGATCGAATGCCAACGCCTCGGCACGGATCAACCGCAGGTCCGCAGGCGCGACGTCGCCCGTCCGGAGCAGCACCACGTCGCCGGGGACCAGCTCGCGGGTAAGCACGTCATCCACTCGCCCGTCTCGTCTGACTCTGGCATACGGGGCGGCGGCCTCGCGCAGCGCCTCGAGCGCCTTCTCGCCGCGGTACTCAGTGATGACGCCTGCGCCCACGATCGGGGCCAGGATGACGAGCACCAGGAGGCCGTCCCGGACCTCGTTGAGGGCAATCGCCAGGCAGCCCGCGATGAACAGCAGGACAACGAAAGGTTCGCGCGCTCCGTCCCAAAAGAGCCGCCAGAGCGAGGTCTTGCGAGCGGCTTCGAGTTCGTTCGGACCGAACCTGGCGACCCGGTCCGAGGTCTGTTCTGGTGTGAGCCCGGTGGCGGGATTCGTCCCGAGCCGCTCCAGCGCGGAGTCAGAGGTCAGCTGTGCGGCGACGCCGGACAGGTCAGAGAAAGGGTCGGGCGGGCGAGCGGCGGCACGCTCGCGGGCGGGGAGATTCATGCCAGCCTGCGCTTCGAGCCGGGTCCGCTGCTCGGTTGTCACGCTCCCGGGCGTCCGCCCCGACGCCGCCCCTAGAATGAGGCATGACCCAGAGTCCCGCAAACACGCCCATGAGCATCAACGCGGACCGCGCCGCCGGCCTGCTGACCATCGATTGGGCGGACGGCCATCGCAGCGAATACGAGGCGGTGCCGCTTCGGCTTCTCTGTCCCTGTGCCTTCTGCAGTGGCGAGGCGGGGCGCCCGGGATGGCTCGACACCAATCCAACGCTGACCTCCGAGCAGACCCAGATGGTCGGAGCGCGACTCATCGGGCAGTACGCAATCGCCGTGACGTGGGCGGACGGGCACGACACGGGGTACTACACATACGAGTCTCTCCGGGAGAACTGCCCATGCCCTGCCTGCACAATCGCGCGAGCCGGTCAGGGCTGAGAGACACCGGAGCCCAATCAAGTAGGCACCAGCAGAAGGAGATCGGATGATCGTCGCCACAACTCCCTACCTGACCGGCTACCAGGTCACCGAGGTCAAGGGCCAGGTCTTTGGCCTGGTCGTTCGAAGCAGGGGCTTCGCCGGCAACTTCGCCGCGGGTTTGCGCTCGCTCGTCGGCGGCGAGATCCACGAGTACACGGAGCTGCTGGAGGACACCCGGCGGCAGGCCCTCGATCGAATGGTCCAGAACGCCACTCTGATGGGCGCCAACGCAGTCATCTCGATGCGCTTCGACTCGTCCGAGATCGGCACCTCGATGTCCGAGATCGTGGCCTACGGTACCGCCGTCGTCGTCATGCCGGGCGCCAACGCCGGACAGCCGGTCGCCGAATAGGGGCAGGCGGGGCCGTCGAGATGCCCGATGTCTACACCTGGATCGCCTGGGCCGTAGCCGGCCTGGCGTTCGTCCTGGGCATCCAGGTGCTGGGAGTGGCGGGGCTGTTCGTAGTCATCGTCGTCGGTCTTGTGACCCTGACCGCCGCCGGGTTCGTGGCCGGACAGCGCAGGCGCCGCCGCTACTCCTATCCGGATCCACGTTTCATACCCACGCCGGAGGTCTTCCGTGACCCACGAACCGGGCAGACCATGCGTGTTCACCTCGACGAGAAGACCGGCGAACGCCGCTACTGGAAGGCGCGCTGACGGTCCCGTCGGGCCGCGATTTCGGCCAGGAGGCGGGGATGCTCCACCTGTCGATCCGGGCTCTGGCCTTCGGCCTCGGCCTGCTCATGTTCCTGGGGGGAGTGGCCACGCTCGGCCTCGGCGGGTCGGCGGGTCTGACCGGCGCATGGATCCTCCTGGTCGGTTCCGCATTCATGATCGGCGCTGTCCTGCAGCGTTCCCGCTACCGCTCGGATGCGGCCGAGCGAAGTAACGTCGACCCCGGCCCCGGCGGGGGCGAAACGGGCTGGCTCGAGCCTCGCTTCGTTCCGACGACCGAGCTCTTCGTAGACCCGACGAGCCACCGCCTGATGCGCGTCTACGTAGATTCTCGAACCGGCGAGCGCCGCTACAAGGCCGAGGCCTGACGGGGCGCGGGTCCCCGCAGGCCCGGTCCGCCGGGCGCGGAAAAGGATGAAGCCTATTGCGCTGAGGCCGCGACCGGTGAGAATGGGCCGATGCACTCACGGCTCGTTGAGACGACAACGTCGAGGCGTACGGGAAACCGGTGACCGCCATCGTTCGAAGGACCTCCGCCAAGCCGGCCTCGGCCGGTCGCAAGGCCGGCTCGGAGTTCCCGTACATCAACCGCGAGCTGAGCTCGTTGGAGTTCAACCGCCGCGTCTTGTACGAGGCCCGCGACGCGCGCAACCCGGTTCTGGAGCGTGTCAAGTTCCTGGCCATCTTCGCCAGCAACATGGACGAGTTCTTCCAGATCCGCGTCGCCGGCTTGATGGAGCAGGCTGCGGCAAAGGCAGCCCCCACCACCCCCGGTGAGCACCCGGCAGCCGAGCAGCTGGGAGCCATTCGGTCACGCTTCCGCGAGCTGCTCGTGGAGCAGCACGCCGCGTTCGAGGAGGTCTGCTCGGCGCTGTACGAGGCCGGGCTGGAGATCGTCGATTACACGGAAGTGCCAGAACACCACGCCGCCCTGCGACAGCGGTTCATCGATGAGATCTCCCCGGTCCTGACCCCCCTGACCGTCGACCCCGGCCATCCATTCCCGTACATCAGTACTCTCAGCCTCTCCGTGGCGATCCGCCTCGAGGACCCGGACGAGCACGAGGAACGGTTCGCCCGGGTCAAGGTGCCGCCCGTACTGCCGCGGTTCCTGGAAATCGAGCCGCACAGGTTCGTCCTGCTTGAGCAGGTCATCGCCGCCAACCTGGACCGGCTCTTCTTCGGCATGACAATCCACGAGAAGCACTTCTTCCGGATCACGCGCAACGCCGATCTCGAGCTCGAGGAAGACGAGGCCGACGATCTGATGATGGCGATCGAGGAGGAGCTCCGGCGCAGGCGGTTCGGCGAGGCCGTCCGGCTCGAGGTGGACCAGGCCATGCCGGCTTCGATGCGCCGCATCCTGGAGCGTGGCGTGGGCGTCGACCCCGAAGACTGCTACGAGATCTCCGGCATGCTGGACCACACCGGGCTGTGGCAAATCGCCGCGCAGGACCGGCCCGACCTCCGGCTGCCCCCCTACTCGCCCGTCGTGCCACCGCGTCTTGTTCCGCCGGACGAGGACGAGCCGGCCGACGTCTTCGCCGCGATCCGCGCGGGCGACATTCTGGTCCACCACCCGTACGAGAGCTTCGCGGCCTCGACTCAAAGGTTCATCGCCCAGGCCGCCGGCGACCCCGACGTTCTCTCGATCAAGATGACCCTGTATCGCACCAGCGGGGACTCGCCCATCGTGCGGGATCTCATCTCGGCCGCCGAGCGAGGCACGGAGGTCGTCGTCCTGGTCGAGATCAAGGCCCGCTTCGACGAAGAGGCGAACATCAGCTGGGCCCGCAAGCTCGAACAGGCCGGCGCGCACGTCGTCTACGGTCTGGTCGGCCTCAAGACGCACTCCAAAACCGTGCTCGTCGTCCGCCGCGAAGCCTCGACGCTGCGTCTCTACGTCCACATCGGTACGGGCAACTACAACTCCGGAACGGCTCGCTTGTACACGGACTTCGGCCTGCTGACCTGCCGGCCCGAGCTGGGGGCCGACGTCAGCGATCTCTTCAACGTCCTGACCGGTCTGTCACGGCAGCGCGACTTCAGGCGCCTGATCGTGGCCCCGATGAACCTGCGGCGCTGGATTCTCGAGATGATCCAGCGAGAGGCCGATCACGCCAGGGCGGGCCGGCCGGCCCGCATCATCCTCAAGCTGAACTCTCTGGTCGATCCGGCGTGCGTTGCCGCCCTCTACGCCGCCCGACAGGCCGGCGTGGAGATAGACCTGATCATCCGTGGCATCTGCTCGCTTTGGCCCGGCGTGCCGGGCGTCAGCGAAGGCATCCGGGTGCGCTCCGTCGTGGGCCAGTACCTGGAGCACTCGCGCGTCTTCCACTTCGCCAACGACGGTCACCCGGAGTGGTACATCGGCTCGGCCGATCTCATGGAGCGGAACCTCGACAGGCGCGTCGAGGCCCTGGTGCCGATCGAGGATCCTGAGGCGCAACGCAGCATTCAGGCCGTAATAGAAGTCCTGCTCGCCGACGACAGGCACTCGTGGCAGCTGGGGCCTGACGGCGCGTACCGCCGGACCGAGGAACTGACCGGCGTTCCGGGTACCATCGACGTCTTCGCGATGCTGCAGGAGCGAGCCATCGCGTCGTCGACGGCGGTGGCCGCGGCGCCGCGACGGCCGCATGCGGGTATCGGATCGCTCGATCCGACGGCATAGCGGCTACGGCCGGAGGGCGTCGATGGCCACGGAGCGCAAGATAGAGGTCGAGCTCAAGTACCAGGTCATGTCCCCCGGCGGCGCCGATCGCTACCTGGTCGCGCCCGAGATCGGCCCTTTCAGGTCCATCGGCCAGGTTCGATCGGTCCGGCTCGAGGACGGCTACGTCGATTCGGCCGACTGGGGACTGGCGAAGGCCGGCTTCGCGGCTCGCCTGCGCCGGACTTCGGGGGGAACCCTGATCAGCGTCAAGGCGCACGCCACGTCCGGGGCGCGGCTGCATCGGCGCGAGGAGATCGAGGGCCCGGCCGACGCGACCGGGGCCCCGAGAGACTGGCCGGACTCGCAGGCCCGAACGGTCATCCTCGAGCTGTGCGGAGACGAGCCGCTGATCGAGCTTCTCAAGATCCGACAGCTGCGCAGAGTCCGCCGCCTCGAGACAGGCGACTCCAGGGCCGAGCTGAGCCTGGACGAGGTCGAGGTCATCGGCAACGACACGCTGCTCGAACGTTTCGATGAGCTGGAGGTGGAGCTCAAGAAGGGCAGCGAGGAGCCCCTCGAGGCCCTCGCGGACCTGTTCGACCGGGACGATGCCCTCCGCGCCGTCTCGGGATCCAAGCTGGATCGAGCGGTCGTGGCGATGAGGGCGGCGTTGCCAACCATGCCCGAGTCGGTACGCGTGCGCTGGCAGTCGGCTCCGCCGGAGCTGCTCGGCGGCAAGCCGAGAACCGCCAGACCCAGAGGCCGAACCACGACCGAGGGATCTGCGACCGGCGGCACCACGACAGGCGGCGCCACCGGGCTTCCGGGAGACGCCACCCGGACCCCGAGAGACGGCGCCACGTCCGAAACGGTCCCGGCCACAGTCCAGGCCGGCGAGGGACCCGCGGCCTCGGTGCCGGGCGGGCCGGAGTCGGAGCCGACCGAATCCCAGTCCGAGCCCGCGCTCCAGATCCACACCCCCGCGCGTCGCCCCGGACCTCGCACCCTAGGGATCGTGGCAGACGACAGCCTGCCGGAAGCCGCCCGGAAGGTCCTCCGGTTCCATTTCGCCAGAATGCAGAACCGCGAAGCCGGGACCCGCGACGGCGACGACGTGGAGGATCTGCACGACATGAGGGTCGCGGTCCGGCGGATGCGTGCGGCCTGGCGGGTCTTCGACGACGCCTTCAAGTCGAGCCGCACCAAGCGCCTGAGGCGACGTCTGGAGAGCCTATCCGACAAGCTCGGCACGGTAAGGGACCTGGACGTGCTGACGCAAGGTCTGGAGGCCTACCGCCTGGGCCTCGATCCCGAGCAGCAGCCGGGCCTGGACCCACTGCTGTCGCTGTGGGCCCGGCAACGAACGTCTGCCCGCAGACAGCTCATCGAGGAGCTCGACTCGGGGGGCTACTCCGCCTTCGTCCGCGAGATGGAGGAATTCCTATCTGCGGGCTCGAACGCGGCCGCCTCCGTGCCCACTCCCACGATCCCCCACCGAGTCAGGGACAGGGCACCGTCCCAGATCTGGGCGGCCTACGAGACGGTCCGGGCCTATGAGCTGGTCCTGCCCTGGGCCGACATCGAGACAATCCATCAGCTCCGAATCGCCACCAAGTGGCTCCGGTACACGCTGGAGTTCTTCGGCGAGACGCTGGGCCCGGACGGCCCGCGCCTCCTGGGTCGCGTCGCCGCCCTGCAGGACTTCCTGGGCGATCTCCACGACGCCGACGTCGCCGCCAAGCTAGCCCGAGACGTGCTCGTGGCCCGGGCCGGCGAGCTGTCCCGAACGGAGACCGATGCGATCGGCGCCTACCTCCACTCCCGCGAGCGAGAACTGGTAAGGCGCCGGCGTTCGCTCGGCCCGGTCTGGCGCGCGGTCAACGGGGCCCCTTTCAGGCGGGCCCTGGGTCGAGCCGCGGCGGCTTTGTAGCCCGACCGTAACGCCGCCTCCCTCGCCGGAGCGGACCGCCGGCGACCGATCACGGCCGTTAACACTGGGTTCACGGGCCGATGACGTCGCCCCGGCAACCTTCTGACCATGTCGGCGTTCGCTCCCATTCCAGACAGGATCACGAGGCGGTCCAGGGCGCGCCGGCAGCATCTCCCCCAGCCGCCGGCTCACCCAAGGAGAGTTCGGGCCGCGCTCGGACCTACCCACGGGCTGCCCGCAAACGAGGGAGGAGGAGAGCTATCGAAGATGTCCGCACTCGACCCGCAATACGTCACGCCGCCGGCCCTCGCGGAAAGGATCGCCCTGGTTCGAGCGCAGCTGGCTCCCATCCGAAGCCGTAGTGCGCTGCTGGATTCGTATCGCCGCGAGTCGCTGTGCCGGCTCGCCGGTCCAGCCCAAGCCCCCGGCTCCGCTCTCGAAGTGCTCGACCAGGCGTACGCGATGCGCTGGCTCGAGCTCGAGTCCGACTCCCCGATCGCAGGACTCCAGTTCGACACCTCCTTCGAGCAGGTGGATGGATAACCCCAAGCCCGCGCATCCGGCAGGGACCCGCGCCCCTCGGTCCGACACAAGGCCGGACTACTACTTCCGAGCTCTGGCACTCTGGCCGCGCCTCGAGCCCATGCGCCTGAGCCGGGTCCGGCGCGATCCGCGCCGGGTCGCCGCGCTGATCTCGCAGCGCACGATCCTCCCCCGAGAGTCCATCCTGGCCCTCCTGGGCGCGCCCCAGGAAGGGGGCAAGAAGAGCCCTGCCCGGGACTAGCGGGACCGACCCCACTCGCCACGGAGTGGAACGCTCTCCGGTGCCTGTATGCTTGCCAGCCAAGAGGTACCTGTCGCCGCGTTCCTCTCCACTGGCCTCGTGCCGATACCCGCGCGCATCGGCGGATGCGGCGGGCTGCGCGACTCGCCACGGCATGGACGGCGCACGATCTCCGGCCAGGGTGCAGAGTGCAAGCAAGCGACCGATTCGGCGCTCACGTTCATCGCGACGTCTTCGACCGGGAACTGCTCCTGGTCAGGGAAGGCGTTGTGCGCATGGGCGTACTGGTCGAAACCGCGATCGACTCCGCCGTCGCCGCCCTGGCGGCCCGCGACACCCGGGGAGCCGCGGAGGTCGTTGCCGGGGACCGAGCCGTCAACGAGGCTCACGCCGAACTTACGACCCTGATAGTGACCACGATCGCCACGCAATCCCCCGTCGCCACGGACCTTCGATTCCTGATAGCCCTGGCTCACATCGCCTACGAGCTCGAGCGGATCGGAGATCACGCCGCCGGCGTGGCGAAGCGGGTCGCCAGGATCGGGCCGATGGCCTCCTCCGCGGATTCGAGCCTCGTCACGATTGGAGAGCTGACCGGCAGCATGCTCCATGGAATCCTCCGATCGCTGGTCGATCTGGATGCCAGGGAGGCTCGAGCCATGGCCGGCCGGGACGACGAGATCGACCGCCTCTACCACTCCTACTTCGAGCGCGCGCTCGAGCGCATGAGGACCGACCCTGCCTGGGTGGAGATCGGGGCGCATCTGCTCTTCGCCGCAAAGGACCTGGAGCGCATCGGCGACCGCGCCACGAACATCGCCGAGGAAGTGGTTCTGCTGTCGACCGGCGAGGTGGTCGACCTCAACCCCTGACCTCATGGCGCGGTCCGGCTCGCCCGGAGCCGGCGGCGTGCGATGATCGACGTGTGACAACGCACCCATCGATCCAGCTGCACCTACTCCGGCACGCCCATGCGGGCGATCCTCTCAAGTGGACCGGCCCAGACGACCTCCGCCCGCTATCCGAGAAGGGTCGCGGCCAGGCGGAACGGCTCGGCCTCTTTCTGGCGGAGACCGGCTTCGAGCCGGACGTAATCCTCAGCTCACCGAAGATCCGGGCGCTGGATACGGCCCGGCTGGTCGCGACGCCACTTGGACTGCCGACCCTGGTCGTCGATGCGCTGGCCGGCCCGCTGAACCTCGACGCGCTCGAGGAGCTGCTCGTCGCTTCGGGCAATCCGGTCCGGCCCTTGCTGGTGGGCCACGACCCGGATTTCAGCGTCCTTGCGGCCGAGCTCGTTGGCATGGCGGACCTGGCGATGCGCAAGGGGACGCTGGTGCGAATAGACCTCGACCGGCCGATCCGGCCCGGAGCCGGCGTACTCCGGTGGTTCGTTCCTCCCGACCTGCTCGCCATCCGCGATCGCACCGATTGACGCGCGGCGGGGGCGCGCTATGCTTCGCCGTCGTCCCATACGCGCCGGGATCCTAGGGCGCGTCGCCGCCGCGACGGGATCGCGGAAGGGAGACCGATGGCCAAGAAACGCGACCGAAAGCGCGGTGCAAATTCCGGCAAGGACGAGGCGGCCGCGGCCGCTCGAGGGCTGAGGCGACGCCTTCGCCGGCTGGAGAAGATGCTCGCCGTTGCGGCGGCGAAGGAGCGCCGGCGCGTTCGAAAGCTCGAGAAGGCGCACGTCCGGCGCCAGCGGATAGAGGCCGAGATCGAGACGGCCCGGCTGGCCGCGTCGCTCGCCACTCCCGCCTCGGTCAAGGCCCCTAAGGCTCCGCCTGAGAGTCCGACCGGCGACCCGGGGCACAAGGCCTCCCCTGTCAAGGCTGCGCCACCCAAGCCTCCGGCCAAGGCGCCCGCAAAGGCGGCGCCGGCCAAAGGGGTGCGGGCCGGGACTTCGGCCAAGACTCCGGCCAAGGCCGCTCCGGCTACCCCTCCGGGATCGCCCACCGAGCCCTGAGAATCAGGCCCCGGTCCGCCTGAAGGAGATCACCGTTCCGCCTGCTCGGACGCTGAGGCGGTCGGTCACGCGGGCGCCGCGGAATCATCCCTCGTGGCGGATTCGGTCGCCTCGCCGGCCTCCTCCGACGCTGAACCGGCCAAGGCTCCCGCGGCGGCGACCGGGATGGCGAAGGAGAAGATCGACCCCTTGCCCTCCTCCGACTCGACCCAGATCCGGCCGCCATGCATCTCGACCACGTGGCGGCTGATCGAGAGGCCCAGGCCCGTGCCGCCACGACCGCGAACCCTGGCCCGGTCCACCTTGTAGAAACGTTCGAAGATGCGGGCCAGGTCGGCCCGTGGAACGCCGATTCCGGGATCCCGAACCCAGACCACGACTTCGCCGCCGTCCTCCCGAACGCCCACCACGATCTCGCCGCCGTTCGGGCTGAACTTCACGGCGTTGTGCAGCAGATTGATCACGACCTGGCCCAGGCGATCCTCGTCGCCGCGGACCGGATCGACGTGGTCGGGCAGCTCCAGGGCAAGGCGCAATCCCTGGCGCTCGGCAAACGGCCGCAGTCGCTCGGTGTTGGACCGGGCAACGCGCACCAGGTCCACATCGTCCAGGAGAAGCGGCACCGTCCCACTCTCGATCTTGGAAAGGTCCAGAAGTTCGTTCACCATCTGTGTGAGGTGGCCGGTCTCCACCTCTATCTTGGCGATGCGCTCGCGGAGACGCGGCGAAGCCGACTCGGCGTCGCGTCCGGCCGTCTCGGCCAGCAGGCTGATCGTCGTGAGCGGTGTTCGCAGCTCGTGCGACAGGTTGTCGATGAACTCCGCCCGGATGCGCTGCAGCCGACGGAGCTCGGAGACGTCCTCGAGGACGAGCCACACTCCCGATACCGGCGAGCGCCGAGCACGGACCGTGACCGTCGCGGCCGCGCCGGACCGCACCGTCAGCTCGCCGCTTGCCGACCCGAGCTCCATGGCGGTGCGGGCCACCGCCTCGATCCTGGCGTCGACGAAGGCCTCGAGGGCGGAGCGTCCGACCATCGTCCCGGGCCGACGTTCCAGCATCACGTGTGCGGCGCTGTTCGCGGACTCGACCGTCAGATCGTCCCGAAGCCGGACCACGCCTGCCGTAAGCAGTTCCGAGAGATATCCGGTGTCGTGGATAACCTGCTCGGCTTCCCAACGGGCAGCCTCCGCCGATTCGAGGGCGCCACGGACACGTCGCTCGACGTCGTCGGCGTCGCCCGCCCCGGTCGCGTCTCGCAGACGCTCGATCACCCGGCCGCGAGTTAGCGCGATCGCGAGAGCCCAGGCGAATAGGACAGCCAGACCGACGATGAAAAGGACCGAGATCGCGTCCACGGGTCGAGCATGGCACACTGGCAGGAGTTCGGCAGCCTCGGGGCGGCTGGGAGCCTCGGGGCGGCTGGGAGCCTCGGGCGGCTGGCGACCTCGGGGCGGCTGGCAGCCTCGGCGCAGGTGGCAGCCGGCGCCGGCTGCCGCTAACCTAAGCGAGTCCAGCCACGGAGGTACCGGTGCCGTCATTCCGCCTGATCCCGCGCGAGGAACGCTTCTTCGACCTGTTCGTCGAAGATGCCGCCAACGTCGTTGACGGCGCCCGCCAGCTGGAGACGATGCTGCGCACCTTCGATAACCCGGACAAGGCCGCCAAGAGGATCCGCGAAACCGAGCACAAAGGCGACGAAATCAGCCACGACATCGGCCGGCGCCTGGAGCAGAGTTTCGTCACGCCCTTCGACCGCGAGGAGATCCACGCCCTCATAAGCGGCCTCGACGACGTCCTGGACCTGATCGAGGAAGTGGCCGACACGTTCGTCCTGTACCACATCGATGCTCCTACCAAGACCTCGATCAAGCAGGCCGCACTCATCGTCCAGTGCTGCGAGACGCTCCATGAAGCGCTCAGCAATCTGCGCGGCTTCAAGGATCTCGACAAATTCGTCATCGAAGTCCATCGCCTGGAGAACGAGGGCGACCGACTCGCCCGCTCGGCCATTGCCAGTCTCTTCGACGATGGCGCCAAGGCGATGGAAGTCCTCAAGTGGAAGGACATTTACAGCCTTCTGGAGGACACCATCGACAAGTGCGAAGACGTGGCCCAGATGATCGAGCGGATCGTCGTCAAGCACGCCTGAGGCCGCGAGCGCAATCCCAGGCCGGAGATCAACGGCCGCCCGCTGAACTCAACGTTTACCCCGCCCGAACACGCCGTTAACGTGGCGCCGCGACATTCGAGTGATGGCACAGGCGCACGACCACGTCTCCCAAGCCGCGGGCGCCGATCACCAGCCCGGCAGCTTCGCCTTCTCGCCTCCGACTGAGGGCTTCCCCGGCTGGCTCGTTCTCGCCGACCCGGACGGCCCAATCGATCTGGTGCGCCTCTTTCCCGGTGTCGACGTCCTGGTCGAGACCAGTTCGGCGGCCTTCTCCGAGGCGTTGTCGGTAATCGAGCCGCGCCTAGTGGTGCTCATCGCGCCACCGGCAGGACCGGGTGACCTCCAGCGTGTCGCAAGCTGGCTGGGAGGGCACGACGAGTCGCGGGCGGTCCTTCTGAGCCCGCACCTGTCAGTGGCGGCTCGGCTGCACGCGCTCGAATTGGGCTTCGACGATGCCGTGGACCTCTCCTCGGACCCCATGGAAGTCGTAGGCCGGCTCTCGATCGCAGGGCGCCGTGGACCGGGACGGGGGCATCTCTCCGACGACAGGATTCCGGTGGGCGAGGGCGTAGAGCTGGACCGTCGCGCCCACGCGATCCGCCGCGACGGGCACCTCATATCGCTCCGGCCCAAGGAACTGGCCTTGCTCGAGTTCCTGGCGGTGCACCCCGGGCGGGCGTTCACTCGAGGGGAACTGCTCAAGCACGTCTGGCACGACGAGGTAAGCCACGGGCGCATGGTCGACGTCTACGTCTTCTGGCTCCGCTCCAAGATCGAACGCGATCCGGCTGGTCCGGTCCACCTCGTGACGGTACGCGGCTCGGGCTACCTGTTCGACCCACCCAGGACGCCTGCCGTGGACCTGGCCGGTTACGACGCGACGCCAGGCGGCCGGCCACCAGGAACGCCCAACGTTAACGAACCGCCAACACAGCGTTAAGCGTCGACTTCGATCATCCGACCGGAACCTGGGAGCAGGTTGGACTCATCCAGTTGCCCAGCCAAGAGGAGACACTGAGTTGCTGAACGGAACGCGTCGCTTCGGCGCACTGGCTATCGCAGGCGCATTGTTCGCGTCGGCATGTTCGTCGGCCGGCGCGTCGCCAACGCCCACCCCGGCGCCGGCCGCCACCCCGGCGCCGGCCACTCCCGCGGCCACGCCTGCGGCCGTGGACACTTCGTCGGCGGCCCCGGCCACGCCCGCGCCCACACCGGCGCCAACCGTCAACTGCGTGACCGGCAGTATCACCGCCTCCGGCTCCACCGCCCTGCAGCCCCTCGTCGACGCGGCCGCCAAGCAGTACGCGAAGGCGTGCGCCGGCGCCACGGTCACGGTCAACGGCGGTGGCTCCGGCACGGGCCTGAGCCAGGTGGCCCAGGGCGCCGTCCAGATCGGCGACTCCGACGTGACGGCCGAGAGCAAGCTCGCCACCCCGGACGCGGCCGCCCTCGTCGACCACATCGTCGCCCGCCAGGGCTGGATCGTAGTCACGAACAAGGACGTGACAGTCACCAACCTGACCACTCAGCAGAACATCGACATCTGGACAGGCAAGGTCAAGAACTGGAAAGACGTCGGCGGTCCCGACCTGCCGATCGTCCTGATCTTCCGTCCGGCCTCGTCCGGCACCCGTTCCACCTTCAAGAAGCTGGTCCTCGGCGGCGCCACTGAGGCGACCGGCGGCCAGACCCTGACCGAGGACTCGAACGGTGCCGTCACCACGGCGGTCACCAAGACGGACGGAGCGGTCAGCGTCATCGGCTTCGCCTACTACAACGACCCGGCGAACAAGCCCCTCCTCAATGGTCTGCAGCTCGACGGCATCGATGCCACCGTCGCCAACATGGCCGGCGGCACCTACAAGCTCGCGGCCGACGGCCACATGTACACGAAGGGCCAGCCCTCCGGACTGGCCGCGGCCTTCCTGGCCTACATGATGGGCCCGGATGTCCAGGGCACCCTGATCCCGAGCCTCTCCTACGCTCCGGTCGTCAAGTAGACCTGTAACCGGCTCCGAGCCTCGTCGTGACGGGCGAGGCTCGGAGCATTCCTGTGTTCAGCTGGCTGTGAAGCCGAGGCAGCGCCGATGGCACAACTGACAACTGCCAACCGGATGGCCAGTTTGCGAGCCGCGCCCAGTTTCGGCGAACGGATCGATCTCCCCAGGCGGGTGGTCTTCCTTGCCGCGGCGTCGATGATCGGGATCGTTGTTTTGCTGCTGGGCTTCATCACCTGGCAGGGACTTCAGCTCTTCCTCAAAGACGGCGTGCCGGTCACACAGGTTCTATCGTCCACGTGGCAGCCCGACTCGACCAGCCCGGACGTCACCTTCGGCCTTCTGCCCTTCATCGCCGGCACAGTCTTCGTCACGGCGGTGGCGTTGCTGATCTCCACGCCACTCTCGGTGGGTCTTGCCCTTTTCCTGTCCGAGGTGGCGCCGCGCTGGGCCAGAGCCATCGTCCAGCCAGCCCTCGAGATCTTCGTCGGCATCCCGAGCGTCGTCTGGGGCTGGCTCGGCATCACGATCCTGGTCCCCTTCCTGAGCGACACCTTCCACCACGACCTCGCCCTGTCTCTTCCGGTCGTGGGCGAGGTGTTCCGCGCTCCGGGCTTCCTCACCGGCTTCTCCTGGCTGGCCGGCTCCCTCGTCCTGTCAATCATGGTCCTGCCAACGATCACGAGCGTCTCGTTCGATGCCTTCCGGGCCATTCCGCAGGAGCTCCGGACCGGCTCGCTGGCCCTGGGAACCACGCGCTGGCAGACGATCCGGCACATCCTGATCCCGGCCGCTCTGCCAGGCGTCCTCACGGCCGTGGTGCTCGGCATGACCCGAGCCGCCGGAGAGGCCCTGGCGGTTCAGATGGTCATCGGCAACACCCCCGTGATGCCACAGGCGATCAGCCAGCCCGTCACGACGCTGACGTCCCAGATCACTCTCGACATGGGCAACACGGTCTTCGGTGAGCCCTGGCAGGACGCCCTCTGGACCATGAGCCTGGTCCTCCTGATCATCTCGGTCGCCTCGGTCGTACTGGTGAGGGTCATCAACAAGAGGAGGATGGCCTCGTGACCGCGACTGCCACGTCTGCCGGCAGCGGCTCGCGCGGACCCGCGCCCAGCCTTCGGCACCGCCCATCCGGCGGCAGCATCCTGGCCGACCGTGCCGCCACCGTCGTCCTGTGGGGAACGGGAGTCTTCGTCCTGCTGCTCCTCGGGGCCATCATCCTGCACTTCGCCATGGCGGCCTGGGGGGTCGTCTCGCTGAGCTTCGTTCTGGACGATCCGAGCGACGCGGCTCTCGGCGGCATCATGCCGGTGCTGTGGAACTCGGTCTACATGCTCGCGCTGACGATGTTGATCGCCGTTCCCGTCGGCATCCTGGGCGGCATCTACATGTCGGAATACGCCGGCGACAACGCCGTCACGAGCGCCATCCGGTTCGCCGAAGAGGCGATCAGCTCTGTCCCGTCGATCGTAGTCGGCCTCTTCGGACTGATCCTCTTCGTCGACAACTTCCACATGGGCTTCACGGCCCTCGGTGGTGCCCTGGCCCTGACGCTCTTCAACCTGCCCCTGATGACCCGCCTCTCCGAGCAGGCTCTCCGGGCGGTTCCGCAAGATGAGCGCAGCGCCAGCCTGGCTCTGGGAGCGACCAAGTGGCAGACGATCCGCCACGTGGTGCTGCCCCTCGCGATCCCGGGCCTGGTGACCGGGGTGATCCTGACGGCCGGCCGCGTCTTCGGAGAGGCGGCAGTGCTGCTCTTCACGTCCGGTATCGGGACCCCAGCGCACTACGACTTCGCGAACCTGGACCTGACCAATCCCGCGTCGCCGTGGAGCCCGTTCCGGCCGGCCACGACCCTGTCGGTCTACATCTGGAAGCTCCAGTCCGAGGGGCTCGGGGCGTTCAAGAACCAGATCGTCGATGGCTCGGCCGCGATCCTGATTTCCATGGTCCTGGTCTTCAACCTCGGAGCGCGGCTCGTCGGCCGCCTTCTCACCCGCAAGCTGACTGCCGCATGAACACCGGAGACGAGATGTTAGTTGCCTCTACCACGTATCAGGAACCCTTGATCCGGCGCGTCGAGGTGAGCGCCTCTCTCGCGGCCGAGGCAGCCACGACCGTGGAGCGCGAGATCAAGATCGCGACGAGTCATGTCTCGATCTCCTACGGCGAGAAGGTCGCCGTTCGAGACGTGTCGTTGCAGATCCAGGATCGTTCGATCATGGCCTTGATCGGGCCTTCGGGCAGCGGCAAGAGCACGTTCNNCTGCTTCAACCGCATGAACGACCTCATTCCAGGTGCTCGCGTCGAGGGCGAGGTGTCGCTGGACGGCGAGAACGTGACCGATCCCGATGTCAGCGTCGTGGAGCTTCGACGCAGGGTGGGCATGGTCTTCCAACGCCCGAATCCTTTTCCGATGTCGATCTACGAGAACGTCGCCTACGGGCCGAGGCGACGGGGACTGAACGATCGCGGAAAGCTCGAGGAGCTCGTCGAGACGAGCCTGAAACGAGCGGCCCTCTGGGACGAGGTCAAGGACGACCTTCGACGCAAGTCCGGCCTGGCTCTCTCCGGCGGCCAGCAGCAACGCTTGTGCATTGCTCGCGTCCTGGCCACCGAGCCGGAGGTCATCCTGATGGACGAGCCCGCGTCGGCGCTGGACCCTGTCTCCACCCTCCGCATCGAAGAGCTGATGCGGGAGCTGAGAGAGGCCTACACCATCGTCATCGTCACACACAACATGCAGCAGGCGGCTCGAGTGAGCGACGTCACGGCCTTCTTCACCATGGCGGAAGACCGAGCCGGCTACCTGGTCGAGGTCGGACCCACGGGGCAGATCTTCACGCGGCCCAATGAGCGACTGACAGAGGACTACATCTCAGGGCGGTTCGGATGAGCGCGCACCAAGGCGAGGAGTCGACGATGCAGTCCCTGGACGAAGCCACCGGCACACCGGCCGTCGAACCGACCACCGCCGGATCCGACGCGGTCTCCGAAGCTGAGGCCGAGGCCCAGCGCCATTCGACGCACATCCGGGAGAGCCTCGATGCCGAGATGCGAGACGTCAAGGATGGCGTCTTGCGCATGGGCAGCCTCGTAGAGGAGCAGATCCTGGCCGCGCACGACGCGATCATGAACCGGGATGCAGTGCTGGCGGCGGCGGTCATCGCCTCGGACGGACGGATCAACGATGTCCAGAGGGACGTTACCGGAGTGGTAGCCCTGACCATCGCGACCCAGGCCCCTGTGGCGCGAGACCTTCGCTTCCTGCTCGCCCTGGATCGGGTCACGTACGAGCTCGAGCGCATCGGCGACCACGCCGGGTCCGTCGCGAAGCAGGCCCGCAAGCTCGCGGGGGTCACGACCATGGTCACCTACGACGAGCTAACGCCGATGGCCACTCTGGCCGCGCAACAGGTCAGGGACGTCGTGCTGGCCCTCATCGACATCGACGAGAACAAGGCCCGAGAAGTCGCAACCCGCGACGACGAGATCGACCGCCTCTACCACCAGGTCTTCGACGACGTCCTGGCGGAGATGCGAACCGATCCGGCTAAGGTGGACCCGGGCACGCGGATACTGTTCGCCGCCCACTACCTCGAGCGCATCGGCGACCGCGTCACCAACATCGCCGAGGACGTGGTCTTCCTCGCGACCGGCGAGGTCGAGGACCTGAACCCCTAGGCCAATCCTCCGCGAAACGAGAGGCCAGGCGGCGGGATCTGGTCGGCGCTACTCCTGTCGGGCCAGCCATGACACCTGTTCTATTTGCGTCGTCTCGACGCCGCACGGCGCGTGACGTTCGTTTGATCGTACGGCAAGCGGCCCGATCGGCGGCGGCTCGATCTGGCGGAGGAGAAGGTTCACAATCGCTTCCTGAAAAGGAAGGTACCCCGTGGCGAAACTCAAGGCGAATGAGCGTGCCAAGCTTCCAGCAAAGGACTTTGGTCTCCCTGAAAAGGCGCGCTCCGCGGAGGCGAAGAAGGAGACAGGAAACTACCCGATGCCAGACGAAGGCCACGCGATCAGCGCCAAGCGGCTCTCGCGCATGCAGCGTGAGAAAGGCAACCTCACGAAGGACGAGTTCGATCGTATCAACCGGAAAGCTGACGGAATCTTGAGGACGAAGCCGGAGGACTGACCCCTGCCCGGACCGTAGCCGCACGGTTGCACCATCGGCGCCGACCCTGGAGCGCTGAGCGGCGTGGATGCCGGTCCCGTACCGATGGATCCGACGATCCCGGCTCGCGGGCGGGGTGGGAGCAAGGCCGCTCGCGACCTGATAGCCTCTCCGTGGCGGTGGCCCCTGCCGCAACTCCACTCCCCACCACGAGGGCGTGCAGGCTTGTCCGAGGCAACAACACTTGGCCTGATCGCGATCTTCGCGCTGTCGGTGACGTTCGACTACATCAACGGCTTCCACGACACGGCCAACGCGATCGCCACCTCTGTCTCCACCCGGGCGCTCAAACCCGAGCACGCGATCCTGCTTTCGGCCACCGCCAACTTCGTCGGCGCTCTTCTCTTCGGAACGGCCGTCGCAGGCACCATCGGCAGCGGCATCGTTCAGGACAGCCACATCCTGGCCAACGGATCCATGGTCCTTGGTGCGGCGCTCATGGGCGCGATCGCCTGGAACCTGATCACGTGGGTTCTGGCGATCCCCAGCTCCAGCAGCCACGCCCTCGTCGGCGGCCTGATCGGCGCAGCGTGGGCCTCGGCCGGCGCCGACGCAGTTCAGTGGGGCAACTTTGCCGTGAAGGTTCTGGTTCCGCTCATCAGCTCGCCGGTGCTTGGCTTTGCCATCGCCCTGATGGCGATGGTGGTGCTTCTGAATGCCATCGGCTGGATGAACCCGCGCCACGCGGCGGCGGCCTACCGACGCCGGCGACCCTCGGCGGCCGGGACGGACTCCACGGCAGCCCCTGGCGGCGAGGAGCCGGCGGAGTCTGCGCCGGTGATCGGCACCAGCCCCAAACGCATCAACGATCGATTCCGACGCCTCCAGATCCTGTCTGCCACCTACATGGCCCTCAGCCATGGCTCCAATGATGCCCAGAAGACGATGGGAATCATGACCCTGGCCCTCTTCAGCGCCGGCGCGATCCACGACAAGACCGTCCCCGTGTGGGTCATTCTCCTGGCCGCCACGGCGATGTCTCTCGGCACCGCTGCGGGAGGCTGGCGGATCATGAAGACGATGGGCCAGAGGGTCGTCAAGCTCGATCCGGTCCACGGCTTCGCGGCAGAGACGACGGCAGCCTCGATCATCCTGGGCGCTTCGCATTTCGGAATGCCGGTTTCGACCACGCACGTGATCTCGAGCGCGATCATGGGTGTGGGCGCGAGCGACCGAATCCACGCTGTCCATTGGGCAGTAGCTCGTAGCATCGTCACGGCCTGGATCCTGACCATCCCGTGCGCCGCCGCCATCGCCGCGGTCTCATACTTGGGGCTGCATCTGGCCTCCGGCCCGGTCGCGGCGGTGCTTCACGTCTTCGGCGTTTAGCTCAATCGCGAGTGCGGACCTTCGGGCCCGCTCGAACACCTACTCCCCCTCGGTCCGGCGCAGGACATAGCCCACACCTCGGACGGTCTCCAGGTACACCGGGTTGGCGGGGTCGGCCTCTATCTGGGCCCGCAGCCAGTGGATGTGGACGTCCACCGTCCGCGTCTCTCCGGCGTAGTCGTAGCCCCAGACCTGCTCCAGGAGCTGGTCGCGGGTGAAGACGTGACCGGCGTTCCGCAGCAGGAAGAGCAGCAGCTCGAAGACCTTGGGCTTGACCGGCAGGACTTCTCCCCCGCGTAGGAGCCGACGCCCTGCCGTGTCCACCTTGACCCGGCCGAGATCGACCGTCTCGGGCTCCGATAACATGGCCTGCTGCTCGGTTCGGCGCAGGAGGGCGTGGATTCGGGCCAGCAGCTCGCGGAAGCTGAACGGCTTGGTCACGTAGTCGTCCGCTCCAAGCTCAAGGCCCACGACCTTGTCCACCTCGGCACTCTTGGCCGTCAGCATCAGGATCGGCACGCCCGACTCCGCACGAATGATGCGGCACACCTCGGTGCCACTCAGCTCGGGGAGCATCAGGTCGAGCAGGATCAGGTCCGGGCGGTGACGCCGAAACGCCTCCACGGCCTCCCGGCCGTCGGCCGCCTGGACCACGACGAAGCCCTCCGTCTCCAGGCTTTCGGCCAGGGTTTCGCGCAGGGTGCGTTCGTCGTCGACGACCAGGATCGTCCGAGCCACCGAGTTCCCTCCTACAGCGTGCCGGGCGGCTGCGCCTCGAGCGTTTCGATGGCACGATCCAGCCGGGCCAGCGTTCGCTCGTATCCGAGAGCCACCATGGTGTCGAACAGTGGCGGGGAGACCGTCCGTCCGGTGATCGCGACACGAATCGCCATGAACAGATCGCCGACTTTCCAGCCGCCCTCTTCCACCAGGCGCCGCAGCGGTGGCTCGATCTCGTCCGCCTCCCAGCTCACTCGCCCAACCTCCGCGATCGTGTGGCGGGCGGCGCGGAGCGCGATGGCAGTCCTGGCCGCGTCCCAGCGCTTGGGGATCATTAGCGCCGGTTCCGGCTCGAGATCCTTCACGAGCAGGAAACCGATGAGGTCCCCCACCACGGCCAGGGTCGGCAGGCGCTCCTGGACCACGGGCAGCAGAGCCCGCAGCTCGCCGTCGGTCGGCAGCCAGTCGATGCGGCCAGCGGCCAGGTCGGCCTCCAGGAAGGGCCGCAGGCGGTCTATCAGATCGTCGGCCGAGAGACGGCGGATCCACTGGCCGTTCAGCCATTCGAGCCGTTCACGGTCGAAGATGGAACCGGCCTTGTTGACGCTCGCGAGATCGAATCGGTCGGTCAGCTCGGAGAGCGACAGGACCTCCTCCTCCGTTCCGGTCGACCAGCCCAGCAGAGCCAGGTAGTTGACGAAGGCCTCCGGGATGAAGCCTTCGGCCCTGTAGTCGGCTACCGCGGTCACGCTCTTGCGCTTGCTCATCTTGGTCCGGTCGGCATTCAGGATGAGCGGCAGGTGGCCGAACTGAGGGACCGTCGACCCGAGCGCCTCGAAGAGGAGGATGTGCTTGGGGGTATTGGAGAGATGATCCTCGCCGCGGATGACATGCGTGATCGCCATGGCGGCGTCGTCCACGGCCACCGTGAAGTGGTAGAGAGGCGTCCCGTCCGAGCGCACGATGACCAGGTCGCCGCCGAGGACGCTCGTGTCGATCTCCACGCGCCCGCGAACCATGTCATCGAAGACAATCCTGCGATCCGGTGGGATGCGGAAGCGAACCACGGGCTCGCGCCCCTCGGCCTCGAATGCGACGCGTTGCCCGGCGGTCAGATGGGCGCAGCGGCCGTTGTAGCGTGGGGACTCGCGGGCGGCCTCCTGGCGCTTGCGCTCGGCATCCAGCTCATGGGGCGAGCAGTAGCAGTAGTAGGCCTTGTCCTCCGCCAGGAGTCGATCTACCGCCTCCCGGTATCGCGGCAAGCGCTGCATCTGGCGATATGGGCCGTAGGTGCCGCACTCCGGCTCATCGCCCACAGCCGGTCCTTCGTCCCACGTCATCCCCAGCCAGTGCAGGCCGTCGATGATGTCACGCTCGAACGCCTCGGTGGAGCGGGCCTGGTCCGTATCCTCCAGGCGCAAGATGAAGGTGCCGCCGGCGTGCCGTGCGAAGAGGAAGTTGAAGAGCGCGGTCCGGGCCGTGCCCAGGTGGAGCGGCCCGGTAGGGCTCGGCGCGATGCGAACGCGGACTTCGGTCATGCCCCAAGTGTACGAGCAGCGGCCGCGAGCCTCACGGAGAGGGGCAGCCGGAATGCGGACCAGCCCGCGCGACGAGGGCTGATGACCTTCGGCCCATGGAGACGGGCCGGCAGTCCCTCATATATCTCAGCCGCGGGTGACACACTACTCAGTGATATGTTACTGGTGCTCGCCCGCCTTCTGTTCGGGATCCCCCCTCTCATGACCTCGCGAGCCGTAACCGCCAACGGCATGACCGCGGAGGTGCCAGATGCCAGCTGATTCTTCGACCCTTCCCGAGATCCGCCTCGACCTCGCGCCGCCCGACATTGAGACCCCACTCGCCGCGGCCCTTCTGCTCGCGGACCGCAATCGGGCGGGCATCCTGGCGATCCTGCGAGACGGGCCTCATTGCGTCTGCGAGCTGGCCGCTGCCCTCGACGAACGCTCGAACAACGTCAGTAACCACCTGGCCCGTCTTCGCGACGCCGGCCTTGTTCGGGCTTCCCGCATGGCGCTCGATACGCGCCGCGTCTACTACGAGCGCGACGAGGCCGCTTGCACCGCCGCTCTGGCGCAGCTCAGAACGCTTCTGGAGCCCACTCGATGACCACCCTGAGCCTGCGCGCCGTCCGCCGCTTCCATCTCCCGCTCAAGCTCACCGTCGCCGTTTCGGTCGTCGCATGGCTGATCGCCTGGTTCCTTGAGGCGCCGCTGTCGGATTGGCTGACGTTCTCCGTCTTCGGGCTGGAGCGCGGCTCGCATTTCGGCGACGCGATCGCTTTCTTCCTGCTGGACGTGCCCAAGGTGCTACTGCTCCTGCTGGGCATCATCACAGTGGTGACCCTGATCCGCGGCTTCTTCCCGCCGGAGAAGGTTCGGGCGGCGCTCGCCGGCCGGGGCAATGTGGCGGGCTCCGTCGCGGCTGCCTCGTTCGGCATCGTCACGCCGTTCTGCTCCTGCTCGGCCGTGCCGCTGTTCATCGGCTTCGTGGAGGCCGGCATCCCGCTCGGTGTCACCTTCGCGTTCCTCATCAGCTCACCGATGGTCAACGAGGTCGCCCTGGTCCTGCTCTGGGGCCTGTTCGGGCCCGGCATTGCGCTTGTCTACATGGCCGCCGGACTGACCGTCGCGATGATCGGCGGTCTCGTGATCGGCAGGCTCCGCATGGAGCGTTACGTGGAGGACTACGTCTGGGCGCTCCAGGGCAAGGGCCCCGCCATGGTTGAGGTCAAGCTGACCTGGGAAGACCGCATCCACGACGCCTGGGCATACACCAAGGATCTGGTGAAGCGGATCCTGCCCTATCTGATGATCGGTATCGGGATCGGCGCCCTGATCCACGGCTATGCCCCGACCGACCTCGTCGCCGCTATCGGCGGTCGCTCCAACCCGTTCGCGGTGCCGATGGTCGTGTTGATCGCATTGCCGCTCTACTCGAACGCGGCGGGCACGATCCCGATCGTCCAGGCCCTCCTGGGAAAGGGCATGCCAATGGGCACCACTCTGGCTTTCATGATGGCGATCACCGCCATCAGCCTGCCCGAGTTCATCATCCTGCGCCGCGTCATCAAGTGGCCGCTGATCGCCGTCTTCGCCACGGTGGTGACGATCGGGGTCCTGTTTGTCGGTTACCTGTTCAACTTCCTCATCGCCTGATAGCAACTCTCAAGAAAGGAATCAACCCCATGAAGAAGATCGAAGTCCTGGGTCCCGGCTGCGCCAACTGCGTCCGGCTCGAGAAGGTCGCCCGCGAGGCGGTGGAGATGGCTGGCGTAGAGGCCGAGGTCGTGAAGGTCACCGACTACGGCGCGATCGCGGCCTACGGCATCATGAGCACGCCCGGCCTCGTCATTGACGGCAAGGTCGTGAGCTACGGTCGAATCCCCTCGGCAGGCGACATCGCCCTCTGGCTGAGCGAGTAGCCGCGCCGGCGCGCCGGGGCTTGCCCCTACGACGCCGCGGTCATTTCCTCGCCGAAGCCGCCCCATGCGGCTCGTGCGACCGACGCCGGCGGAGACCGCATTGCGAGTCGCCCGCACACCTCAGAGCAGCTCTCCCATTGGCGCCAGCTCGAAATCGGCCACCGTCTCCCCCACGACCTCGCCTCGCGGATCGAGGGCCAGGGGGCGGTGGTAGCGGCCCAGTGCCCGCAGGGCGGCCGAATCGAGCACTCCAAGCTGCACGAGCGTCTCGATCGAGACAGACGAGCTGGCTCGATCGAAGCCGCCGCCGTCCTCGATCTTCACCGCCACGCCGGCCGGCTTGCCTCCGCCGGGCCCGGGCAGGATCGCGAAACCTCGCAGCCCCTCGGCTCCGCCCTTGCTCACGACGCGGCCCGGCACGGCCTTCATTACCGAGGTATCGAGCCGGTCGCGGTTGCCGGCCACCATCTCCGGGTTGGCCAGCATGGCATCCCGAATGCGGGTCAGCGCCCCGGCCAGGCCGGCACGCGAGTCGGACTCCGGGACCATTGTCGGCTCCGCCAGGAGCGCGAACGCCCGAGCGACTTCGTACAGGGGAAAAGCGTAAGTCGGCACGCCGCAAGCGTCGACCGACGTGACCAGCATCTCCGGCATCGTGTCGAAGACCCGCGCAACGGTCGCGGCGTAGAGACGCTGGACCGGATGGTCGGGCCGCCAGTACTCGGCCATCGGCCAGTCGGCGATCCTGCAAAGCAAGAGCATGGAGGCGTGCTGGCCCGAGCACATGTGGCGAAGGGGCCCGGGCTTCTCGCCATCCCGAGCGAGCCGAGCGGCGGTCAAGGCATCGAGAGGAGCCCCCTCGGCCCCGCAGCCCAGCAGCTGCTGGCTCACGCCGGACCTCCGGAAGACGGCCTGGAGTGTCCTGACGTGGAGGTCCTCGCCCGAGTGCGACCCGGCCATGGTCGCGAGCTCGGCGTCCGAGAGCTCGAACTCCTCGACCCCTCCGGACTCGACCAACGCCACCAGCCCGAACGGCTTCACGGCCGAACGGAGGTTGACCACTGTGTCCGGATCGCCCAGCACGCGGCGCACGCTCCCGTCGGCGGTCACTTCCACGATCGAGCCACGGTGACGGCTCTCGACGACGCCGCCCCGGACCTGGCGAGCGAGGACCGGCGGCGTCCTCGGCGGCTCAGGCAGGCGGACGACCTGCCTGCCGCGGACGTGGACTCTCCGAGTCCGCGTCACCGTCGGCGGGGCCGGCTTCGCGGCGGCATTTCGCCCGGTCTCGTTGGCAGCTGGCACGGCGGGCCGGGCGGCCGGTCCCAGGCCGGCCTTCGAGGCGGCGGGCTTCGCAGCCGGCAGAGATCCGGAGCGACCCTGATTCGGGTTGGCATCGGGCCGCGACGGTGACATCTACCCTCCGGATTCCGGGTCGGGGACGCGTGAAACCCACATTCGCTGAATCCACCTCGCCACCGGTGGCGTGAGGAGGGCCAAGACCAACAGGGCCAGCAACCCGAGGAGGAGGATCTGCTCGACACGAAGCGCGCCGAATACGTTCGCGTCCCGCCACGTGAAGGCGGCAACGAACCGTGCCAAGGCCCACAGACCGAGGACCGTCACGAAGCCTCGCCAGCCGGACAGCAGAGGCCATTCGCGCCGCGGCGACCAGCCCGGTCGAGGTAACCCCCCACGGCGTCTGACGCGAATCCGCAGGAGGAGCGGCAGGCCGGCGACGACGGCCGCGGCAAGGAGGACGAGCCCGCCCTCCAGGATCTGGGATGGAAACGCCGGATAGCCCGCATTGACGCTGCCCCACGGCCCGGGTCCGGCGTAACTCGTCGCCCACGAGGAATCCGAATAGGTGCCCTGCCCTTCTCCACCGGCCACGGTCGCCAGCTTCCCGAGTCCGAGCCCCAGCAGGATGGGGATACCCGCCACGCCCAGCCACCGTCCGATTGGGGCGGCCAGGAGCCTGGCCACGGCCAGCCCGGAAACGGCGCCGAGGACGACGGCAAGCGTCAGGCCCAGGCCACCCTGACTCGGATCGGTGAGGGCCGACGGATTGGCCCGGTAGTAGTCCAGGTGAATCAGGCCGTAGTCCAGCCGACCGCCGACGATGGCGCCCGGCACGACGCCGAACGCGATCAGGATCAGATCGTCCCGCCGCAACCGCCCGGCGGAGTCGAGGGAACGTGGTCCGGCCGCGTCGTCACTTTCCGCGTCGATCCGCCGTGAGGCCCGTCCCGCCTGGAGCGCAACCAGGACGAGCACGAGCAGGATGACTCCGCCCAGGGCCAGCGTCTCGAGACGAACGCTCAGCCCGAACGGGGAGACCGTGGGATCGAAGTCGAAGCGGATCGAATCAAGCACGGTCCGCAGTGTACCGGGCGCGCGGCCTCACGGTCGCCCGGCTCGTGACCTTACTGCCTGCGGGGCCGGAATCTCGAGCGGGCGTGGGCCACAACGTCGGCGTCGTTCTCGGGCATTGGGGCGTCGGAGGAGCCGATGTCGCCCAGCCGACACCGAATGTGTCGCCTGGGCGCTCCGCGGCGGCGGCGCGACGTGGCTTGATTCGAACATCGATGGCGGACCGGCCCAAGAACCGGTGCGCGATCGAGCTCCAACGGGGGGTTTCGCCCGATGTGCGGCGCGAGTCGCCCCGAGGGGGGTCGGACGGGCGATGGCGCCGGCCCCGGAATTCAGGGGGGCCGGGACCGGCGCCCTAACAGTCATCCGCCGCGGAAAGCCCCGGCCGGACGGGACCGCCGGGGCTTTTCCGATTCTGAGACCGCCTCCGGCGCCCTGCTTGTCCACCGGGCCGGTCCTAGCCCTTCGTAGCCTCCAGGGTGTCAACGAGGCTCTGGACCGCGCCGGCCGAGGCGTGCAACGCATCTAGCTCGGAATCGGTCAGAGACACCTCGATGATCCGTTCCACGCCCGCGGCGCCCAGGATGATCGGTACGCCCATGACGAGGCCGTCGATCTTGTACTCGCCGCGCAGCAGCACGGCACAAGGCAGGACCCGTTTCCGGTCGTTCAGGATCGAGTCGACCATGTGCAGCACGGACGAGGCCGGGGCGTAGAAGGCGCTGCCGGCCTTCAGGAGAGCCACGACTTCCGCGCCGCCGTTGCGGGTCCGCTGGACCAGAGTCTCGATGCGATCGGGCTTCATCAACTCCGGCAGCGGGATCCCACCGACAGTCGAGTACCGCGGCAGCGGGACCATGGTGTCGCCGTGGCCGCCCAGCACGAAAGCCGAGACGTCTGAGGCGGAGACGCCCAGGTCCTGGGCGATGAACGAGCGGAAGCGGGCGCTGTCCAGGACGCCGGCCATGCCGATGACGCGCTCACGCGGGAAACCGCTCGCTTCCAGGGCGACGTGGACCATGGCGTCGAGGGGGTTGGTGACCAGGATCAGGATCGCGTCGGGAGAGTACTGAGTAGCCTTCTTGACCACGTCCCGAACGATGGCCCGGTTCTTGAGGAGCAGATCGTCTCTGGTCTGCCCCGGCTGACGCGCCATCCCGGCGGTCACGACGATCACGTCCGACTCGGTCGTGTCGGCGTAGTCGTTGGTGCCGTAGATCATCTGATCGTGGTGCTGAAGGGGCGCGGCTTCGAGCAGGTCGAGGGCCTTGCCCTGTGGCAGACCCTCGACAACGTCCACCAGATAGACGTCGGCTATGCCCGCTTCGGCGATCCGTTGGGCCGCGGTGGCGCCAACGTTGCCGGCACCGATGACGGTTACCTTGCGTCGACAGACTGGCATGTGCTGACCTCCCTCGTGCGGAACGCCGGCGGAGGGAGCCGGCGCGACTGGCTCGCGGTACGGCCCGGCGCATCTTGACGCCGCGGACAGCGCGGATGGTACCCGGAACCGCCTTTCGCGGCGACTGATCCCTGCCGAAGCCAGTCGCCGCTACACCAGGTGCGACATACGGCCCGAAAGTGCGGCGTCGGCTCCGCCGCCGACGGTCACGGATCGACTCCAGCGGCCGCGCAGGCGAACGGCCCAGTGCTTCGCGGCGTCCTGAACCCGACGCTGGGCCAGGTTCCTCTCCCTCCGGCCTTGCTCATTTGCCCGACGACGTGTGACGACCGGCCGGCACGAGCCCTCAGGCCGTGGCGACCTGCCGCTTGAGCTCCGCGAGACTGGCAGCCAGTTGGGCCGGCAACCTGGAGCCGAACTTGGCGTAGTGCTGCTCGATCGCGGCGGTCTCCTCCAGCCAGGCGGCCGAGTCGACCGCCAGCAGAGCGGCAAGGTCCGAAGCATCGATATCCAGGCCGCGGGTGTCGAGAGCGCCGGGTGCGGGCAGCAGCCCGATCGGCGTCTCGACAGCGTCGTCTTCGCCGGAGCAGCGCCCGAAGATCCACTCGATCACTCGGCTGTTCTCGCCGAAACCGGGCCACATGAACCGGCCTTGCGCGTCCCTGCGGAACCAGTTGACGTAGTAGATACGCGGCAGCTTGGCGGGGTCCGCCGAGGCGCCCACGCGGAGCCAGTGAGCCCAATAGTCGGCCATGTTGTAACCGCAGAACGGCAGCATGGCGAACGGGTCGAAACGCAGCATCCCCACGGCCCCGATGGCCGCGGCGGTGGTTTCGGAGCTCTGGATCGACCCCAGGAAGACGCCGTGCTCCCAGTTGAATCCCTCGCGGATGAGCGGCACGACCCCCGTCCTGCGGCCGCCGAACATGATCGCGTCGATCGGTACGCCGGCCGGGTCTTCCCAGTCGGGGGCGATCGCCGGATTCTGGGTGGCCGGCGCGGTGAACCGGGCGTTCGGGTGAGCAGCGAGGCGACCGCAACCGGGAGTCCAGTCCTGGCCCTGCCAGTCGATCAGGTGCGCCGGCGGCTCCTTGGTCATGCCCTCCCACCACACATCGCCGTCGTCGGTGAGGCCGCAGTTCGTATGGATGCAGTTCGCGCGGAGCGTCCGCATGGCATTGGCGTTGGTGAACATGCTCGTTCCGGGCTCGACACCGAAGAACCCGGCCTCCGGGTTGATGGCGTGGAGTCGCCCGTCTGCGTCGAACTTCATCCAGCAGATGTCATCGCCGATCGTTTCGACCTTCCAGCCCGGGATCGTCGGCTCGAGCATGGCCAGGTTGGTCTTGCCGCAAGCCGAAGGAAAAGCCCCGGCCATGTGCTTCACCCGGCCATCCGGCGAAGTGACCCTGATGATCATCATGTGCTCGGCCAGCCAGCCCTCGTCGCGGGCTATCACCGACGCGATGCGCAGCGAGTAGCACTTCTTCCCGAGAAGGGCGTTACCGCCGTAGCCGGAGCCGTAGGACCAGATCTCGCGCGTCTCGGGGAAGTGGACGATGTACTTCCGGTCCGGATCGCAGGGCCACACGACATCCTTCTCGCCCGGGGCGAGCGGAGCGCCTACGGAGTGCAGCGCGGGCACGAACTGGCCGGTCTCCAGGATCGCATCGAGAGCGGCGGTACCCATGCGGGTCATGATTCGCATGTTGACCACGACGTAGGCCGAGTCGGTGATCTCGATCCCGAGCCGGCCGATCGGCGAACCGACGGGACCCATCGAGAACGGGATGACGTACATCGTCCGGCCTCGCATCGAGCCGGTGAAGAGCCCGGTCAGCGTCTTGCGCATCTCGACCGGGTCGCGCCAGTTGTTGGTCGGACCGGCGTCCTCCTCGTTCGCGGAGCAGATGAAGGTTCGGTCCTCGACGCGGGCGACGTCGGACGGATCCGATCGGGCGAGAAAGCTGTCCGGGCGAAGCTTGGGATTGAGGCGGATGAAGGTGCCCGCGTCCACCAGCATCTGGCAGAGACGGTCGTATTCGGCCTTGGAGCCATCACACCAGTAGATGGCGTCCGGCGTCGTCAGGGCCGCCACCTCGTTCACCCAGCGAACGATCGCGCTGTCCGCTGTTAGTCCGCGTGGAAACCCTTCAACCCTGGCGCCGGCGGTGGCCACTATCTCTCCTCGCTTGGAACGGGACGTCGCCAGGCCCGCGCGGGGCCCGGATGCGGTTTCCGTCTCTGGGTGCCGCGCAGGTCAGACAGGAGTTCTGTCTAGAGTCGCGACGTATTTGGGATGCCGGAATTGTACCCGGGCGTCGGCTCCGCCGCGCGGCGCCCACGGGCGGAGGGGTCCCGGGCGGGGCTATCGCGGTGGCTCGAGCGACCCGTGTGAGCCGCGGATGAGCCACAGATGAGCCACAGATAAGCGGCGGATCAGCGGCTGATAAGCGGCAGGCAATCGGGCTCCCATACCATCCGGGCAGGAGGAGGTCCAATGCGATGGAGTCATACGAGCCGGCCCGGGCAGGGCTGCGGGAGTGGACGGTCGGCGTGGAGGAACTCGGGCTCGCTACGTTCGCCGAACTGGAGATGGATCGCCCACCCCTCGGGGGGTTTACGCATCACGTCCTGCCCGCTGCGGGAGGTGTGCGCGATCCGGACCGCCCCGCCGCCGAGCGCCGTGCACCCGGCACCAGAAGCCGGCCGGGCAAGCGCTGGTAGCCAGGCGGCCTGGCAGGCCAACGCGTTCATCTCATTCTGGCTGGGCGAAGAGGACCACGAGCCGAACTAGGCAGCGGCCGAGCCCTGCGGCTCCGCAGCGGCACCAGGTTCGCCTCCAGCGGTCGCGTTCCCCGTTCCTTCAGGATGCCGGCGAACGTACCAGTGGCGGACCGCGATGGCCACGATGGCCGCCGCAGCCGCGCCGAGGCCCACCAGCTGGGCCGTCGCAATGCCGAACCACGTCCAGTTCCAGCCGCCCCGAAGCGTCTCGAGGAGACTGCGCTCGATGCCGTACCAGACGAAGTAGAGCAGCCCTACGTCGCCCGCGATCAGGATCCGCCGCTGCGCGGTGAATCGCCGCCACAAGTACAGCATCACGAAGACGCCGATGAGGCTGAGCATCGACTCGTAGAAGAAGAGCGGAATGAAATGGGCGTCTACCGGAGTCGTCCCGCCCTCCGCCGGGCAGGCGAACTCGGCCACTCGGTACTGGCACTGGATCGCGATGCCCCAGGGCAGGTTGGTTGGAGGCCCGTACAGCTCCTGGTTCATGAAGTTGCCCCACCGGCCGATGGCCTGTGCCAGCAGGATGCACGGCGCGAGGATGTCGCCCCAGCGCCAGAACGACAGGTGACGGCGACGGGCGAACCAGATCGTCGCCAGCATCCCGGTGAAGAGGCCGCCGTAGATGCCGAGCCCGGTGTAGGGCGGCAAGACGATCTGCGCCAGGTGGTTCTGGTAGTAGGCCCACTGGTCGATGATGTGATAGGCCCGACCCCCGATCAGCGCGGCGATCGCCAGAAAGACGACGCCATCGATGATCACGTCCTCCCGCTCGCCACGGCGACGAGCCTCGCGGGTCGCAAGCCACGTGCCGGCCACGATCGCGGCGACGTAGCCGATTCCGTACCAGCGGATCTCGAGCGGGCCCAGGGCCAGGGCGATCGGGTTGGGGGTGAAGTCGATCATGGTGGGCAAGTGTACCGGGCCATGACCTCGGGCTCGCGACGGGAGTGCCCAACCTATACTGGCCGGGACAGCCGGGCCGCCCGAAGACGGGCGCCGGAGTCTCAAGCGTCGATCGGCGGCGAAGACCGCCCACACCGAAGGCCGACACCATGCCGTTCTACTTCTTCTTCGGTCTCCTTGGCCTCGTAGCCGGCGGGCTCATCACCTGGTTCTTCCTGGCCGAGCACCCATTTGAGTCCCTCGAAACGCCCGGCGGGCCCGTGGATTCGGTCGAAGCGTCGCTCCTTGCCGAGGAGATGGAGGCGGACGGGTTGCCGATGGACGAGGCCACCGTCGTGAAGCTGCTCGAGCTTCACGGGGCCTACGTCGAGGGCAAGATTCGCGCCACCCAGGAGGCGGATGAGGCCGCCAGTCTCACCAGCGACGCCGGCGCTCAGCAGGAGACCGAACCGGAGCGCGTGACGGCGGATCGGAGCGCTGCTGGAGCGGAGCAGACAAAGTAGCTCGCGGACACGACGCTCGGCGGGTAGCGCCGCGGCGCCGTCGAACGAGGCCGCCGGGTTGTGCGCGTGCGCCGAGGCTGAGCGCGGCCCTGGGTGGCAGGCGCCTGACGATCGCTAAGCCACGACCCCTACGTGGATCGCGACGGCCCCCAGGGCGAGGCGCCGGAACCCAACGTCGACCAGCCCGGCCCGCTTCATCGTCTCGGCGAGCTCTTCGGCCGCCGGGAACCCATCGAGCGAGTGGGGCAGATACGAGTAAGCGGCTCGCCTCCGAAAGAGAGTGCCCATGATCGGGGCCGTGGCCCGGAAGCCGGCCGTATAGATCCGACCGGCAACTCGCGGCCGCGGCACCGACAGTTCCAGACAGACCACGCGACCACCGCTCCGGACGACCCTGGCCATCTCACGAAAGCCGTCCTCGAAGCTGGCCAGGTTGCGCAGGCCGAACGCGATCGTCGCCGCGTCGAAGGATCCCTCGTCCACCGGCAATGCCAGGGCGTCGCCGATCCTGAACTCGACGTTCGCCAGCTCGCCGAAGGCGCGTCTGGCTTCGACCAGCATGGCCGAAGAGAGGTCCACACCCACGACTCGGCCGGCCGGACCCACCGCCCCCGCCAACGCGGCGGTGAGCTTGCCCGTTCCGCAGGCCACGTCGAGCGCGGCGTCGCCCCGCGACAACTTCGCCATCCGGACCGCCGCACGCCTCCAGCGGCCGTCCAGGCCGGCGGTCATGAGGGTGTTCATGCGGTCGTAGACGGGGGCGATGGAGTCGAACATCGTCGTGACCCGGGGCTCGGGCACGGAGTTGCCGGATCGGGCCGGCCGCTCCCTCGAAGGTTGTGCTCCGGCCCCGGGTTCGGCCCGGCTCACAACCCGGATGAGTTGGCTGGTGGCTCGACCTCACGCACGAGCCGCAGGGGCCGGCGTTCGAAGGCGCTCGAGAAGACCATCTGAGTCTGCGTCGTGAATACGTGGGGGACCTGCTGGATCGCATGCAGGACGCGCTCGAGATGGCGGGTGTCCGTGGCCCGAACCTTGAGCAGATAGTCGGACTCACCGGCGAGGTGATGGCACTCTTCGATCTCGTCGATCTCGACGAAATCGCCGGTCATGTCGGTGGAGATGGTCCCCGGCACCTGCTTGATGAAGATGAAGGCGAGAACGCCGTAGCCGAGCAGTGTCGGATCGACCACTGCGGAGTAGCCGCGGATCACGCCGCGCGCTTCGAGCTTCTTGACTCGCTCGTGGACGGAAGGCCCGCTCATTCCCACGGCCTGCCCGACCTCGGCGTACGGCTCCCTGCCGTCGCGCTGAAGCAGATCGAGTATTCCGGCGTCGGTCCGATCGATCCTTTCGAATGCGCCCATCTGTCCCGTCCCTGGGGCCTGACCCGAGCGCCTAGACGCGCCCGGTTCATCCGATCTGGCGTCTCGCGAGCGTATCCAGCGACCTGCGAGACGTGGCCGCCGCGGTCGCAGCCTCCACAAAGACGTGCCGGCTGCCGTCCGTTCGCGGCTCTTGGTCGATTGCAGCCTAGCCTATCCCCGCGGAATCGACAGCGAAGGCCGTCACCCGGCACAGGGGCGCGAACCGAGTGGGCCTAATGAGGCTCCGCCCCCTCGTCGGCCGCGAGGCTCGCCGGAACAGTTCCGGTCGGCACGCCGGCGTCCTGTTCGGTGGACTCCGAACTCGCCCCTGGATCCAGATCTGGTCCGGGCATCTGCGCTTGCAACCTCTCGAGGGCCATCCGGTCCGAGGCCGGAGGCAGATCCGGCGCCGCGCTCCGCCATGCTTCGTCCGCGGCAGCGTCGTGGGCATCGGTACGCGTGCCTACGACCAGTCCGATCGGAAGCCCGACTCCAGCTCCGATCAGGATCGCCACCTCTCGAACGCCGTGGAGCCAGAGGGCCACGTACATGGCGAGCCCGACTCCGACGAGGGTCCCGGCCAGGACGCCCCGGATACGCTGCATCTGTCTCCTCGTATGTGCCAATAGTCCCGCGACAACGCGGCAGGGGCGCTGCGGCGAGCGATGACGACCGGAGTCGTCGGCGGGCCGGCTGACTCGACGATGCAGCATGCCCCGGCGCGACGCATCGAGCCGACGTTGCCATCGTACCGCTACACTCCGGGCGCGCGCACCGATCGCGGCAATGCACCCGGGCGGTGCCGCCGAATCAGCCGGGAATGTGCCGCTGGCGAGGACGATGAAGCCCCTTCGACATCTCTGCGCCGCCGAGGTCGCCGCGGCCATGCCTCCGCTCCCCGAACGACTGGACCTGGCCGAGCGAACCATGCGGGCGCTCGGCCGCAACGCGGAACTCCCGGCGAAGATCGGAGTCCATCCTCGCCAACCCGGGTCGCTGGCGCACGCGATGCCGGCGCTCCTGCGGGGCGAGGCAGCCGACGGGTCCCTGGACCTGATCGGCGCCAAGTGGATCACCGGATTCCCGGCGAACCCGTCACTGGGTCTGCCGGCATACCACGCCCTGGTGCTGCTCAACGATCCCGTCACCGGCGAGCCGCTGGCGGTCATGGAGGCGGGCACGATCACGGCCGCGCGGACCGCCGCGATCAGCGGGACGGCGATCCGCCACTTCCTGTCCGGGGGCGCTGCGGCGGAGGCGCGGGTCGGGGCTGCAGGCGGAGCCTTGCGGGTCGCGATCCTCGGCGCGGGCGCCCAGGCTCGCGGCCACCTCCCCGTAGTCGGCCATCTCCTCCCCGGCGCGCAGGTTCGGGTAGTCGATGTGGATCACGCGCGCGCCACCGAGTTCGCGGAGGAGTCGACGGCGGTCGAGGGGATCGGCTCGATGGAAGCCGTCGCGAGCGTGAGCCGGGCGGTCGATTCGGCCGATCTGGTGATCTCGATGGTCTCCTTCGGCCCAAACCACCAGGCGCTCGATCCGGCCTGGCTTGCCCCCGACACGCTCTTCGTGGCGGTCGACTACGACATGCAGGCCCCGGCGGCGCTGGCCCTGGAGGCGCTCTTCGTCGTCGACGAGAGGGATCAGTTTCTGGCCACGCGCTCCGGCTCGGGCTTCGCCGGCTACCCCGACCCTGATGCCACGCTCGGCGAGATCCTGCGGGGAGAGGCACCGCCTCGAGCGGGTGGCCGCGTCCTGGTGACGCATCTGGGCGTGGGCCTGGCCGACGTGGTCTTCGCCGCGGCCGTACTCGCCCGAGCAGAGCAGCTCGGCCTGGGCAGGTTGCTCCCAGGGTGACGGCCGGCGCCTCGCCGCTGACGCTCGGCCGAGAGACGGCGCAGCCCGGCGGGAGCGTCCGTCATAGCTGAACGTTTCTGGCGGCTCGGGTGTCATTCGTGTAGGCGCCGAGCGGCGCGATCCGGAGGGCCGCCAGAATGGCATGGGAGGCGCAGTTGCCAGGGCTGAGGGGACTCCGCAGATCGCCGGACCGTCAAGCGGCGCTCGCGGTCACCGACGCGGGTGGCGACAGGCGTCTTGCGGCCACGGCTCCGGAGACCTGGCGGCGCCGGCGCCTCGAGGCGTTCGCCGCTCTCGACGACGCTCGGCTCCTCAGAAGCTACCGGCTCGCCACGCTCATCCTGCGCGATCGCCACGAAGCCGAGGACGCGACGCAGGAGGCTGTCGCACGGGCCTGGGCGAGCTGGGGGACGTTGCGCGACAGGGACCGCTTCGACGCCTGGTTCGATCGGATCCTGGTCAACGTCTGCCGCAATCGGATGAGGCACACCAGAACTGTCCACGTCGTTGGCCTCGACGACGCGTTCGAGGTGGCGGCTGCCGACTCGCACGGGGCGACGGCGGCGAGGCTCGTCCTGGAGCCAGCCTTCGCCCAGCTGACGCCGGACCAGCGAATCATCGTCGTCCTCCGATTCTGGCGCGATCTTCCCGTGGACGAGATCGCCGCACGGCTGGGCATCCCTTCCGGCACGGTGAAGTCCCGTCTTCACTACGCCCTCAAGTCGCTCCGTGAGGCAATCGAGTCATCCGAGGAGGCCCGTCGATGACCGACCAGCGTCTCGACACCGAACAGACCATTCGCGACTGGCTGTCAGATTCGGTTCCTGATCGGGCGCCGGCGTCCTTGCGGGAAACGCTGGAAGACGTCACGTCGGAACCGGCCGGGCACGCTAGGCCGTGGCCCCGTCGTGGATATGGTCTCCGCTTCGCGGGCCGGGTCGCCGCGGCCCTGGCCATCCTCGCGGTCGTCGGCTCCGGGGTATATGCCCTGAGCTTGCGGTCGTCGTCGCCCGCTTCCCCGACCACCACTCCAAGTGCCGCACCCGGCTCCCCGACGGGCGCGATGAGCCCAATTCCCCAGACCGCCGCCCCGCGGCCAACCCCGTCGGTCGAGCAACTGCCCGGGTCGAGCTGGCGGATGGTCAGCGGCGCGTTGCCACAGATGATGCTGCGCAGCCCGTCCGAGTCGCCCGTCTTCGCGGCTACGACCGGCAGCTCCGCCGGCTTCCTCGCTTTCGTTCCATCCACGGCAGGCCCTAGCTTCCAGACGGAGCAAGGCATCCTCATCAAGCTCCAGACCAGCGTCTTCCAGTCCGGCGACGGCATCACCTGGACCGAACGGGCCGTCCTGCCGAGCGACGCCGCCACGGTGACCTCAGTGGCATCCTCGGGCGGCCAGATCGTGGCTGTCGGCTGGACGGGCAATGCGTCCAACAGCATCCCGATGGCGTGGACGTCGTCCGACCTGACGACATGGCAAGCGACCGTGCTGCCCGCTCCCGACGGAACTGACGCCTTTGGGGTCGCGGCCGGCCCGGCCGGCTTCCTCGCTTGGGGATACGCCACAACCGGAACAGAGTTCTGGATCTCCACTGACGGGGCCACATGGCGCTCGGTCGCCACGTCGGGACTACCGGCGGACGGTGCGATAGATGCCCTGTACGGCGTCTCCGACGGGTGGGTTATCCGGGGCCCCCTGTCGGATCGGGCGGCGGTGTGGCATTCGCCCGACGGCCGCGTCTGGACGCAGACCTACACCGGGCCAGCGGGCTACGCTTCGCCCTCGGGAACCCAGTATTCCGCGATGGGCCCGATCGCAAAGGCCCCGGGCGGCGGCTACGTCTCCTTCGGCGACGTCGGCGTCGCGTCCGGCCAACCCTCGACTCCGCGAGACCTGCTGCTCTGGACCAGCCCTGATATGACCAACTGGACGCCCTCGACCCGAGTTCCCGCTCCGGGTTGGATGACAGTCTTTGCGGCCGGTCCGGGCGGATACGTCGGGGGCGGATCGCAACCTGCGGTCACGATGGCCGGCGTAACGAACTGGGGATCGTTCGGAGTCTGGACGTCGCCGGACGGGCGGACCTGGCAGGCGGTCGCAGGCATTCCAGCGACTCCGCCGATCGAAGTGCTGGCGGTCGTCGGCAACGGCAGCCATGTGGTGGTCGTCTGCGTCGATCAGGCCGGCAACCTGGAGCTACTCGTCGGCGACGGCTAGCCGGCGATCAGCGGTTGACCTCGAGCGGACCCTCCGGGACCTCGATCAGGATGCGGCCGTCGGCAACCACGACCGGGTAGACGGCGAGTGGCAGCTCAGCAGGCGGGTCCAGGGCCTCGCCGTCGTCCAGCGAAAAGCGCGACAGGTGGAGCGCGCAGGTCAGGGATTCGCCCGTCAGGAATCCCCGGTCAAGCTCGAAGTACTCGTGGCTGCAGACCCCCTGGGTGGCGTGGAAGGTTCCTCCAAGGTTCGTCACCAGGACCAGCTCGTCGTCTACTTCGCACATCTTCATGGTGCCGGGCGGGACGTCCTCGGCGGCACACAGGTCCAGGCGGCGGCTCATCCCAGGCTCAGGCCACGGCGGCGGCCGGTCGCGAACCGGTCTGAGCAGTCCACTTGGCCTCGAGCAGGTCCCGCAACCTCTCCTGCGCCGCCTCGAGCGGCACGCGCGCGACGACCGGCTCCAAGTAACCCAGGACGATGAACTTGCGCGCATCCTCGCGCTCCAGTCCTCGGCTCTCCAGGTAGAAGAGCTGCGTCTCGTCGATCGGGCCGACGGAACTCGCGTGGGCCACCCGGCGGCAGTCGGGCTGGTCGATCTCCAGGCTGGGAATGGCCACCGAACGAGCCTGCTTTGAGAGGAGCATCGCGAACTCGCCCAGGTAGCTATCAGTGCCGTGGGCCGAGGTCTCGATCGTCGCGAGGCCCTTCATGTAGGCCCGCGACCTGTCCGTCAAAGCGCCCTTCGAGAGCAGATTCCCGGTCGTGTCGCGGCCAACGTGGCGCGTGTAGGAGGTAAGGTCGAACAGCTGGTCCGCCGATCCGAAGACGATCTCGGCCTGCTCCACCGTCGCACCGTCGCCTTCGAGCCGGTTGTCGATCCGGCTCCGAACGATCCTGCTGCCGAGCTGGGCAAGCGCCCAGCGAAGCGTGGCTCCTTTTCCGACCACGGCCGAGCGGTGCTGGAATGCCACCTGGCGAAGCGGAAGATCCTGCAGGCCGGCGAACGAGAGGTTCGAACCCGCGCCCAGGCGGATTTCCGAGGTTCCGGCGAAGAAGCTCTGCCCGAGGGACTCCTCGGGGCCGCCCTCGGACGAGACCTGCTCCTCCAGGATCGAGACCTCGGCGTCCTCGCCGACCGAGATCACGGTCCGAGACAGCAGCGCCGCTCCCGGCGTGCCCACCGACCAGCGGATGACCACCGGTCGCTCGAGTCTCACTCCGTCCGGGACGTAGAGGAAGACCCCGCCAGACCACAGGGCTCGGTTGAGCTGAGCCAGCTTGTCGTTCTCCGGCAGGGTGCAGCCACCGTCCAGCAGCCGCCGGAACTGCTCCGGGTCTCGGGCCGCAAAGTCGGCGAGAGTCTCAAGCACGATCCCCTCGGCCCTGGCAGCGGGCGAGACGACGAGCGCCGTGGCGCCGGTCTCGCCGAGCTCCGCGAACGCGGCGGCGCCCTCGGGAAGTAGTCGCTGGTCCGCGCCGGCGGCGGCCGCGGCGATCGAATCGCCCGCCGCCGGGACCGGCCGGATACCGGCCAGGTGCGCGTTCCGAAGATCCACGTAGGTGGTGTAGAGCGGGTTGGTCTCGATCGGCAGCGCGTCGAAGGCGCGCAACCCCGCCAGACGGTCGGCCAGCAGCCACTCGGGGTCACCCCGCGACGCCGCCAGCTCGCGGACCGTGGCCTCGTCGACGAAGCTCAGCGTCAGGTCCGTCGGCGCCTGACGGGCGGACGGCCTGGACACAGACGACCCGGCGGTCGGGGCGGCGGCCGCCTTCTCCCCCTCTGCGGCGGTCATCCGAGGGAGCCCTCCATCTCGAGCTTCACGAGGCGGTTGAATTCGATCGCGTACTCCATCGGAAGCTCTTTGGTGAAGACCTCCAGGAACCCCTGGACGACCAGGTTCGTGGCCTCGTTCTCGGTCAAGCCGCGGCTCATCAGGTAGAAGACCTGGTCCTGGCTGATCTTGCCGACGGTGGCCTCGTGAGTCATCGTCGTGTCGTCTTCCTGGATGTCGATGTATGGGTACGTGTCGGAGCGGCTGCCTTCGTCGAGGATGAGCGCGTCGCACCGGACGCTGGCCACGACTCCCGTCGCTCCGGGCGCGACCTTCAGCTGGCCCCGATATGTCGTCCGGCCACCGTCCTTTGAGATCGACTTGCTGATGATCCGGCTGCGCGTGTTCGGAGCCAGGTGGATCGCCTTGGCGCCGGTGTCCTGGTGCTGCCCGCGTCCGGCGACCGCGACCGAGATCACCTCGGCGGTGGCACCCTCGCCACGCAGGTAGATGCTCGGGTACTTCATCGTCAGCCGGGAGCCGGTGTTGGCGTCGATCCACTCCACGGTGGAGTGGGCATGGGCGTGGGCCCGCTTCGTGACCAGGTTGTAGACGTCGTTCGACCAGTTCTGGATCGTCGTGTAGCGGACCTTGGAGTGCGGCAGCGCGATCACTTCCACCACGGCGGCATGGAGCGCGTCGGTGGTGTAGATCGGGGCGGTGCAGCCCTCGATGTAGTGGACCTTGGCGCCCTCGTCCACGATGATCAGCGTCCGC
>PMIP01000067.1 GCA_003158295.1 Chloroflexota bacterium | reverse complement strand
GGCGATCTGGGTCGCGGTTCCGGCCGTGACGGTGACGGTCTGAGTACCGGTGATGGTGCCGACCGAGCCGGTCGCGGTGACCGTCTGGCTGCCCGCGGTCTTGAGCGTGACCGCGAAGCTGCCGACCCCGTTGGTAAGTGTCGCGTCGGGGCCGAGGACGGCCTGGCCATCGGTGCTCGTCAGGGTGATCGTGCCGGCGTAGCCGGTGGCCGTGACGCCGTATACGTCGAGGGCCGTGACCGTCGCGCTCTGGAGCGTTCCGGCCGACGTGCTGGTGAGGTCGGTAACACTCAGGTGGGTGGCCGCGCCGGCGGTGCCGGTCGCCTCGTAGGCGCCCGCGTCACAATGAAGTCCCTGCGGTCGGGGCACACCGCGCTGGTCGAGCGCGCTGACAGGTGCAACAGCACATACGCCGTCGAGGCCGGCGTCGATCGCGGTGCTGCCCGTGTCCAATGCGATCGTTTGGGTGGTACCGGGGGGGTTGCTAGCAAGTGGAAGCAGGTGCAGGCTCGACAGGCTGACCACGGTGGACGAGCCGCAGCTCGAGTCGGTGCTGACGTTGCCTCCGCCGCTGATGACGGTGCCTTCGCCGTCGCCGACAGTGGAGCAGTTGCTGCCTTGACCGGTTCCCTGGGCGAGGATGCTGTTCGTGACGGTACCGCTATCGCCCGGGGTCATGATCTGGATCGCCCGGCCGCCCGAGCTCGGGTTGCCGCTGAACGTGCTGTTGGTCGCGGTGAGGCCCATGCTGGCCGAGATCGCAGCGCCGTATGTGCTGGTGTTGGCGCTGAACGTGCTGTTGGTGGCGGTGATGTCGGTGGTGGTCGAGATCGCTCCGCCACTATCAGTGGCAGAGTTGCCGCTGAACGTGCTGTTCGAGACCGTGACGGCGTTGGCCGCGAGGATCGCTCCGCCAGCATTAGCGGCAGAGTTGCCGCTGAACGTGCTGTTCGAGACCGTGACGGTGTTGGCCGCGAAGATCGCTCCGCCGAACTGAGTGGCGGAGTTGCCGCTGAACGTGCTGTTCGAGACCGTGACGGTGTTGGCGTTGATCGCGCCGCCGCGCGCGGCAGATCCGTTCTCGAAGGTGAAGCCGCTGAACGAGGCATTCGTGGCGCTGACGCTGAAGAGCTGCGTTGCCGTGCCGCCGTCGATGATCGTCGACCCCGCACCGCCACCCTCGAACGTGAGGTCCGTTCCGACCGTGACGGTCGCGCCTGGGGTGTAGGTGCCGGCGCAGACATGGATCGTGTCGCCGCTGCTCGCCGCATTGACCGCGAGCTGGATGTCGTTGTAGTTCGGTTGGAGACAGCTGCCCCCGGTACCTACGATCGGCCCTACGTAGAAAGTGGTCACGGCTAGCGCCGGCACCACCTGGACGAGCCCCAGCAAGAGAGCCGCGATGGCGGCCACAGCGAAACGACGGTAGAGCCGCGGGTGGTTCATGGTTGGGTGCCTCATCGATCCCCTGGCCCAGATACCGGCCGACTGACCTCATCTGAGACCGCGTGGGCGCTGCGCCTGCAATCCGACGTGAGCCGATGCTACGCGGGCACGCCCCTGCCGCGGCAGCCCATCGAAGGTACTAACGAGACGAACAAGACGGGCCGCGACGTATGACCCATCTGCCGCTCTTCCCACCCGACCGGAGTCCACAACACTCGCGGCTCGAGCCTCGTTCCGGCGCCAACCTGGGGATTGGGGTTTCTGCGACAATCGGACGGTGAGCGCATCGACGACACCGTCCAGGGTCGCCCTCATCACGGACACCATGGACCAGCACGGCACGTACGTGGCACATGCCACCGGTGTGAACCTGCGCCTGCTCGACGCGAAGCGCTGCGGGTACGAAGCCCGCCGAGCGAACAGCTAGCCAGCCGGACTGTTCGCGATGACCGAAATCGAGGGCGTTGAGGCAGACGCCGCGCTGCCGGGAATGTCGGAACGCTTGTGGTCGTCGCGTCGATACCTGCGCCTCCATCCTTTCGACACCAGCACGCCCGAGGGACGTTCGGCCGAGCGCTACCGCCGCATCGCGTGGTCCACCCTGCTGGGCGGCATCGGGAAGGTGATAGCCATGGGCACCGGGTTCATCTCGGTCTCCCTGGCGATCGGCTACCTGGGCTCGGAGCGCTACGGGATGTGGGTGACCATGAGCTCGCTGGTCGGTGTGCTCGGGCCGCTCGACCTGGGCATCGGCCTGGGCCTGCTGACCATCCTCTCAGATGCCAACGGCCGAGGAGACCGCGAGACGGCCAGACGGGCCGTGGCGACCAGCCTGGTGATGCTGTTTACGATCGGGGCCGCAGCCCTCCTCCTCTTCCTGGCCACGTACGCACTCATCCCGTGGCCGAGGCTGTTCAACGTCCACACGGCTCAGGCAGCCAGCGAGGCGGGACCGGCCGCCGCAGTCCTCCTCACATCGTTCGCGATCGGACTTCCTCTCGGTATCGTCGGGCTGATCCAGCTCGCGCACCAGAGCAACTATGTCTCGAGCGCCTGGGCGATCGCCGGTAACCTCGGCTCGCTGGCCGCAATCGTGGCCGTGATCACACTCCACGCCAGCCTGCCGATGCTGGTCCTCGCGCTGACCGCAGTCGGCCTTCTGGCCGCCCTGCTGAACGGCGCCGTGCTCTTCCGATTCCAATGGCCGTGGCTTCGACCGCACCGAGCAGACGTCGACATGAAGCTCATTCGTCCACTGTTGCGAGTGGGCGGGCTCTTCATGATCCTGCAGATCGCCGGCCTGGCCGCGTATCAGCTGGACAACTTCGTCATTGCCCAGATCATGGGCGCCGAGTCCGTGGCCGAGTACGCGATCCCACTGAAGCTATTCTCGCTCGCCCCCACGCTGCTCTCCTTTGCCCTCACGCCGCTCTGGCCGGCCTACCGCGAGTCTCTGGCGCGTGGCGACTGGGCGTGGATCTCACGAACCCTGCGCCGTTCCTTGCTCCTCGCCGCGGCAATCAACATCCCCAGCGCCCTCTTCCTGATCTTCGCCGGGCCAACGGTCCTCCATCTCTGGGTCGGCGACAAGGTCCACCCGACGACGATCTTGATGCTCGGGCTGGGGGTATGGGTGATCGTGAATACGGTCAACGGTCCTCTGGCGATGCTGCTGAACGGCGCGGGAGCCATGGGGTTCCAGGCCGCCTGCGCGATCCTGATGGCCGCGGGAAACGTGACCATCTCCGTGTTCCTCGTCTACCACATCGGCGTGTCCGGCGCGGTCTGGGGCAGCATCATCGCCCAGATCGTGTTCGTCTTGCTGCCGTCGGTCTGGTACGTGCCCCGCATGCTGCGTCGCCTGCCCCAAACACATCCTCGGCCGGAGGCCGATCCCCAGGCGGAGTCCGAGTGAGCGCCGGGGACAGCGGGCCGCGAACCACCGGAGGGTCCGAGGTCGGGACTGTCCATCTCGTCTACCCTCACGGCCCGATGACGGCAACTCCCGATGCGATCGGCCGCAACCTGGGGCAGCGGCTCGAGACGAGATACCGGGTCGTGTACCACGACTGGACCGACCGTGACGAGATCCGTCCCAAGCCCGGAGACATACTCCTGGGGCACCCTCATCCGGCTCGTGACACTGTCTTCCGAAGGAGCAGCCGGCTCCGCGGGTGGCGGCGGGTTCTGATGCTATCCCCCTTCAATGGGGACCCGAAGCAAGTTGCCTTCCTCGATTCGATCATCAGGCGGTGCGATCTCTACCTGGCGATCACGGGTCCCTACTGGCTCAAGTGGCTTGGCAGCTCCACCTTCTCGCACTGGGCCCCCAAGGTGGTCGGACTGGATCTGGCGATCAGTCGCCAGGACTTCCCGGTCCTCAGGCAACGGTTCAACGAGCCCGGAAGCAGGCGTTTCGTCTATATCGGCCACACCGGATGGACCAAGAACACGCCCTACCTGTCGGAGATCGCGAAGCGCCTGCCCGATCTCGACTTCGCGTGGATCGGTCCTGGCGACCGCCCCATCGAGAATGTACGCGCACTCGGGCGACAGGACTTCCGCACGCAAGCATCTCGCGATCTGGTCTCCGGCTTCGACTTCCTCTTGATGGTGAGCCGGTTCGACTCGAACCCAACGACGGTCCTCGAAGCGATGTCCTGGGGACTCATCCCTATCTGCACACCCCAGTGTGGATACGACGACACGCCGACGATTCTCAACGTGCCTCTCAACGACGCGGAGACGGCAGCCAGGCTGCTTCTGGACCTCCAAACGGTGCCCTCCAGCGACCTGCTGGAGATGCAGCGGCGCAACTGGGACCTGCTGGACACGCACTACACGTGGGATAGATTCGCCGCCCAGGTCATCGACGCCATCGAATCTCCGCTGTCGCCGCCTCTCGGTCGCGAGGGCCCTGTCCGTCGCGCCCGTCTCGTCTCCAGTGAATGGGCGTCACCCATGGGGCCCGTCCGCTCAGGCACAGCCGACGCCATCCGGCGCCTGCGTCACAAGGTGAGACCGCCGACGTAGCGGCATCGAGCAGCGACGGGCGATCAGCGAGGCGGAAACGGTGGAGTTACGCTTGGCCGCGAGCCGACCCCGCGGGGCGATGATCGAAGCGGGGAAGGCTCCCTTTGGAGAGAGCGGCGCACAGCCAATGCCGGACGAGAAACCCGTCAACTACTACCAGAACCTTAGGCCTGAGATGCTCGCCTTCATACCGGCGGACTCCCGGAGGCTGCTCGATGTTGGCTGCGGCGAAGGCTACTTTGCCCAGCAGCTCAAGCAGGCGGAGAACGCCGAAGTCTGGGGCATCGAGGTGGTAGAGGCCAGGGCTCGGGTCGCCGCAGACAGGCTCGACAAGGTCCTCGTCGGCGACGTCGCGACCCTCATCCCGCAGTTGCCCGAGTCCTTCTTCGACGTCGTGGTCTTCAACGACGTTCTCGAGCACCTCCTCGATCCGTTCGACGTCCTAGCCCGGATCAAGACCTGTCTCACGCCTCAGGGAGTCGTCGTTAGCTCGATCCCGAACATCCGCTACTACCCGACCTTCTATGACCTGCTGGCCTACTGCGAGTGGGAATACGAGGAGTCCGGGATCCTGGACTCGACCCACCTGCGCTTCTTCACAGAGCGGAGCATCCGCAAGATGTACGAGCGGCTGGGTTACGAAGTGCTCCGTCAGGAGGGCATCAACAAGATGGAGCACATGCCCCGGAGGTACCGGCTCGCCAACCGCCTGTTCCATCACCGGTTCTGGGACATGCAATTCGTGGAGTTCGCCACGGTCGCGCGGCCGCTCCAAGCCGCCGACGGATCGTCCACGCGATAATCGCTCCGCACGACTCGCCCACCTGGGCCGTGACGACCGGCGGCGTCTGCAGCGGCACGGTATGACGCTGAGCTAGATTCCCTGGCAGAAGTCTCACAGGAGAGCTGGGTTGCCCGACGACCTCATCAGCACCGACGACGCGATCAGGCGCCTGCGAGCGGACCCCGCCTACGCCGCCCTCGTGCGGGACGCGTACCTTGGCCGTGACGTTGACGACTCGTGCCGGCGATTCCTGACCTCCGGCGAGTTCACGGAGGTGAGGCGAATCCTGGGCCGACGCATCGAGGGAGCGAACGTCCTGGATGTCGGGGCCGGCACGGGGATCTCATCGGCGGCCTTCTGCGCCGCCGGCGCGGCCCGCGTCGTCGCCCTCGAACCGGATCCAAGCGACGAGGTTGGACGCGGCGCTATGGCGCGTCTGCGGGAACGCAGGTTCGAGACGATCGATGGCGTGGGCGAGAGCCTTCCGCTTCCGGACGCATCCATCGACATCGTGTACTGCCGCCAGATGCTCCACCACGCGCAGGACCTGGATCAGGTCCTGCGGGAATGTGCCAGGGTCCTCAGGCCGAACGGCATCTTCTTCGCCTGCCGGGAGCATGTCGTGGACAACGACCAACAGCTTCGCGAGTTCCTGGCGGCCCACCCCGTAAACCGTATGGCAGGTGGCGAAAACGCCTACGCATTGGCCGCTTACCTGCAGGCGATCCGTCGGGCGGGACTCGTCGTCCACCGCGTGCTGAGGCCCCTGGATTCCGTCATCAACGCCTTTCCGACAGTCTCGACGCAACGGGAGCTGGACGATCTGCCCGCGATGAAGCTGGCCGGCAGGTTCGGTCTACTGGGCCGGGCGGCGAGCCATCTGCCCGGCGTCACCAGACTGGTGCGAGCCCGCCTGGACAAGCCCATTCCCGGTCGGATGTACTCCTTCCTCGCCCATCGACCCGGCCAGTCGACGGCTCGACAGTGACATCGGACTCGGGGCCCAATCCCATTCGCGTCTGCCTGGATGCTCGCCTCGTGTCCGGCGATCGAGGCGGAGTCGAGCAGGTCATCATCGGCCTCGCGGATGGGCTGTCGCGACTCACCGACTCATCAGACGAGTACCTGTTCCTGGTCGATCGCGATCATGAGGACTGGCTGAGGCCGTACGTGAACGGCCCGTGCCGGCTGTTGGCATCAGAACCCGCCCCCATCGGCCATGCGGAGGGCATCCTGAGCAATCGGGGCCGCCGAGCAATCGCGCGCCTCAGGAGAGGACTGGGTCGTCCGGGAGCCGGGGGCCCAATCGGTCTCCCGCCGGCCGACCGTGCCGTGGAACGAGCCGGCGTGGACCTCATGCAATTCACGATGCAGGTCGGATTTCGGACGGAGATTCCGTCCATCTTCCAGCCCCAGGATCTCCAGCACATCCATCTGCCGGAGTTCTTCTCGCCCCTGACCCTGGCCGAACGGAACATCACCTACAGAGCGCTGTGCGACCAGGCGACGATGGTGGTCGCGAACAGCCGCTGGGGAAGACGGGACCTGATCGAGGGCCTCGGCCTCCCCGCCGACAAGGTTGAGATAGTCCCCTACGCGCCTGTCATCGAAGCCTACGGACAACCGTCTCCGAGCGATCTCTCGAAAACTCGCTCCGATCTTGGCCTGCCGGAGACGTTCGCTCTGTACCCGGCCAAGGCCTGGCCACACAAGAACCACCTGAGGCTTCTCGAGGCGCTCAAGATCCTGCGTGACCGGGGCCTGATCATTCCCGTTGTCTTCACCGGAGCGCAGAACGGCCTCGACAAACCTGTACGCGAAGCGGCAGCGAGGCTGGGGGTCTCCGATGAGGCTCTCTTCACCGGCTTCGTCGATCCGATCCAGCTCAGATCCCTCTATCGCCTCGCCCGCCTGCTCGTCTTCCCCTCGCTCTTCGAAGGCTGGGGCATGCCCATTCTCGAGGCCTTCGCGGCCCAGCTGCCGGTCGCGTCGTCCAACGTCACCTGCCTGCCGGACTTGTGTGCCGGAGCCGCCCGGCTGTTCGACCCCCGGGACCCAGTCGACATCGCCGCAGCCATCGGCGACCTGTGGACGGATGAGGCGAAGCGCATCGAGCTGGCCCGGCTGGGTCTGGCGCGCGCGTCGGCCTTCTCCTGGGAACGAACCGCGCGCATATTCCGGGGCCACTACCGGCGACTGACCAACCGTGGGCTGACGGAGGAAGACCTCGCGATCCTCCGCACGGAGGCGCTCGTCTGATGCCCAAGACCGCACCCGTCGGCCAGGTGGCCCCGGCATCTGTGGCAATCGTCACGCCGTCCTACAACCAGGCGCCGTTCATCGGGAAGGCGATCGAATCGGTTCTCGAGCAGGACTACCCGAACGTCGAGTACCTCGTGGTCGACGCCGGCAGCACAGACGGCACTCTCGACATCCTGCGGTCCTTCGGAGACCGGATCCGCTGGATCTCGGAGCCGGACAGCGGCCAGGGCGAGGGCGTCGACAAGGGCATACGCCTGACCGGAGGCGAGATCATCGGCTGGCTCAACGCGGATGACCTGTATGCACCGGGGGCGATCACTTCGGCCTTGGATGCACTCGAGGGCAACCAGTCGGCTCCGGGCGTCTACGGCAATGCCGTGTTCATCGACGCCGATGGCCGGGAGATTGGGCCCTGCACCCATGTCGAGCCGTTCAGCCTGAACCGACTCATCAACCACCTCGACTTCATCGTGCAGCCGGCAACGTTCTTCAGGCGAACGGCCTACCAGTCGGCCAGAGGCCTGGACTGGGGCCTGCACTATTGCCTGGACTACGACCTCATGATCAGGCTCGGACGGCAGGCTCCCCTCCTCTACCTGCCCAGGGTCCAGGCTTTCGTGAGGGTTTACCCGTCGACCAAGACGGCGAGCGGCGGCCTGTCTCGCCTCGATGAGATCGAGCGGATGATCAAACGCCACGGTCGGGGCAGCCTGCCGCGCTTCTTCCAGCGCGAGATGGTGACCGTGGCCTGGCAGGAACTCAAGCAGGGCGTCTCGGGTCGTCGATGGCGGCGCGCCGGCCGCGGCGCAATGGAGTTGGCCCGGTACGGTCCCAGAGTTGCGGCCCGGAGAGTGGCTACTGTGGTTCGCCGCAAGTAGGAATGAGGGCAGGGCCGCGCTCGATTGTCGGCGGGCACGGCCGCGTCGCGACTCTCGGATCGGGCTCTCAGCCGCGTCGCCCTGCCAGAAACCTTCGACGGCCTCTCCGCCACAAAGCGCGTGGCAGGTCTCCCGGGCCGACGAGCGGGACTCTGAGCGCGTCCACGGAAGCTCGGATCAACTTCCCTCGCCGAGCACTTGCGCGCGCTCGAGCCCAGAGGTACTCCCTGAGCCTTCTGCGCCGAATCAGGTCGAGCCTGCCCCGGTCGCTTCGCGGTGTCTGCCTGACCCAGTCCTTCGCCAGCTCCAGCACGCGAATCGCATCGCCTTGAGCCCGTGGTAGATCGGTGGTCATCTCGGTGGCCATGCCGGCCGAACGAATCCGATACACGCAGTCCGGGATGTCGAGAACCCGGAAATGGACGCCCAGAAGGGCCAGATGCAGCCACAGGGCCCAATCCTCGTAGACGACGAGCGACTCGATGAACGGCCCCGGCACGAGATCGAGCAACTCCCGAGGAACGAGGGCGGCGTGCACGGTCAAGCGATTGCGCTGAAGCAGGGCTTCGCGGGGGTCGCCACCGAAATCCGGCCGTGTCCGAGAGGGGCGTTCGCGACCTTCGACGAACTCCACGTGGTCGGTGACTACGATGGTGTTGGGACCTGCTTCCTCGAGCGCCATCAACCGTCGGTGGAGTGCACCGGGCTTGAGGAGATCGTCTGCATCGAGGAACACGATCGCCCGGCCGGTCGATGCAGCCAATCCCGTGTTGCGCGCGGCAGCGGCGCCGGTCCCGGAGCCGGCCGCGATCTTCGGAGCGACGGCATGGCTGGAGGCGATCTCACGAGTGCGGTCGGTGGATCCATCGTCCACCACGATCGTTTCCACGTCGACGCCTGCCTGGTCGGCCACCGAATCGAGAGTGGCGCCCAGCGTCTCCTCGGCGTTCTTCGCCGGAATGATGACCGATATGAGGCTCATCGACGCCTTCGGACGATGCGGCGGAAGAGGCTCCGGGCCAGAGAGCGCACGCGCCACTTGATGGGGCGCACGTAGGCCGCCTCCAGCAGCGTCAACCCGGCCCGGCTCCTGAGCGGCATCCCGTGCCTGCGCCGGATGCCGAGATCCTCGCGGACGGCGGCCGTGGCTCGGGTCACGGACTTCGCCGACGGATGGATCCGGAACCGGGACAGCACCGCGTCCGGCAGCGTCGCGATCGGTCCCAGGGCGGCCAGCCTCATCCAGAGGTCGACGTCCATGGCCAGGTCGAACCTTCGATCCAAGCCGCCCGCGCTCCGGTAGCCGGTTGCCCGAAAGAACGTCGAGGGCTGGGCCAGGTTGTACGGGTAAGCCAGCAGCTCCTTCAGATTGCCCGCGGGTGGCGTAGGAATCGCCCCAGCGATGGCTCCGGTGGGACCGATCAGCAGCGCGCTGCCGCTGACCAGGATCGCATCTGGACGCGCCTCGAACTCCGCCGCGACTCGCCGCAGGGCACCCGGCTCGAGGAGGTCATCGGCATTCAGCCAGCCGAATATGTCGCCGGCGGCCCCGTCGAATCCTTTGATCAGGGCGTCCGTCTGGCCCTCGTCCGGCTCGAACCTGAGCGTCACGTGCTTGCCCGCGTGGTCGCTCAGCCACTCACGCGATCCATCAGTGGAGCCACCGTCCAGGACGATGTGCTCGACCTCGACGTCGGGGGTCTGCCTCGCGACCGACTCCATGGTCTCCGCCAGCCACGGCATGGCATTGCGGACTGGCGTGACTATCGTGAACCGCAGCACGATCGGGACTGTATCAGACGGCCGCCCCTCTTTGGTCTCCTGCCGGCCTCGGAGCTTTGTCGGGCGCGGTCTGATCGGGCGTTGGGGCAGGGCCTTTGAGCGGGACTCGTCGGCCCGCGCCTCATCTCGGCACGCGTGGTCTACCATTGGCAACCTTGCCAGGGCCCTCGTCGCTGAGCCGGAGGCCGCCCCACCGCACGGAGACAGAAGTAGTGAAGCAGCGTCTTTCGCGAGTGACCGAGCGCGTTTCGGCAGGAGCCGAGCGCGTTTGGAGAGGCCACAAGAAGCAAGTCGTCGCTGTCGGCGCCATCGCTGCAGCTCTGGTCATAGTGGCCGCGGTACTTCTGGTATCGGCGAGCCCTGGGCAGGTAGCCCGGGCCAGCGCTTCACCGAGCGCAAGCCCGACCGCTTCGGCCACGCCCACGGCATCAGAGACGGTCGCTCTTCCCTCGCCCTCGGAGTCCGAGTCAGCGGGCCCAACAGACCTGCCCAACGGTATGGCCTACAGCGACCTGGACGGAGTCCTGACTCAGCCCGACCTCGCTCACCGCCTCCCAATGGCGGTGATGATCGGCGACAACGCCCCAGCCCGGCCCCAGCTGGGCTTCTCCTCGGCCTCGATCGTCTATCAGGCATACGAGGAATACAGCGAGGACCGCTACATGATGGTCTTCCAGGAAGGGACCTCGACCGACATCGGTGGCATCCGCAGCGCTCGTCCGTACTTCGTCCGCTGGGCAGCCGAGTACAAGGCGCTGTACGGCCACGACGGCGGCGATGCCGTGTCGCTCGAGAGTGTCATCCCCACGATGTCCGGCAACATCTACAACCTGGACGCGGCAAGAGGCGGGTCTTGCGCGTATCACAGGACCACCACCCGAGTTGCGCCGCACAACGAGATGACGAACACCGCCGATCTCATCAGCTGCGCCGCCAGGGTCGGCTATCCAGCTAAGTACCAGGGCCTGCCCACCCGACCCTTCGTCGACGACTCGCCACCCAGCTTACGGCCCCAGTCCCAGTCGATAAGCGTCCCTTATCACACTGGCACGATCGGCTACACATACGACCCGGTGAGCGACTCGTATCTCCGCCTGGTCGGCGGAAAGCCGCAGGTCGACCCGGCGAACAAGCAGCAAGTCTTCGCTCGCAACATCGTCGTCATGTTCCAGGCAGTCGCCGCCGACTCGCCAAGCTACGGCATGCAGAGAATCAGCTTGACCAACGTCGGATCGGGCAAGGCCATCGTCTTCAAGGAAGGGAAGGCAATCACCGGCACGTGGACGAAGACCTCGGACACGGCGCTCACCCGGCTCTATGACGACGCCGGCACGGAGATCCCCTTCGTCCGAGGGGAGATCTTCATGCAGAGCGTCCCCATCGGAACGGCGGTCACTTACAAGTAGCCCGCGAATAGGCCCCACCGCGGACGGCCCTGCCGGCGGAGACGCCAAGGGACCGCTCCGACCGGCCTGCTACGCTTCATGCCGTGGAGACGATCTCTCGACCCGGGGCGGCCTCGACCTCGGGCCACCCGGCGATCGGCATAGACGTCACCCCCCTGACCTCCGGTCACGGAATTCGTGGTATCGGCAGGTACGTCGCCGGCCTGCTCGAGGCACTTGGCCGCGAGGAGCCCGAGTGGTGTGCCGAGCAGCTGGGCGTCCTGGTCGACGGAGCGGCCGGCCCAACCTGGCCCTCGGCGAGGACTTGGCGAACCCGACGGGCGGCGATCCGCCCTCAGGACGTCGGCTGGCTGGCCTCTGCCGTCTTCGACCGGTTGGCGATCCGAGGATCGAGCCCCCGGCTCTGGCACCAGACCGATCCCGGCAGCCCGTTTTCGCCTGTTCCGGCACGACGCACGATCGCGACCGTCTACGACCTCATCCCATTGCGCGACCCGGCCGTCATGCACCGCATAAGGCCTCACCGGCGCATCCCGTACCGGATCTACCTGCGCAATGTCGGTAAGTCGCGCCTGGTCATCGCGATCTCGGAAACTACGGCCATGGACGTAAGGGAGGTCCTTGGCGTGCCGGCCGAGCGAGTGCGCGTGGTCTATCCCGCCGTCGTGCCGTCGACGGGTGCGGGAACGCCGAAAGCCGCCGACGGAGGCAGCGAGCCCGACTTCCTGTTCGTGGGCGTCCCCGACCCTCACAAGAGGCCCGATCTGGCTATCGACGCCCTTGTCGCATTCCGCCGGATCAACCATTCCGGCCGGCTTACGTTCGTTGGTTTCCATCCGGATCGGGATAGAGCGAGACTGGTGGCTCGAGCCCGCACGGCATCGGTGGCCGACGCGGTGGTGTTTCGGGACCTCGTCAGCGATCGGGAGCTGACCGCGCTCTACGCATCGTCGACCCTGATGGCGCTGTCGCGAATCGAGGGCTTCGGCCTACCACCCGTGGAAGCGCTGCTCGCGGGTGGCAGGGTGATCGCGGCCCGAGAGCCAATCTATGAAGAGGTCCTCGGAGATGCCGCCTGCTACGCCGCCGAGGCAAGCCCCGATGCCATCGCCGAGGCGATGTTGATAGCGACCCAGTCCACGCCTCCCATCGCGGCGCTCAGGCGTCTCGAGGCCCGGTTCTCCTGGCGCGCAACTGCCGACGCTCTCCTCGCCGCCTATCGAACAGCGCAGGACCTGCGATGAGGCTCGGTTACGACCTGAGCATCCTCCGCCATCCGCGGGCCGGCACAGCTCGATACGCGGAGGAGCTCCTGGCGGCGATGACCGCCTCGGCTGCTCCAGGCGACGTGGTTCTGCCCATCCGAGGACTGCCTCGAGGGCCGCGCGGCCTACGCTTTCGCCGCTATCTCCATCTGGCGGAGGATCTCGCCTGGTGGGGTGTCGGCGGTGCGGCCGTCGCGGCCAGGACCCGTGTGAGCGCGTGGTTCTGCCCTGCCAACACGCTGCTCATGGCACTTCCGCGACCGATGATCGTGACCATCCACGACGCGAACTTCCTCACCCAGCCGGACGCGTACGACCGCGGCTACCGCATATACGCAAATCGGATGTTCCGCCACGCGGCGCGACACGCAAGCCGCATCCTGACCGACTCGGCGTACTCGGCCGGCGAGCTGGTGCGGCTCCTGGATGCTCCCGCCTCCAGCATCGTGGTCGCCTACCCCGGACTGGACCACGCCCTCCGGGTCCAGCCAGATCGGCCCGATGCCTCACTGCCCAAACGCTATGCGCTTTGCATTGGGCAGACCGAGCCTCACAAGAACATCGGGTTGCTGATCGAGGCCTGGAGGGTGGGGGTGCCTCAGGACCTGCACCTGGTCATCGTGGGTCCGCCGGGCCGCGACGACGAGCGCTTGCGGGACCTGGCTTCTCGGTCGGTCCTTCGTGATCGGATCCACTTCCTGGGTTCGGTATCGGAGGGGCGCCTGGCCAGGTTGTATGAGAACGCGACTTGTTTTCTCTTGCCATCACGGGCTGAAGGATTCGGCTTCCCGCCGCTCGAGGCCATGGCACGCGGCGTCCCGACGGCTGTCGCTGCGGCGGGCAGTCTGCCGGAGGTCACGGCCAAGGGAGCATTGCATTTCGACTGCGACGACGCCGCCGCATTGGCCAACCTGGTCCAGGGCCTGGCAGACGATGATCGCCTCCGCAGGAGATTGGTGACCGAGGGAAGGCGCGTTGCCCGACGATACCGCTGGGCGGACACGGCCGAGGTTGCCTGGTCGGCAGTCCGGGAGGCCATCGAGGATGAGTGACCGGACGAGCCCTGAGACGCAGTGAACGAGCCCACGACGAGCCAGCGTGTGAAGCCCAGCGAGATCCGCCCGGATTCCGCCGAGTTGGTGATCGCGATCCTCAACTGGAACGGCTATGCCCTGACCCGCGATTGCGTGGAATCTCTCGGACGACTATCCGGTCCGGCCCATCGTGTCCTGATCGTGGACAACGGATCGGCCGAGCGCGAGGCGGAACGGCTGGCCGGCGAATTCGGTGAGCCGGTCGAGGCATTGACCCTGCCTCGCAACGTCGGGGTCGGTGGCGGGTACAACGCCGCGATCCGGTGGGCGCGCGACCGCGGTGCGAGATACGTGCTGCTTCTGAACAACGACACGCTTGTCGATGACCCCCTCCTGGCCGAGCGGCTGATCGCCGCGTGCGGGCCGGGGGTATTCGCTGTGGGACCGCTCGTCAAGCTGCCCGGCGGCCGGGTGTGGACAGCCGGCGGTCTGCTCAAATGGAGAACGTGCTGGACGGGCCACCTTCAGGCCGACGAGATCACCTCGCCCGCGGCGCCGTACCCGGTCGCCTGGGTCGACGGCGCGTGCATGTTGGTATCGGTGGCTGCCGCCTGTGAGATGCAGGGCTTCGACGAAGTCTTCTTCCTCTATTGGGAGGAAGTGGACGTTTGCGTTCGTGCCTGGCGCCATGAGCTCCGCTGTCTCGTCGATCCGCGCGCCTCCATCGTGCATCTGGTCAACCAGACCGCTCCGCCATCGCAGATCGACTACCTGATGCTGCGCAACGCGATCCTGTTCATGCGCCGCAACGGAACACGAAGGCACAACGCCACCTTCCTGCTGCACCTGCTTTGCTGGCGCGTACCGCTCTTCGTCGCCCGTCGGATCAAGCATGGTGGCGGGGTCCGAGAGAGCACGGGAATGGTCTTTCGTTCACTCGCCTGGAACCTTCGCGACGCAGCCAGAAAGCGCGGCTGGAGGCTCAAGGCTCAGGGCTCTCTGGTGTGCGACCACAAGGGCGGACCTTCAACCTAGAGGCGGCCAACCTAGAGGCGCCCGGACGGCGAGACCCTGTCCGGTTTGGTCCTCTCCATGCGATCCGCCGCCGCGTCCGATCCCTGCGGCTCGGCGCCTATCGCTGAGACGCTCGCTTCGCCGAGTACCACTCGATCGTTCGCCGGAGCCCTTCCTCGAAGGAGGTGCCGGCCACGAAGCCAAAGCGGTCGCGAGCTCGGCTGGTATCCAGGGCGCGTCGGGGCTGGCCATCGGGCTTGCTTGCGTCCCACCGCACCTCGCCCGAGAACCCGGCCAGACGGGCCGTGAGGGCGACGAGCTCCCGGATCGTGATCTCCCGGCCGACTCCGAGATTGACCGGATCCGGATCGTCATAGAGCTCGGCGGCGAGGGCAATCCCCTCGGCGGCGTCATCAACGAAGAGGAACTCGCGGGAAGCGGAGCCGGTGCCCCAGACCTCGATGAAGTCCTCTCCCCGGTCTCGAGCATCGACGCACTTCTTGATCAAGGCGGGGATCACGTGCGAGCTCGCCTCGTCGAAGTTGTCTCCCGGACCGTAGAGGTTGACCGGAAGGAGGTGGATCGCGTCGAATCCGTACTGATCCCGGTAGGCCTGGCCCTGGACGAGAAGCATCTTCTTTGCGAGACCGTAGGGAGCGTTGGTCTCCTCGGGATAGCCAGCCCAGAGATCGTCCTCGTGGAAGGGAACCGGCGTGAACTTCGGATACGAGCACACCGTCCCGACGCCCACGAACTTGGCGACCCCTGCCAGCCGGGCCTGCTCCATCAACTCGATGCCCATGATCGCGTTCTCGTAGAAGAACCGACCTGGATTGGCCCGGTTGGCCCCGATGCCACCTACCACCGCGGCCAGGTGGATGATGACCTGCGGCCGGCCATCGGCGAGGCAACGGGCAATTCCGTCGCGAGTGCGCAGGTCATATTTGGCACTGCGGGGGACGAAGATCTGCGTGGCACCCGCCGCCTGGAGCCGCCTCACTACCGCGCTGCCCAGGAAACCGGCGCCGCCGGTCACCGTGACGCGCCGATCGGCCCAGAAATCGCTCATTGCGGTAGTTCGCCCCCTGTGTTCATCACCGGATCGAACGTCAGAATACCGCAGATCAGGGAGCGCGGGCGCACCTTCTCCCGCTGATGCTCCGGTCCGTGGCGTTCGGACTACGGCGACTGCCATACTCCGTGGCTATGGAATCCCGAGCGCGTTTGCGCTTGCTTGCGGTCAGCCCATACGCCGCGTACCCCCCGGTTGGCGGCGGCAAGATGCGTATCTACCACCTTCTGCAGGAGTGGATGCGTCTGGGCCACGAGGTCACCCTGTGGGTGGCGCCGTCAGACGAGCCCGAGCTTGAGTGGTCGAGCGGTGAGCCACGGCCCCAGCTTCGGGCTCTCCCCGCCCTGGCCCGCAGCTCCATCCGCTCCAAGATCTCCGCACTCCTCTCACCGCTGCCGAGTGAGGTATGGGCTCGCCCCCCGTTTGGGGGCATCCCGTATGGCGAGGAGGCGCGCCGCTTCGACGTTGTCCTACTGATGCAGGCTCATGTCGGACGATACGCCGCCCCGTTCATCGAGGCCGGAGTGCCAGTCATCCTCGACCAGCAGAACGTGGAGTCCCAGATAAGCAGCGAGATCGCCCGCCTCGCGCCGACGCGAATGGGTCGAGCCCGCGCGCGCCTGGACGTCTGGAAATGGCGATCCTACGAGCGCGGGCTGCTGCAGCGTGTGCAAAGGACCGCGGCCGTCTCCGATGCAGACGCTCTGGCTTTCCGCAAGCTCGTGCCATCGGCCTCGGTAACGGTCCGGCCCAGTGGCGCGGACCTGCGGTCGCTGAAGTACGTGGATCATGGGAAGAACCGCGGCGACAGTCTCCTGATGACAGGCACTCTGGGGTACCTGCCCAATCTCGATGCGGCGAACTGGATGATCGATCGGATTCTCCCGGCCGTGCGCCGGGTGCGTCCCTCGGCTCGCCTGGTTCTCGTGGGTGCCAGCGCACCGGAGTCGTTGCGGAGGCGAGCCGGGATCGCCGTGGAGATCGTTGGCCGCGTCCCGGACGTGCGGCCATTCCTGGAGGAGGCCGACCTGTTCGTGGCGCCTCTCCGGGCGGGTGGAGGTACCCGCCTGAAGCTGCTCGAGGCATTCGCGGTCGGGCTGCCCACGGTCGCAACGACTGTGGCGAGCGCCGGAATAGCCGTTCGCCACGGCATCGATCTCGCAGTGGCGGACGACGAAGAGACCTTCGCCAACGAGATCATCCGCCTCCTCGACGATGTCTCCGCGCGACGGGCGATGGCCGAATCGGCCCGGCGGCTCGTCGAGGAGCGCTACGACTGGCGATCGATCGCGGCCGACTACGAAAACGATCTGTACGACGTCGTCCAGGCCGGTCAAGGCCGGGGTGGCTGAGGCGCACGGCGGGTGCTTGAAGCGCCCGCCTGAGGTCGCCGGCCGCCGCTGAGCGCCAGGCACGAAGATCGAGGGGCTCGGACCGCCGGCTACGTGGCCGCCGCGCTCACGAAGACCGGTCGCTGCCGAGAGCCAGACGATATGCCTCCAGCGTCCGCTGGGCACAGGCGTCCCAGGTGAAAGCGGCTGCCCGCAAGGGACCGGCGAGACGCAAACGGGACCGCAATGACTCATCGGTGGCCGCCCGGAGCAGGCCCTTCGTGACCGCTCCGTCATCGTCGGGATCGACAAGGACCGCGGCGTCGCCGGCGACTTCCGGGATAGCTGTCGCGTCTGCCGCGAGCACCACGGCGCCGCAGGCCAGCGCCTCCAGCACCGGAAGTCCGAAGCCCTCGTACTTCGACGGGTAGGCCACCACGTGGGCGGCGGAGTTGAGGGCGCGGAGAGTCTCCACGCTCACGTAGCCGAGCTCGTGAACCCAGCCGCGGCCATCGGCTTCCTCCACCGCCGCGTCGACGGCGGCGGCCTTCCAGGCGCGCTGGCCCGCGAGCACTAGATGGAGGTCGCCGGCTCCTTCCGCCCTGGCTCTGGCGAGAGCTCGTATTAGCCGCGGGATGTTCTTACGCGGATGAAGGTTCCCGACAGTCAGCACGAATCGAGCCGGGAGACCCAGGCCGGAGAGTCCGCGCATGGCATCCTCCGTGCATATCGGATGCCAGAAGGGTTCTACTCCAAGCGGCGTGACCACGATCTTCGCAGGATCGATTCCGTAGTGGTGGCTGATCCGCGACCGCGTGAACTCGGATATGGTGATGATCGCCGCGGAGCGCTTTGCGGAAAGCCGGACTGTCAGCTTCAAGCGCACCGCCGTCGACCGCGAGAATAGCCCGTGCACATCCTCGAACGACACGTCGTGGATGGCGGTCACGACCGGCAGCCTGGCCAGGGGCGGCGCCACGTACTGAACATGGAGCAGCTCCGCTCCATCTCGCTTGGCGCGGAACGGGAGCTCCACGGGGACACGAAAGTAGGGCGCCCTGGCACGAAGATCGCGGCGGACGGGCGGGCAGTCCGTTGGCCATTCCGTGCCCGCGTCGACGTACACCGTCGGGTCGACGTCATCGCGTCGCATCAGCGCCTGGGCCAGATTGACGATGTAGGTCTCGTTGCCGGTCTTGCGGCGGCCGACGACATGAGCGTCGAGTGCTACTCGAATTCGGTGGGATACGGGTACCATCACAGTCATTATGCGCATCGCCATTCTGGGCATCCGGGGCGTCCCCGCCAACTACGGCGGCTTCGAGACCTTCGCCGAGCAGTTCGGCAAGCGGATGGCCAAACGCGGCCATCAGGTTACGGTCTACGGTCGCGACCGTTCGGTCCCCCGTGGAACGCACGAGCACCACGGGATGCGGATCGTGCGTTTGCCGGCCCCACAGTCGAAGTACCTGGAAACGGTCATCCATTCGCTCTTTGCCGCTTGCCACGCTCTCACCAGACGCTACGACATCGTCTACGTCTGCAACTCGGCCAACGTCCCGGCAGTGGTACTCCTGCGCCTGTTCGGCCGGCGCGTCGTGCTCAACGTGGACGGTCTGGAGTGGAAACGCAGCAAGTGGAATCAGGTCGGGAGGGCCTACTACCGTCTGTGCGCCTGGACTGCCGCTCATCTGCCGATTCACATCGTGACCGACGCCCGCGTGATCCAGCGCTACTACCGGGAGGCGTACGGGCGCGACTCTGACTACTTCCCCTACGGGACGGACCTCGAACCCGTACCCGACCATGGGATGCTCGAGCGGTTGGGCCTGGAGGCCGGCCGCTACGTCCTGTACGTCAGCCGCCTGGAACCGGAGAACAACGCCCACCTTGTTATCGAAGCATTCTCTCGCGTCAAGACGAAACTTCCGCTCGCGATCGTGGGGGATGCTCCATACGCTTCCGAGTACAAGGCCGCCCTTCGGGCCACCAGCGATCCGCGCGTTCGCTTCCTGGGCGCCGTGTACGGAGCCGGGTACCGAGTCCTCCGGTCGCACGCCGTCGCATACATCCAGGCCACGGAAGTAGGAGGGACCCATCCGGCCCTGGTCGAGGCGATGGGGTACGGCAACGCCATCATCGCCAATGACGTCCCGGAGCACCGCGAAACGCTCGGCGATGGCGGTCTCTACTACAAAACCTCGGACGAGCTCGCCGCGGCGCTGCAGAGGGTCCTGGACGACCCGAGCCTGGCGGCGGACCTCCGCGAGCAGGCTCACGAGCGGGCTCGGAAGCTCTACGCGTGGGACGCCATCACCGATTCCTACGAGACATGGATGAAGGAGCTTCTGGCTCGCTGATCCAGCGGCCTCTCGGCCGGCGGCGTGCCGAGGATATACTCGTCGCCATGACTCAGACCGCACTGATCACAGGGGTCACCGGCCAGGACGGCTCGTATCTCGCGGAGCTCCTTCTGGAAAAGGGATACCGCGTCGTCGGCATGACCCGCCGTTCCAGCACGGATTCAAACGAGCGGATCGAGCATCTGCGGGACCGCCTCGAGCTCATTCAGGGCGATTTGCTGGACCAGGCTTCGCTCGGCACGGCTATTCAGACCGTCAGGCCCACGGAGGTCTACAACCTCGGCGCCCAGAGCTTCGTGCCGACTTCCTGGAATCAGCCGGTCCTCACCGGCGAGTTCACCGGCCTTGGTGTGACGCGAATCCTCGAGGCGATCCGGCAGACCGATCCAACGATCCGCTTCTACCAGGCTTCCTCGAGCGAGATGTTCGGCAAGGTGAGGGAAGTTCCTCAGACGGAGCTGACCCCTTTCCACCCGCGCAGTCCATACGGCGTGGCCAAGGCCTACGGCCACTTCCTGACGGTCAACTACCGCGAGAGCTTTGGCATGTACGCCGTCTCCGGGATCCTCTTCAACCACGAGTCGCCGCGCCGTGGCCTCGAATTCGTCACCCGCAAGGTCACCGACGGGGCCGCCCGGATCAAGCTCGGAATGGCCAAGGAACTGCGGATGGGCAACCTGGAAGCGCAGAGAGACTGGGGCTTCGCGGGGGACTACGTCCGGGCGATGTGGGCGATGCTCCAGCAGCCCGAGCCGTCCGACTATGTCGTTGCGACGGGCGTTGCCCATTCCGTGCGAGAGGTGTGCGAGATCGCCTTCGGACGACTTGGACTCGATTATCAGAAGCACGTCGTCGTCGATCCGGACCTCTACAGGCCGGCCGAGGTAGACCACTTGCTGGGTGATGCCAGCCGGGCTCGGGCCGCCCTCGGTTGGTCGCCATCGGTCGATTTCCGAGGTCTCATCGAGATGATGGTCGACTCCGACTTCCAGCGGCTGCAGGCCCATATGAACGGCGGAACCACCGTGGATATTCCGTCACCCACCGTTCCCTGAGCGGGAGCTCCAGCGTATGAGGGTCTTCGTCACCGGTGCCATCGGCTTCGTGGGCGGCTGGATGCAGCGCGAGCTGGTGGCGGCAGGTCACGAAGTGGTCGGTGCCCCCGGCCCCGACGAGTTGGAGATCACCGACCGCGCCGGATTGGTGCGGTGGTTCTCCGGGCCTAACGGTCATCCCGATGCGGTTGCGCATCTGGCCGGGATGGCCTTTGCTCCCGATGCCGGCAGCGACCCGACCGAAGCGTTCCGAGTCAACGTGGGCGGCACGATCGCCGTCTTCGAGGCGCTCCGCGAATTGGGCTACCGGCCACCGGTGCTCGTGTCGGGCTCGTCCGATGTCTACGGTGCCGTTGGTCGAGAGGACCTGCCCCTCTCCGAATCGGCCCCGCTGAATCCACGAGAGCCATATGCGTACTCCAAGGCAGCCCAAGAGGCCGTCGCCGTGGAGGCCGGCGCTCGATGGGGCTTTCCGGTCGTGGTGACTCGCGCGTTCAATCACAGCGGACCGGGACAGCGGCCGGTCTTCGTGCTGCCCGCCCTGGCGCGACGCGTTGTGGCGGTCAGAAGAGGCGAAGCCCCGGCGATCGTTGCCGGCAATGTGGACGTGCGGCGTGACATTGGCGATGTCCGCGATGTCGTGCGTGCCTACCGACTGCTGCTCGTCTCCGCGGCCGGCGGCCACCTAGGCAGCGCTCCAATCGTGGTCAACGTGGCCACCGGCCAGGCAGACTCGATCCGATCGTTCATCGAGCGACTCTGCGCGCTGGCCGGGATCGCGCCCGTCGTCCAGCTGGACCCGGCGCTCTTGCGAGAGAACGACCCGCCCGAGATCTGCGGTGACGCCTCGCTGCTGGCCCAGCTGACCGGCTGGCACCCTGAGATACCCATCGAGCGCACTCTTGTCGACCTTCTCGCCGAGGCGGAGGCTGAGGCAAGGGCGAGCAAGACCCACTAACACGGTCGCGCCAGAAGCAGCGCATTCGCCGGAGCGCTCCCTTGGGGTGCCAGCTACGACAGGGTCGTCCTACTGCGCAGGCGCCGAGCAGACCTCGAAGGGCTGCGTTCCGACCTGGGCAAGCAGCGCCTGCCACCCATAGGGCTCCGGAAGGTTGGGCAGGATCATGGCCTGCCCGCTGGCCAGCGCATCGCCGGCACGTCCGTCCAGGGAAGCGGATGGCTGACCGGCGATTCCCACCAGGAGGACAATGCCGGGCGGTGGCGACTTCAGCCAGATGGCTCGCCCGTTGGCGGGCACGGAGACCACGGTACCGGGCCCCGAGGGACGCACCAGGCTGCAGCCGGCTGAGGTACCGGACTCGGCGGTGCCACCCTTGACGTCGAGCGGCGGCGCGGCTGCGTCTGAGGGCGTGGGCGGGACGAATTGGACGGCAGAGCCGAGGAGTCGAACGGCCGTCATGTTGACCGCCTGGCTATCAGCCGCGGCCTCCCAGTCCCAGGCCAGCGCCGGCTCTCCAAAGCGCCGGATCACGGCCAGGTAGTCTCGAGCGGTGAGCTGCGGAACATAGTTGGGATCGATCCCGACGTCCAGGTTTACGCCGGGGACCGAGCTCACGGCCACAGCCAGGTCCAGTTCTGCCATTTCGGTCGCTCGGATGCCCTTCTCCCCCCGGGCGGCGCCAACGAACTGGCGCATGTTCCCGATCGACATCGGCACGATCAAGAGGAAGATGGCGGCCGGGACGAGCACCAACCTCCCTCGCCCGATCCATGTATCACGGTCCAGACCGCGTCCCACAATGCCCGAGATGGCAAGCCACACGAAGAGCGCAGCCGGGTACAGGTAGCCGGAGCGAGCCGCGTGCTCGACACCGAAGGAGCCGCGGAGGAACGCCTGAAGGCCGTACTCGGCGACGAGCGCCGCAAGAGCTGCGGCTGCCAGCGGCGCCGGGCGAAGCCCGCGGACCATCGCCACGGCCACGCAGGCGCCGGCCGCCGCGAGTATCAAGGTGCCGAACCAGGCGTCGTGGTCCGGCGGCAATCCAACGACGCCGCAAGTGGCCGCCCCCAGGCCGTACAGGAGCGACTCGGTGCCCGTGGCCAGGGAGAAGCTCGTCTGGGGAAGGGCCTGGAACTCCCTCGACCAGGTGGCGTACCACACGCCGTACAGGGCGACTGCAGGTAGGGCCGCGAGGAGCGCGGCCCGGTCGCGATGGAGCACTGCCCAGACCAGGATGAGCCCGACGAAGATGGGACCGAGGCTCGACGAGGCGACGGCGAAGACGAGAGCCAGGACCGTCACCATGAGATCTCGCCGGCTGTGAGATCCGGACAGCTCCCCCTCCACCAGGAGCAGGCGGTCCAGGGCGAGCAGGCCGCCGGCGGCCGCCAGCAGGTATTGCATCTGGAAGGGCTGCAGCAGGTCCTCGTAGGCACTGCCCAGCAGCAGGACGGATAGGCCGGCCATGAGCCCGAGCAGTACCCCGGATCGTCGGGCGACGATGTGATACAGGAGGCCGACGCAGATGAAGTCCGCCAACCAGGTTACGAGCAGGTAGGGCAGGTACGTATGCAGCCCGAAGATGGCCAGCAGTACCTCGTAGACGGCGACCAACGTAGCGAGGAGTGTGTCGACCTGGGGGGCGAAGAACGAGCGGACGCTGGGATCGGGCCGTTGAACGATGAAGTTCCACTCGTCCTGCCAGAACGTCACCCAGCGAGATACGAAGAGCAGGAGCGCCAGCATCGCGATGCCGACGGCAACGAGGATCGCAATCGCGAGACGCCGGTCCCAGAGGAGGTCGGGCGAGAGACGACGCGGCCACCTTCGCGGGTCGTTCCCTCGCGCGGTCGACACCGGTCGGGTCACGCTCATTCCCCTCCTATTGTTCATCGTTGCGAGGCTCCGCGATAGTAGCGCCCAGCCTCGCCAAGCGAGCAGCGGCGCCGCGACCGGTCTGGCCGGTCCATCCGGTATGCTCTTGCCGCCGAAGAAGACCGGGCCAGCCAGCCTGTCGGTGACTTGTGAGGTCTAGAAGAGACAGGAGAACTGGATGATCGCCCGTGCGAACGTGAGCCTGGTCAGATCCTGGCGATCGCTCGCGCTCGTCGCCCTCGTTCTGGGGGGCATCGCGGGCATGTGGCTGCTGAGCGATCGCACACTGGCCAGCCTTCCCCCCGCCGTCCTTGCGGTCGGCGGAGCGGGCCTGGTCGCGTTTCTGTCCACGCGGCGCCCGGTGGTTGCGTTCGGGATCCTATTCCTGCTTGCCTCTCTTTCCCGGTGGACGATCGACACCCAGCTGGGCAACATGCGGCTCGAGCAACCCGCGATCGCCGCCGGGCTTCTCGCGCTGCTGTATGCGCGCCGGCTGCCCGATCTCGCGACATGGAGACGTCTCCGGCCGATGGCGATCGCCTTCGTGATCTACCTGGGGGCGCTCATCGCCTCTTCACTGCTGTACTCACCGGACCGGGCCGACAGCCTGCGCATGATCGTCTGGATCGGCCTTTCCATGGCCGGCGGACTGCTTGCCTTCCTGCTGTTGTTTGAAGAGGGCCCAGAGGGCGGTCCTCACTGGCTGCGACTCGCGACGGTGCCACAGGCCGCGGCGGGGATTCTGGTCGCGCTCCTCTTCTACAGCATCGCCGGCGGGCAATCTCTGCCAGGCATGGACATCAAGGTCTTCGGCCTGTCGTGGGAGGCGAACGTGTATGCCAGCCTCCTCGGGGCCATAACTCCTTTCGCCATCGAAGAGTGCCGGTCCAGGCCCCGGCTGAGGAGTGCGGCGCTCGTCGCGTTGATGCTTGCGGGATTGGCGGTGGGCCTGACCCGCGGCGCGTACTTGGGGTTGGCCGCCGGCCTGATCGCCTACGCCGGCGTGATCCTCTACCGGAAGCAGGAACCGCGCAGGCTGCTGCTTCCGGGCTCGGTCGCCATCGGGGCGATCGTCGTCGGAATCTTCGTCGCGCCGGCGCTGCTATCGTCCGCTCGCACCCAGGCCCAGCAGATCGACGTGACCATTCCCGGCTGGGGCAGGGGGCTTGCGATCGGGCCGTATGTCCTGCCGGGCCTCCCAGGTCACACCCTGATCGGACAGCTCCGGGTGGACCCGATCCCGCCTGTCACGCCTGTCACGCCTGTCCCACCGGCGGGAGGATCAAAGCCGCCCCCTGTCGTGGAGCCGCCAGATACCGATACCCTCGCGTTCCGCCTGGCCCGGATACCCACAGCCCTCACGGACTGGCAACGCGACCCTGTTATCGGCTTGGGCGCCAACTCGTTCGGGCAGAGACACATAGATCTATCCCAGGGTCCAGCAGTTCCCGACCACCTTGCCATTCTCGCCGTCGCCGCCCTCTACGAATCGGGCGTGGTGGGCTTTGCGGGTCTGACTGTCGGCTTCGCGCTGCTCCTGCTGGCTCTCTGGCGCGCGTCAGGGCGCCCCGCCACGGGCCCGATAGCCGCGGCGTACCTGGGCTCGCTGATATCTCTGCTCGTCGCCTATCAGGCCACCAACGCCCTCAACTTCTCCCTGATATGGCTCATAGCGGGGGCCGGCTTGGCGCTGGCCTTCAGTAAGACGGCGGACGGAAGCAGAGCGCCTGAGTGAAGGCCGCCGCTCGGGTTCGGACCGGGAGGCTATCATCGCGGAGGCGACGAAAGCGACGGACGGTTGGCTGCGCGGCCGGAAATGACCACGCCGTAGCACCTACCATGCGCGCTAGGTGACCGGAGACAGTCCACGGTTCGGTGTGGTCGCGTGCTAGCAAAGGGTGGAGAAGCACAATCGGATGGCGCACATCCTGTTTGCCGCGATCAACTACTGGCCGGAGCCGTCTGGAAACGCGCCGTACACGACGGAGCTCGCCGAGCACCTGGCTCATTCAGGTCATCGCGTCAGCGTCATCACCGGCTTCCCGCACTACCCATCGTGGCACATGGACGCGGCTTATCGAAGCGGCCTGCGCCGGCGCGAAGTGATCGAGGGGGTGGAGGTCATTCGGCGCCGTCACTACGTCCCGGCCCGGCAATCGGTCATCGGCCGCGGCTTGTACGAGGGTACGTTCCTGCTCAACGGCCTGTTCACCCGCCTCGATCCCCCCGACGTCGTGGTGGGGATCGTTCCGAGCCTGAGCGGAGGGGCCCTGGCCCGCATCTTCTCGGCGCGCTGGCACGTTCCGTACGGCGTCATCGTCCAGGACCTGATGGGTCGCGCCGCGGAGCAGAGCGGGATGGAAGCGGGCGGGCGCGTCGCAGGGGGAGTTTCGCGCCTCGAGGGCTGGGCGCTTCATCGCGCCCGGGCAGTCGGTGTCGTCTCCCCTTCATTCGTGCCCTATCTACGGTCGCTTGGTGTTCGGGGCCAGCGGATTGTGGAGATACCGAACTGGATCGTTCGTCCCGCCGTGAAGGCCAGCATCGCCAGGACCCGTAAGCGTTTTGGATGGGGGTCCGATCAGATCGTCCTCCATGCCGGAAACATGGGTCTCAAGCAGGGCCTGGAACAGGTGCTGGATGCGGCGGACATTGCGTTGACAGCGGAGCCCGTCATTCGTTTCGTGCTGCTTGGAGACGGCAATCAGCGGGCATCTCTCAAGCGGGCGGCAGCCCACCTGTCGAACGTCCAGTTTCTCTCGAGCCAGTCCGACGGCGACTACGCGGCCGCCCTGGCCGCAGCCGACGTGCTTCTCGTGAGCGAGCGATCGACCGTGGCCGACATGTCCCTGCCGAGCAAGCTCACGTCATACTGCGCTGCCGGCCGGCCGATCGTGGCCGCGGTCCGCGACGACGGCGCGACCTACCGGGAAATCCAGCGAACGGGAGCGGGCATGACCGTTCCTGCCGGAGATCCCGAGGCGTTGCTGCTCGCCCTTGCCCGCCTCAGGAGCGATCCAGAACTGGCGGCACGTCTCGGCGCCGCCGGAGCGAGCTATGCTGCGACCGCCCTCATGTCATCTGAGGGCCTGGAGCGAGGGCGCAGGTTCGTCGAAGGATTGTTGACGCCGGCCTCTGCCAGCGGGCAGAAGGCTCGCGCCTCGGGCGTTGTCCAGGAAGGATCAAACGGGCCTCGCCAAGGACCTAATACGTGACCGTCTGCCGCTAGATGGGGGGCTAAATCGTGCCGGAACTGAGCGTTTCCAGACTGCTCGACGGGCGGATTCTCGTGCTCGTCGTGATCCTCGGGGGCCTGCTCACCCTTCAGGGCTCCAACAATCTCGAAGCACCCAAGGTCGTCTACTTCCTGCTGGCGATCGCGGCAGTGGCAGGGGCCGTAGCGAGCGCCCCGTGGTGGCTGCCCAGAATGGGCACCGCCACCACAAGGCCCTGGCTCATTGCCTCGGCTTCGACCGTGGCCCTCCTGATTGTCTCGCTCGCTGTCTCCCGTGTGCACAACACGTCGTTCACCTCGTGGCTTCGTGACGCCTCCGCCTATGCATTGTTTGCGGCCGCCCCCATCCTCGCGCTTGCGTGCGCCTGTAGAGCGTCACGGCGATGGCTGGTCGCCCTCCTCGCCGTCTGCGGTGCGCTGGCGTCGCTCTCGTTCGCTGTCGAATGGATCAGCCGGCGCCACTTGACGAGCCTTCCCATCGACCGGATCGCCTTGCCATCCGAGACATTGGCCGCCGCCCTTCTGGCGCTGGCGACTGCCCTGGCCCTCGCCGGCGCATCGCGCCGGTGGTGGTGGGCGGCGATGGCGGGTGCAGTCCTCGGCCTTTTCTTCATCACCGGATCCCGTTCAACGCTGCTCCTGCTCGCGGTGCCGACCGGAGTCGCTATGTTCGCGGGCCGGCCGTGGCGAGGAGGGGCTCCCGTACTCATGATCGAATTGGCGATGGCGCTTGCGGTCTTCTTCGCGGGCGAGTTCGGAATCGCCGTTGCCAACGGCAACGTTTCGCTCCCTCGAATTGGGGCCGCAGCCACCGCCCAACCAAGCAACCCCACATCCACGCCGACATCGCCGACATCGCCGACGGCGGCAACATCGGCGACAACGCCGGTGCCGACATCGCCGACGGCGGCCACAGCGGCGACAACGCCGGCACCGGACCGTCTCGGCCAACGGATATCCGAAATCGGCACTCTCATAACCAACCCGGAATCCGACCCGAGCCTCCAGGAGCGCCTGTCACAAATGAAGGTTGCGTGGCAGGCGTTTACGAGCAGTCCCTTGCTCGGCGTCGGTCCCGGTTACAGCTTCCAATGGACGAACAGCGGTAACAAGGTGGTCAGTACTCCCACCTTGGACACGCCACTCATCTACCTGGCCAAGTTCGGCCTGCTCGGCCTCGTCCCTCTGGCGCTGTTCGCGGCCGCCTGTCTGCGGCTGGCCTTCGAGCTGTGGCGACAGCGCGAGAGGGTCCGCATCGAATACCTCACTGTAGTCGGCTTCGCATTCGTGCTCGTAGTCCTTGGCATCCAGAGCTTCCCCTTCGAAGATAAGGGCGCGAGCTTCGCCCTTATCCTGGTGCTCGCGCTTGGCGTGAGCGGGCTAATTAGGCAAGATCCCGCGGGCGGACTCGCCGCGCCCCTCAGAGTGGGCGAGCCTGAGGGGAAGCGCGATCGTGGCGCTACCGCGCCCGGGCAGTGAGTTGTGTAGGCGTGTCCAGGCCACGACCCTGATGGGCCCAGGGCACGCAGCGATCACTCGATCAAGGACAGCCTGGCACGCCGTCGAGCTTGCTCTGGGCGCAGCGGACGCCTCGTCAGAGGTCACCGCGAGCTGGACAATGGTCGAACCTGCCACGGCGGGCCGCCCGGCTGAGGTCGGGCGCCGTGCTTCCAACATCGCCACGGTTGCCGAACCCCCTTTGCGCAGTCGGCAGTGGACGAGGCCCGAAGCATGAGAGTGGGGTCCGTAACGGTCCATCTGCCCTGGTCACGGTTCAAGCGAACAGGCCGACTGACCGCATCCCGCGGTGGGCGAATCGGCACATCCGCCATGACAGGAGCGTTTGGGAAGGCTCTTTCCTTGGGGGTACAGGTCGTGGCTGTGGCGGTAGCCGTCCGGGCCCTCCACACCGGCGGCTTTGCCGTTTTCGTCGCCATCGCCTCCCTTGTCTCGTGGATGAGCCTTGCGAGTCTCGGCGTGGCTCCCGGACTCACGCTCGGGATCGCACGGGCGTCTTCGGCCGAGGACCGCCAGACTGAAGCTCGGTTCTTCGTCGTCACCATGATCCTGATGGTGGGTCTCGCGACCGCAATACTGATTGGGGTGTTCGTATTTTCGAGCACAACCATCTTCGATCGCCTGCTCGGCACCTGGCTGAACGGCGATTTGGGCGACGCGCATGGTGCCTTCGTGGCCATGGCATTGCTGGTCGCGGCCCAACTTGTCCTCTCGGTTCCGGAGGCTGCGCAGCTAGGCTATCAAGCCCAATATGCCACCAACATATGGGCATCCATCGGTTCGGCTGCGGCCCTGGTCATGCTCCTAACCGTCGGCCCTTCCATCGGCTCGGTGACGACGTTCGTCGTAGTGTCACAGGGCCCACAGGTGGTGGCCAGGGCGCTAAACGGCGTCACTCTTGTGGCCTCTCGACCATACCTGCTGAGACCCGGTGGGATCCCAGTTCGGTCGCTCCTGCGGCCGCTGCTTGGCTCAGGTCTCGCCTTCGCAGGAATGCAGTTGGCGGGGTATCTGGCTCTACAATTCGGCGTTTTGGTGCTCGCCGCGGAATCCACCGGAGCATCCGTAGCGCTAGGTGGTGTCATCTTGCGCGGACTCTCGATGGCGGCCGGTGGGGTCGCCCTTGTGACCACGCCCATGTGGCCAGCCCTCGCCGACGCCGCGACGCGTGGAGACCTAGCCTGGATAAGACGGGCATACCGGCGGATGCCGGCTCTCCTCATGGCCTACGCAAGCGTCGCAGCCTTGGCCATTCTGATCGGGTCGAAATGGGCCTTGGAGCTTTGGACAGGCCAAGCGCTCACAGTCGATCTCGCCCTCCGACTCTGTCTCGCCGGCTATTTCATGGTGGGCGTGTTCTCGCACACCTACGCGATCATGCTCATTGGGCTCGGCATCATGCGCTTCACGGCGTTGACTCTGCTCGTTGAGGCGGTGATCGTCGCCTCGCTCCAGATAGCTCTGATCCCCGCGTTCGGCGTCAACGGCTACGTTGCCGCCTTGTTTGTGGGCACCACTCTCGTCTCGGCATGGGTGCTTCCAATAAGAGCACGCCTCGAGATTGCAAAGCTGGAGCGTCCGCCCCGGTGACAGACTCTCCCGATCCCCGGATCACGGTGGTAGTCCCAGTCTACGGCGTGTCAGCTGAGCAACTAGTGCAGTGCGCGCGGTCGGCCGATGCGGCCCTCGATGCGGGCGACCGTCTGTTTCTGGTGCTCGACGGTCCGCAGCCCTACAGGGTCAACGAACTACCTCTGCCGGCACGGGCCAAGGTGGTTCATAACGCTGAGCACCTCGGCCTTGTAGGAAACTGGAATCGTTCCCTGGCGCTTGGTGCCGGCGAGGTGGTCCATCTGCTGCACTCGGACGATGAGGTCGACTTGCGCTTCTACCAAGCCGTCCGCGAGGCCCTCCGACGCTGGCCGACGTGCGCTTTCGTCGTGGCGGGTGCCACCGAGACACCGGTGCTGCTGGAACCCGAGAGTGCCGCCAGCTTTCTCGTGTCCCGCCTCTGTCCACCAGCTGGAAGTGCTGTCTACATCTGTACCGACGGGAGGCCGCCCATCCACTTCTCTGCCGCCTATCCATACTGCCCAGACGAGGAGCTCCTACCGAGACTCGCAGCGGAAGGGGGCGTAGCCTTGATCCTGCGGTCTCTGTATCGAGAGAAAGCTTCGACCCGTCAGGCCCGTTACTCGACGTGGGAGCGTTCCGATTTCGTTGACGTCTACTGGACCGCTCGAAGGGATGGCGTGCGCGAATATCCCCCGTCCGTGCAGGAATTCGCGAAGGCCGAGTCGCGATCTGTGGTCGTGTCGGTGTGCGCCCACCTCATCCGATCTGGACAACCGCACTTGGCGCAGACACATCTGAAGGTGCTTCTGCGGCTCGACCCGACCGCATCAAGGTCGCTCAAGGTTCTGGCGGCCAGGTTCTTGGCAACCGGGACCGCTGGCGCAGCGCTCCTTCGCGCCGTGGATATCATGCGGGGCCGACCATGACTAGCCGCTCACATGAAATGGACCGCAACGGCGCCAACGTCGGCCGCACGGCGGATTTCGACGAGCCGGCGAAGATCGAGCTTCTGGAGTTGGTCAGCTCTCGGTGTCGAGCGATGTCAATCTACGGTCAGGCAATCAGGCAGGTAACGAACCCAATCCTGGGCCGAGGGCGGATCGCGGAGGCCTTACTCCCCGTCCTGCGTCGCAACCAGGTTCCGCGATCCGATGGCAGCACTGGCTTCGCGTATGTCGTCGTTGTGTGCGACAAGCTGAGCGGGTTACCGTAGTGCCCAACTCGCGAATTCCGACTTGAGACACCGTAGGTTGACCACTCGGAGGGATCGGCTGTGAAGGCGATCAGTGCAAGGCGCGCCGGGGTAGCGCGTGCGCGTGACCTGCTGAGGGGACGCGGCTGGGATCTCATCCGATGGACGGGGCTACAGCATCCGCTCGGTCAGCGTATGCGGCTGCTCCGCCATTACGGTGTGACAGTCGTGCTGGACGTTGGCGCGAACGAAGGACAGTACGGCCGCGAGCTACGCCTGGCCCGCTACAAAGGGCGGATCGTGTCATTCGAACCCATAGCCGCACCTTTTGCGAAGCTCGAGTCTGCGGCCCGATCAGACCGGAACTGGGACGTCGCCCAGCTGGCTCTTGGCGAAACCGACACTACGACGGCGATCAACGTATCCGTAAACTCCGCAAGCAGTTCCCTCCTCCCGATTCTGCCGGCACACGTCGAGGCCGCAGCGGCATCCTCGTTCGTTAGGGAAGAGTCCATCACGGTGCGTCGTCTGGACAGCGTCTTTGGGGACTACGTGGGAGCGGACGATGTGCCGTTTCTCAAACTCGACGTGCAGGGCTACGAGCTCCATGCCCTGGCCGGCACTACAGGTGTTATCGATCGAATCGTCGGCATCCAGGCCGAGATGTCCCTGATTCCCCTCTACGATGGCGCGCCACTATGGACGGACATCGTGGCCTGGGCGAAAGAGCACGGCTTCTCCCTGATGAGCCTTGAGCCAGGCTTCGCACACCCAGTGACAGGGCGGCTCCTTCAGGTCGACGGCGTCTTCTTCCGTGGGTGACGACCGGGCCGCACCGGTCGCGGCAAGCGAGGCGAGCATTCCGTCCCCTCGCCGGCTCCGCGCTTCTCTCGCGTGGACGCTTGGAGGCGATGGTGCCTCCAAAGTAGCGGTGCTGTTGCTGAATCTCCTCGCCGCAAGGCAGTTGGTGCCCACCGAGTTCGGTCTCTACATAGGGGTATTGGCCACATCCCTGCTCGGATCCGCCTTCTGGGACGCGGGCGTCTCCACGCTGGTGAGCGTTGAAGTTGCCAAGAACTCGGCCCCCGCCATGCAAGCTCTGGGCCGGGCGCTGACCTTGCGTCTGCCCACACTGCCGATTTGGGCGATCGTTCTCGCCCTTGGCTACGCGATCCTGGCCAGGTCGCTACCCGTCGACGCGACCGTGCTGATCGTGTTTTCCGCAGGCTCTGTCCTCGCATCGATCCAGGTGCCGGTGCTCGCCGCCCTCAGGGCGCGTTCGGCCTTCCGGGACGCTACGCTCGCATCGGCGGCCGGGCGATGGACGACCACTGGTCTGGTTGCGGTAGCTTTCGTGGTCACGAGTGCCCAAGAAGCCTTGGTAATCCTCGCTCTGGCGACTGCCGCGGGTGAAGCCGTGACGACAGGGCTAGGTTTCGTCATGCTGCGGCCGTGGGCATCGTACTCGCGTGTCGGAGACTGGGACCCTTCTCGGATCACCATCAGACGGGCCTTGCCCTACGCCAGCAATAGCGTGCTGAGCGTCGCTTACAACCGTCTCGATGTAGTGATCGTCGCCGCGCTGACCTCAACCAATCAGTTCGCCGCGTACGCTCCTGCCTCGCGAATACAGGACGCCCTCTATCTGCTGCCGGGTTCGCTGTCATTGGTCGCCATCCCGATGATGGCGCGGTACGCCGCCGGGCGCGATTCAGCACAGCATCTGGCTGATCTCATGCGCAAGCTCTGGATCGGTGGAGCCGTCTTGGGCATACCAGGTTCAGTAGTACTGTTCGTGCTGATGCCTCAGGTCATCTCGCTCCTTCTTGGCTCCTCGTACGCCGACTCGGCCACGCCCACCCGGATCCTCATGTGGTCCATGCTCCTTTCGGTGCTCGGCGCTCCGCTCATAGGGGTCCTGATTGCCCTCGATCATGGCATGGACACGACCCGAGCCTTCGCCGCAGCCTTCTGCGTGAGCATCCTTCTCCACTGCTCGCTGGATTGGTGGCTTGGCGCCGTAGGCGCCGCAGTGGCATCCATGTCCCGCGACGGGGCCAACGTAGTCGTTGCCGCTTTCTACACACGACGTGCGCTTCGAGAGATCGGAACGGGTGGCCCGGACGCACCTCCTGCTCAGACGTCCGCCCCCCCGAGGGTGCCCGGAAGGGAGCCGATCAGTAGATGAGACTCCCGAGACATTCGGTCCACGTAGCGATGTCGCTGCCGGTCCGGACATGCCTCACAAGGCCACCCATCGGGCGTGGAAAGCGCTCCACTGCCCGGCTTCATGCCTGGAATCACCTCTTCTCCGTCGACGAGATCGTGCGCTGACATGACAGCGCCTCTGGTTTCGATCCTCACCCCTTCCTACAACCAGGGACGGTGGCTGGCGGACAACCTGCGCTCGGTGGCAGCGCAGTCATACCCGGCCATCGAGCACGTGGTCATGGACGGTGGGTCGACTGACGGATCAGTGGAGATCCTGGCATCGGCCTCGCCGGTGGTCGTGTGGGAGTCGACGCCCGACGAGGGACAGTCAGACGCCATCAACAAGGCCTTCGTTCGATCAACCGGTGAAATCATCGGCTGGCTCAACTCCGACGATGCCTACTTCTCGAGCGACGTCGTCCAGCATGTCGTGGATGTCTTCGAAAGCCACCCCGAGGTCGGGGTTGTCTATGGCCACGCCGCCCTCGTCAACGGCGCCGGCGAGCTTCTCTACGTGATGTGGGCACCACCGTTCACACGATCGCGCCTCCGGGCGTTCAACTTCATCTGGCAGCCGACTGTCTTCGTCAGACGGTCGCTGATCTCCCGTCCATTCTTCGTGGATCCAGAATGCGACTACAGGATGGATCTGGAGCTTTGGCTTCACCTGGCGGACATCACCGTCTTCCGCCGCTTGGACGAGATCCTGGCCATCGACCGTCACCATTCGATGCGGAAGTCCTACACGCGGCTCGATCTCGCCCTAAAAGACGGCGCCATCATCTCCGAGAGATACGGGTTGCCCGAGCCGACGAAATCCAGAATCAAGCCCAAGCTGCTGAAGCTGGGCCTCAGGATTGCCGGCCTTGCGAAGGTCCGCGAAGCGGCTCGCGGAAGCGACATCCTGAACCTCGATCGTCCCTCAGCGGCACGCATAGCCTTCCGGCAGGTGGCACAACTCCGGCGATGGATGCCGTCCGGCGACGAGTAGGCCGGGGCCGATCGCAGACGGCAGGGACAGGTAGGCTGGCAGGGGCGCTGGTCCCACGTTCCATGTTCTCCCGTGAACGACACGAGGAAGATGCGAAGACTCCTGATCCTCGCACTGGCTTTGGGGCTGGTCGGCTGCAACCAGCCGGCGACCCCTGCAACCGCCAGCCCGAGCCCAGTTCCGACCGCGGCACCGAAGCCGACATCCAGCCCGGAGCAGGCCGCCCATTCGCCGTCATCGCCGACTCAGATGCGCCTCGTCGCGCTCGGAGACTCGATCACGGCGCCGTCTGGCGGTCAGTTCGGTAACCCCTGCGGCCGGAGCTGGACGACGTTCCTGACGCTTCCATTGGCGGACTTTCACAACGCTGGTGTTGCGGGCAACACCACTGCGCAGATGCTGGCCCGGCTATCGCCTGATGTCCTGGCCTACCACCCCACCGATGTCACGATCCTCGGCGGCGTGAACGACCTCTATCAGGACTACACCTATCACGACGTCCCCTTGCAGGATTCCCTCGCCAACCTGGGAAGCACGATCGGCCAGATCGAGGCTGCCGGGGCGACTGCATGGCTGCTGACCATCCCACCTTGGTGGGCCGGCCATGCCGCGCCTGTGGAGGCATACAACGCTGCCCTGCGTGGCCTGGCCGCTGCACACGGAGCGCGGCTGATCGACATCTGGCCGTTGCTCGCAGGACCGGGTGGCGATTGGATTCCAGGATACTCTTGCGACGATTCTCACCCGACGAACGCCGGGGCGGCGATCATCGCAGGAGCGGTCCAGGTCAGGCTGTCGCGAGGCAGTTAGGTAGCACGGGCGCGAGAGAGGTGAGTGGCGAACGACCTCCTCGCGCCTCAACCGCCGTGCGTGGTAGTCGGCTATCTGTGTATTCTGGGCCGTGCCACCCGTCGGCGCCGCGCATGAGGAGATTGAGACAGTGGCGGTCCTCTGGAGGGCAGCGTGATGCGGCCGGGCAAAGCGTGGCTGCTACTCCGCAGCCTGCCGAAGACACTGAGGTTCAACTTCAAGTACTTCCCGCTCTCCCAAGCGCTACTGCTTCCTGTCGTGGTGTGCCACAGGGTCTATCTCGAGAGCCTTCATGGCACGGTGCGGATCCCCGCCGGATGCCGGTTTGGAATGATCAGTCTGGGGTTTGGTGAGGTCGGGATCTTCGATCGCCAGCGCGTGCGGAGCGTCTGGCATGTCGAAGGGGATGTTGTCTTCCAGGGTCGCACCGGCTTGGGCCACGGGACAAGGATCTCCGTCGATTCCGGTGGCGTCCTGACTTTCGGAGAGAGGTTCCTCATCGCCGCTGAGTCCGCGATCGTCTGTCGCAAGGCAATCACCTTCGGCAACGATGTCCTGGTCTCGTGGGATGTGCAGGTAATGGACACCGACTGGCACTGCATCATCGATGATGGAGGGGCGGTCCTGAACCGGGACAGTGAGGTAGTGGTGGGCGATCATGTCTGGATCGGCAGTCGAGTGCTGTTGATGAAGGGGGCACGAATCGCCAGAGACTCCATCGTCGCGGCCGGATCCATAGTCACCCGTGGCACCTATCACGCGAACGTAATCCTGGCCGGCGTTCCTGCGAAAGAGATACGGCAGGGTGTCTCGTGGAGTGCGGACAGGCCGTAGCCATCGATCGGAACGCCAGGGGAACCGACCTCTCGGGCGGGGCCAGACTGGGAAGCGCCTCCGCGCCACCGCCCAGTCAGCGCGATGCAGATTCAGCGATGGCAGCGGATCTCATCGATCCGGACTGACCGGGTATCTCGGCCGGATCGCCCGAGCCGGGACGCCGACGCATATCGAATCCGGCGGCAGATCACCGGTAACAACGGAGCCGGCACCGACGATGCAGCCCCTTCCGATCCGGCATGGCCCAACGATGATGGTTCCGAACCCGATCAGGTTGTCTCCCTCGAGGACAACCGGAGAAGCGGGCAGGCGTCCTGCCCAGTAGACGGTGCGCGTCGGATCGTCAAACCGGTGGTCCTTGCCCACGACCGCCACCTGGCTCGATATGAGCACATCGGGGCCGATCTCCAGGTCCACCTCCACATGGAAGCCACGCGCGATCCCCACGTTGTCCCGGATTGCCAGCCGCCTCGGCGGGACGAGCACCGCCGCGGGGCCGATCGTCACGTTGCGACCGAGTTCCAGGCGTTTGCCCAGGCGCAGTCGCCATCGAATGAGCCGCACGCTCCGAATGAACTGCCGCAGCAGTGAGGCAGGGCCCGAGACCGGCCGGTCGGGCCGATCAGGCTGATCCGGTCGCTCCACGTCAGACACCCTCGACGGCTGCCCGTCTGGATACCGCAAGGTCGAACACCTGAAGGTACTTCTCCGCGAACGCCTCTGCGGTGCACAAGCGTATCCGACCAACGGCTGCGCGGCGGGGAGGCCGGCTGTGCCGCGTAGTCGCGAACCCGCGGAGAGCTTCGGCGAAGGCCTCGACATCTCCGGCGGGGACAACTCGTCCGGTGCTTTCCTCAATGAGGTAGTTCGCGGACCCGACGCCGTCGGAGGCAATGACGTAAAGCCCATGCGCCAGGGCCTCATTGACCACGAGACCCCAGGTTTCTCGGACTGCGGTAACCACCAGGACGTCGTGCCTGCGATAGATCGCGGCCAGGCGCTCGCCCTCGACGCGGCCCAACAGCTCGATGGGCCCACCGACCCGAGCAGCGGCTGCCCGGACTTTGGCCTCCAGCGGTCCGGCCCCGACAATGGTCAGGCTGGCCCCATCTATCTGCCGGGCAATCCGGCCGAAGGCCTCAACGGCGACCTCCGGATGCTTTCGCTTGTTCAGTCGTCCGACCCACAGGATCCGCAGCTTGCCTTCTTCCTCTTCGGGCACCGTTGCCTCGTCGCCGTGGCGAACGTCCGCCGCGGGAAGACAGGATTCAACGCATCGGTCGGGTGCCGCGCCGAGCTGCGTTACGTACTGCGTTGCGGCCGACCCTACGGTGAGGTACGCATCGCAGCCCCGCAACATCCAACGACGGTACGCGTTCGACAGAGGGTCACGGAGGAGTCCGGAGGTCTTGCCGCTCTCGTTGTACATGACCGTGGGGATGTGACGTTTCCTCGCCCAGCGGATCGGCGAAATCGACGAAAGGCCCCAGCCGGTTACGGAGACGACGTTCGGTTTGAGTTCGTCCAGCACGGAGCCAAGTCTGCGGGGCGCGGCCACCAACAAGTCCAGGGCTCCGATGCTCAAGGATCGGGTGTCGGAGAACTGGTAGGGGTAGCGTGGCTCGGTTCCCCACTGATCGTCAAAGCCGGTCCACAGCTGACCTTTGCGTCGATCCGTCGGCTCGGACAGGTAGACGACGTGGAGATCGACTAGCTTCGCGATGGCATTGTAGAGATGGGTTTGGGTCGGGATTACGGCTGGTGCGAAATGGACTACCCGCACTGGGCAACCCCTACCTGCGTCCCACGCCGAGTCCAGCGTTCAGGGCGTTCAGCCCTCCGTAAGCCCATACAACCTCTTGGTATCTCGCTCGTCCGCGAAAGGTGCCGGCCAGAACGCCCCATCGCCAACCTTCTGCTCACGATAGGCGATCCACATGGCGTCGAAGGCCACCCATTCTATGACCTCGACGTGACGGCATGGGGTCGACCGCGGTTTGATGGTGGTGCCGAACGGGTCGGGTCTCCTCGCGCCTCAACCACTGTGCGTGGTAGTCGGATATCTGTGTATTCTGGGCCGTGCCACCCGTCGGCGCCGCGCATGAGGAGATTGAGACGAGCTACCAAGGGGCCAGAAATCGCGGGCGCCTCCGGCCCCCTGGCGAAAGCGAAGCATGAGGGTCGGAATCATCGGGTGCGGCCTCATCGGTACGCGCCGGGCCAAGGTGGCGCTCGACTCGGGCGACGAAGTCATCGTCGTGGCAGACCTCGCGGAGGATCGCGCGGCAGCGGTCGCGGCGGCCACGGGGTCCAGATGGACGGCGTCCTGGAGAGAGGTCGTCTCGCGCGACGACCTGGACGTAGTGGTTGTCTCCACGTCGAACGATCTTCTCGCTGAAGCCTCGATCGCGGCCCTGGACTCGGGCAAGCACGTCCTTTGCGAGAAGCCGTTGGGCCGGAACGCAGCAGAAGCAGCGGCGATCGTCCGGGCGGCCGAAACCGCAGGCAGGCTGCTGAAGGTCGGGTTCAACCACCGCCATCACCCTGCAATCGCCGCTGCGCGCGAGCTGGTGGGCCAGGGCTCGATAGGCGATGTCTTCGCGATCCGAGCGCTCTACGGGCACGGTGGTAGGGCCGGGTACGAACGAGAATGGCGAGCCGACCCGGCTCGTTCGGGGGGTGGCGAGCTCCTGGATCAGGGCGTCCACATCGTGGATCTGACGCGATGGTTCATCGGGGAGATAGATCAAGCCCAGGGCTACGTCGGAACATTTCACTGGCCGATCCAACCGGTCGAGGACAACGCGTTCGCGCTCCTGCGCGCCAGCAGCGGGGGCATCGTGTCGTTCCACACGAGTTGGACTCAATGGAAGAACGCCTTCCGTTTCGAGGTCCTCGGAACGACCGGTTACCTTCGAATCGACGGACTCGGCGGCTCCTACGGAACGGAGCAGTTGACCGTCGCCAAGCGGAATGAGGATTCCTCACCGCCGATCGAGACGACCACTTCGTTCGAAGGCCCAGACCAGTCCTGGCAAAGCGAATGGCAGGAGTTCTCGACGGCGATCAAGCAGCACAGACAACCCCTGGGCAACGGCAACGACGGCCTTGCGGCTGCGCGCATCCTCGACGCGATCTACGAATCCGCCAGGTCCGGGACTGCCGTCGAGGTGCCTCACACATGAAGGCGATGCTGCTCGCCGCAGGGCTCGGTACTCGCCTGTCCCCGCTCACGGCGGACCGGCCGAAATGCATGGTCTCCGTGGCCGGCCGTGAGGTCCTGATCCGCAACATCGACTGGCTCCGCTCGAATGGGATCCGCGAGTTGGTGATCAACCTCCATCATCACGCCGAAGCGGTCGTCGACTCCATTGGTGACGGGTCGCGCCTGGGCGTGAGCGTGGCATACTCGCGCGAGCCTGAGCTGCTGGGCACCGCCGGAGGGGTCCTGGCTGCACGGTCCCTGCTCGGGGACGAAACGTTCGTCGTCGTCTATGCGGACAACCTGTTCGACCTGCAACTGGCAGCCGTGGTCGACGGCCACAGACAATCTGGAGCAACGGCCAGCATGCTCCTGCTGGAGCGTCCGGACGTAAGCAGCAGCGGAGTGGCTGTGCTGGACGATGCCGGGTGGATCACGGAGTTTCAGGAGAAGCCCGTCCCGGGAACAGAGAGGAGTCACTGGGTGAACGCCGGCCTCTTGGTCTGTGAGCCTGAGTTGTTCGAAGTCATCCCCACGGCGACCCCCAGCGACCTGAGCCGCGACGTCATGCCGAAGCTGGTGCAGCGTCCGCATGCGCTGCGAGGCCACCGTCTGGCACATGGTGATCGCGTGATGTGGATCGACACCATCGATGACCTGAAGGCGACCGAGGCAACCCTCGCGACGGGCAGCTCGATGGGTGCGCGATGATCCTCGTCAGGGCACCGCTTCGCATCGCCCTGGGCGGCGGCGGCACGGATCTCCCCTCCTACTACGAGCAGTACGGCGGCTTCATTCTCAGCGCCGCCATCGACAAGTACGTGTATGTGTACCTGAACAAGCCCGCCGCGGACGAGCTCATCAGGGTCAAGTACACGCGATACGAGGAAGTGAAGACCCCCTCGGAAGTCCAGCACGACCTCGTGCGGCCCGCCCTTCTGGAGTTGGGGATTTCGGGGAACATCGAGATCACCTCCATGGCGGACGTCCCGGCCGGAACCGGGCTCGGGTCGTCGGCGACGTATCTCGTGGCACTGCTGACGGGCCTGCACGAGTTGAAGCGCGAACGGATCCCGACGCACGCACTCGCCGAAGAGGCGTGCCATATCGAGATGGACCTCGCCGGGCATGCCGTGGGCAAGCATGACCACTACATGGCGGCTTTCGGCGGCATCACGTGCCTGGAGATCGAGCGAGACGGTCGCGTCACCGTAACCCCGCTGGACATCTCCCCGACGACGGCAGCCGAGCTTCGGCACAACGTCCTGCTCTTCTTCACGGGGATTACGAGGAGCGCCAACACCATCCTGGCGGAACAGAAGCGCGACACGGCCTCGGCCCAGCCGAACGTTGTCGAGAGCCTGCACCGGACCAAGGAGTTGGGACGGCAGGTCAAGGCCGCGCTCGAAGCCGGTAGAGTCGACGAGTTCGGCGTGATCCTGCATGAACACTGGGAGAACAAGAAGCGCCGGTCCGCCCTCATCAGCAATCCCGATGTCGATCGCTGGTATGGGATCGCCCGAGATTGCGGTGCCTTGGGCGGGAAGCTCGTGGGCGCGGGTGGAGGAGGGTTCCTCCTGCTCTACTGCCCGGGGGCCGCAAAGGCAGCAGTGCGCGAGGCGCTTGGCCGCGAAGGGCTCCGCGAGATGCCCTACGCATTCGACTACGACGGCGCCAAAGTGATGCTGAACGTATGAGCCTCGTTCTCGTCACCGGTGGGGCCGGCTTCATCGGGTCTCACACCGTCGACCTCCTGCTCGAGAAAGGGTATGAGGTCCGGATCATCGATTCGCTCCAGCCGCGGGTCCACCCCCGGGGCAAGCCCACCTACGTTCCGGCGGACATCGAGTTCATCCAGGGCGACGTAGCCAACCGGGCCGACATGGAACGGGCTCTCCGGGGCGTGGACTATGTGTTTCACATGGCTGCCTACCAGGACTACCTGCCCGATTTCAGCACGTTCATCCACACCAACACCGAGTCGACGGCGCTGATCTTCGAGCTGGCCGTCTCCGATCCGGACCGTTTCCCGCTCCGCAAGCTTGTCGTTGCGTCCTCTCAGTCGGTGTCGGGCGAGGGCAAGTACAGCTGCGACGCCGAGGGCACCGTCTTCCATCCGGACCCGAGGCCGCCCGATCAGCTCCAGCGCGGCGAGTGGGACATTCAATGTCCGACGTGCGGGTCCACTGCGACGCCGCTCCTGATCGACGAGGCCACTTGCAGCAATCCTGGAACCACGTACGGCGTCTCCAAGTACGCCCTTGAGCTGCTGGCTTTCAACCTCGGGCGCCGATACGGCATCGAGACCGCAGCGATGCGCTACACGTATGTCCAGGGGCCTCGCAACTCCTTCTACAACGCCTATTCCGGCATTGCGAGGCGCTTCGCCCTGCGTATCCGGGCCGGGCTTCCCCCGGTCTGCTACGAAGATGGGCTCCAGAGACGCGACTACGTGAATGTTCGGGATGTCGCCAGAGCCAACCTCATCGCCCTCGAGAACCCGCTGTCGAACGGCCTGGCGCTCAACGTCGGCGGTGGCCGCGCCGTCACGGTTCTCGAGTTCGCCGGGATGATGCTCGACGCGTCGGGTAGTAACCTGGAGCCGATGGTGCCCGGCGAGTATCGGCTTGGTGATACCCGCCACACCGTGAGCGACCTCACGCGGATGCGGTCGCTTGGCTGGGAGCCGCGCACCCCGGTCGAAGACAATGTTCGCCAGTACCTCGAGTGGCTCGATACCCAAGTGGGCACGGACGAATACCTGCTCGAAGCCGAGCGGGTGATGAAGGAGATGGGAGTCGTGCGCAAGGCTGACCGCCTGGCCCGGCCGTGAATACGGAATGACCTACACAGACCAGTTCCTCTCCAACTCCAAGAAGATCATCGATCTTCTCGATCGCGAGGCAATCGAACGCATCGCTTCGGAGCTCGCTGCCGTTCGAGCCCGCGGCGGTCGCCTCTTCATCCTCGGGTCAGGCGGCGGCGCGGGGCACGCCTCGCATGCGGTCAACGACTTCCGCAAGATCGCCGGCATCGAGGCTTACGCGCCCACGGACAACGTTTCCGAGCTCACGGCACGGATCAACGACGAGGGCTGGGAGACGAGCTACTCCAATTGGCTACGTGTTAGCCGGATAGATGCGTCCGACGCGATCCTGATCTTCTCCGTCGGCGGGGGCGATGCAGCTCGCGGCATCAGCGTCAACCTGGTTCGCTGCATCGAACTTGCCCGAGAGGTCGGGGCGACGGTTCTGGGCATCGTCGGCCGCGACGGAGGGTACACCGCTGCTGTGGGCGAAGCCGTCGTGATCCCGCCCGTAGACAGCGACACAGTCACTCCCCAGACGGAGGGCCTGCAGGCGGTCATCTGGCACCTGCTGGTTTCCCACCCTGCCGTTCGTCAGAAGCCCGGGAAGTGGGAGTCGGCCACTTGAGCGGTCGGCCGGCGGTGTTCCTGGATCGAGATGGCGTGCTCAACCAGAGCTTCATTGGCACGGACGGTGTGCCCCGGCCACCGGCCGGCCTTGCGGAGTTCGCGATCATGGAGGGAGTCGCCGAGGCGTGCCGCCGTCTCGGCGCGCTTGGCTTCCTGCGGATCGTGGTCACGAACCAACCCGACGTCGCGCGCGGCACGCAGCGACGCGAGATCGTGGAAGCCATCCACCAACGGCTGCGAGAGGTAGTGCCGGTGGACGACATCCGGATCTGCTATCACGACGACGATGACCTGTGCGATTGCCGGAAGCCGAAGCCGGGCCTCCTGGTGTCGGCTGCGAATGACTGGGGGATCGATCTGGCAGCCAGCTTCATGGTCGGCGACCGGTGGCGGGACATCGAAGCCGGCCAGCGGGCGGGCTGTACCACGATCCTGATCGACCGGCATGAGAACCCGTCGCTCACCCTCGAGCCCACGGTTCGAGTCGAGTCGCTTCCGAGCGCCGTGAGCTGGATCAGCGAGCGCGTCGCGCGGGCAACCGGAGCAACCAGATGAGGGTCTGCGTATCCGGCCTCTGGCACCTCGGCACGGTCACCGCGGCGTGTCTTGCGGCCGCCGGCCACGACGTAGTAGGTCACGATCCGGACCCTCAGAGAGTCGAGCTGCTGGCGTCCGGTCGGGCCCCGATCCAGGAACCGGGCCTCGATGCGCTGATAGGTGAAGGGCTCGCCAGCGGGCGACTGCGTTTCTCTTCGGACGTGGCCGCAGCGGCCGAAGAAGCCCAGGTCGTCTGGATCAGCTACGACACCCCCGTCGACAGCTCGGATCGGGCCGATCCGGACTCGGTGGTCAAGGCCGCGACCGACTTCTTTCCCTCCCTCGCCGCAGGGTCGGTCATGCTGATCTCATCGCAACTGCCCGTCGGAAGCACGCGCCAGCTCATGAGATCCTTCGAGCGGCTGGGCGAGGATCGTGCCGTGGCATTCGCCTATAGCCCGGAGAACCTGAGACTGGGTACTGCCATCGACTCTTTCACCAAGCCGGAGCGGATTGTTGTTGGCGTGGAGGACCCGAACGGTCGGGCGGTCATCACGGCACTTCTCGACCCTCTCGGAGCGCCGATCGAGTGGATGCAGATCGAGTCGGCCGAGATGACGAAACACGCCCTGAACGTATTCCTGGCCACCTCGATCGTCTATGCAAACGAGATCGCCGCTATCTGTGAGTCGGTCGGAGCCGATGTAGCCGATGTCGTTCGTGCATTGAGGAGCGATCCTCGCATCGGCCAGCGGGCGTATCTCGGCTTCGGGACCGGGTATGCGGGCGGGACTCTGGGGCGCGACGTCACCTTCCTCGCGGACCTGATCTCGGCCCGGAAAATCGAGGCGCCCCTCTTGACCAGTCTCGGCCCCAGCAACCGCCATCAGCAACAATGGGTTCGGCGCGCGCTGTGCTCCCAGTTGGGGGAGATGCGCGGTCTGCGGATCGGGATTTGGGGTCTGACCTACAAGCCCGGCACGGACACGCTTCGCCGGTCAGCTTCGATCGAGCTGTGTGAATGGTTGGCGGACCTGGGCGCGATCCCGGCCGCACACGATCCAGCCGTGCACGCCCTGCCGCCAGCCCTTGCCGGTCGCATCAGCCTTCAGCCTGATGCGCTCAGTGCGGCTCGCGGGGCAGACGCTCTGGTCGTCATGACACCGTGGCCGGAGTACCGGCTGGTCCCGCCCGACGCAGTCGTGGCTGAGCTCCGACGGCCTGTCATCGTGGATCCGGCGCGGTTCCTCACCCTGCTGTTCGCGACGGACCCCAGGGTTCGGTATTCGGCCGTGGGATTGGCCCGAGCATGACGCAGGAACTGCAGGGCCGCTCCGCGCTGATCACCGGAGCCAGCATGGGACTGGGACTGGCCATCGCCCGCGCCTACGTAGAGGCGGGGGCGAACGTCATCGTCTGTGCTCGCGACAAGGGCCCTCTTGACGACGCTCTGGAGGAGCTCACCGGCCTGGCCGAGGAAGGCCAGATCGTCGCCGCTGAGACGGCGGACGTCGCCGATCCGAACGACGCTGAGCGGCTTGTCGCGGCCAGCCTGGAGCGAGTCCCGCAGTTGCACGTGCTCGTCAACAACGCCGGCGTCTACGGTCCGAAAGGGACGATCGACGAGGTCGAGTGGGAGCCGTGGGCAGAAGCGATACGAGTCAACCTGCTGGGCTCTGTGCTCATGGCTCGGGCCGTCCTCCCCCATTTCAAGGCGCACCGATACGGCAAGATCGTGCAGTTGTCTGGAGGAGGCGCTACGGCCCCCCTTCCGAGAATAAGCGCCTATGCAGCCTCGAAGGCAGGCATCGTCCGCTTCGCCGAAACGTTGGCTGAAGAGGTCCGTGAGTTTGGCATCGACGTGAACTCAATAGCGCCTGGCGCTCTCAACACGCGACTCCTCGGCGAAGTGCTGGAGGCCGGTCCGGAGAGGGTCGGGCGCGAGTTCTACGAGCGCGCCGTTCGCCAGCATGACGAGGGTGGCACGTCGCTCGATCGAGGGGCGGGACTGGCCGTGTTCCTTGGGTCGTCCCTGAGTGACGGAATCACCGGTAAGCTGATCAGCGCAGTGTGGGACCCATGGGAGACGTTGGCGGCCCATACTGCCGATCTCCAATCAAGTGACGTATATACGCTGCGACGCATCGTGCCCAAAGACCGCGGTCTGGTCTGGTAGTGGGACCGTCGCAGGTGGAAGGTCAGGTCGAGATTTGACGACGTTGGGCGATCTGCGGGTCAAGGTGTTCGCCGATGGCGCGGACCTCGCGGGCATGATCGAGATGCGGGCCAACCCGCTGATCCGGGGATTCACGACGAATCCCACCCTCATGCGTAAGTCGGGGGTCTCAGACTACCGAGCCTTTGCCCGGGCAGTCCTCGCGGCAATACCCGACCGCCCGATCAACTTCGAAGTTCTCTCCGATGACTTCGAGCTCATGTACAGGCAGGCGGCCGAGCTCGCAGGCTGGGCTTCCAACGTGTTCGTGAAGATACCCATCACGGACACTCACGGGCGGTCGAGCGGCGAGCTTCTGCGTCGACTGGCGGCGGAGGGCATTCGTCTCAACGTGACCGCGATCTTGACGAACGAGCAGGTGGCAATGGCTGCCGAGGCTGTGTCGGCATCCCCTGCTGCGGTCATCTCCGTCTTTGCCGGACGGATCGCCGACACCGGGCGCGATCCCGTCCCGCTGATGACACAGGCGCTGGAGATCCTGCGGCCGTATCCGAACATCGAACTGCTCTGGGCCAGCCCGCGCGAGCTTCTGAACATCTTCCAGGCAGACGAAATCGGGTGCCACATCATCACGGCCACGACCGACATCCTCAAGAAGCTCGATCTGGTCGGAAAGGATCTTTCGGAGTTCTCGCTCGAGACGGTGCAGATGTTCGTTCGCGACGCCGAGCTGGCAGGGCTCGAGCTCTAGGTCGGACGCATCATGGGAAGGTGCTTGATCAGTAGATCATCCTGGAGGCAGTGAGGGCGCCCGCATGAGCGTTGATCTATCGAAGACCTCCATACGCGGATACAAGAGCGGGCGGTCGTTTGCATATCGCGCTCTCTGGCTCGTCGTAGAGGCGCTCGTCATGCTCAACCCAGTCGTCACGCCGTATCGCCTGAAGCGTTGGGTGCTCCGTCGCTTCGGCGCGAGGGTGGGGCGTGGCGTTCTGATCAAACCCAATGTCCACGTCAAATACCCATGGCATCTCGTAGTCGGGGACAACGTCTGGATTGGCGAGAGGGCCTGGATCGACAACTTCGTGTCTGTTCGAATCGGATCGAATGCGGTCATCTCCCAGGGCGCTTATCTGTGCACCGGCAACCACGACTGGTCTGACCCGGGAATGGGCCTCATGGTCAAACCCATCAAGATCGATCCGGGCGCCTGGGTTGGCGCCTTCTCGCAAATCGGGCCCGGCGTGACCGTGGGGACTAACGCCGTGGTGACTCTCGGTTCAGTACTGCTCAAGGACGCACAACCGAACGGGATCTACACCGGCAACCCGGCGACGCTGGTAGGCCATCGGACGATTCGGGATCTGCCCGGACCCGCTGGGGTGCCTGGACGTGAGCAGCACCTCGGTCCGCCGGCCTGACGCAGGTTGCAGGAACGACTCCCCGCGAGCTTCGCCGGAACCATCCAGCCACCCCCGAGATGCACTCCCTGAGGCGCCGGCGGTCGCCCGTTGCCGTTATCCTGACTCGAACCCGACGCTTGGAGACGCAATCGTGATCGATCGCATCAGGGCTGGACTCGCACGCATCCGGACCGGGATCAGAAGCACCTGGATCGACCACCGGAAGCTGACGATAGCCGTTGGCGCGATCGCGATCGTGGCAATCGTCGGCACCGGACTCCTGGTATGGGTCGCGCCGGGGCATACGTCTCCGGTGGCTGGCCTTTCGCCCTCGCCGTCTCAAACCGCGGCTCCGACCGCGTCGCCCACCGCCTCACCGACGGCCTCACCAACGGACTCACCAACCCCTTCACCCTCCTCCACCGAAACGGGCTCCGCTGATCTGCCCAGCGGATGGGAGTACAGCGATCTTGACGGAGTGGCTGCTCCGGCCGACCTCGCCCACCGCCTGCCGTTGGCGATCTCGATCGGCGACAACGCTATCGCCCGACCGCAGTCGGGCTTCTCCTCGGCCTCGATCGTCTACCAGTCGTATGAGGAATACGGCGAAGATCGCTACATGATGATCTTCCAGGAAGGGACCGCATCCGCCATCGGGGGCGTCCGGAGCGGTCGACCCTACTACCTCCGGTGGGCAGCCGAGTACAAGGCGCTGTACGGCCACGACGGGGGTGACACGAAGGTTCGCACTGTGACGGTCCCCGCGATGGCCAGCTACTTCTACAACATGGACCCTGGGGCCGGTGGATCTTGCCCCTACCACCGCATCACGACCAGAGCGGCTCCGCACAACGAGTACACGAACACCGCGGACCTCATCCGCTGCGCGGCGAGCAAGGGCTACCCGGCCACGTACCAGGGCCCACCCTCTCGACCCTTCGTCGCCGACATCCCGGCGGCCGAACGGCCCGCGACCGAGGCGGTCTTCGTCCCCTATCGCACCGTCTCCGTGAGCTACCAGTACTACCCGGAGAACGACTCGTACGTTCGCATCCTGGACGGGAAGCTCCAGATCGATCCGGCCAACAATCAGCAAGTGATCGCCCGCAACATCGTCGTCATGTTCCAGACGGTCACCAACGACTACATGGACGTCAACATACAGAGAGTCGCCATCGGCAATGTCGGCTCGGGCAAGGCCATCGTCTTCAAGGAAGGCAAGGCGATCACCGGCACCTGGAAGAAGGCCTCGGACACGGCGCTCACCCACTACTACGACGACTCGGGCAACGAGATTCCGTTCGTTCGCGGCGAAATCTTCATCCAGAGCGTTCCGCCCGGAACGGCCGTCACCTACAAGTAGGCAGCCCTCCGGGGCCTACGACTGGCAGCCGGCCGGCACGACTCCGGGGAGCCCGTAGTAGCTGCTCTCGGAACCGAACAGCCCAACCGACAGGTTGGCGACCAGCGCCATGTCCAGCCGGCTGGTCCATGTCCCGCCCGTGGTGGACGTGTCCGGATGGTAGCTGTAGGGCGGACCGAGCACGCAGTTGGATATCGAGGTCACGTGCTGGGCGGCCGACACGTAGTCGCGGGCGTTCTCGAGCGGAAAGTCCGTGGCGATGACCTTGCCGGCCAGCGAGATGAGGTTGCCTAGGTTCGGCAGGACGGAGGGACTTGCCACCTTCTTCTCGAGAGCCACGAGCAGGGCCTGCTGACGAGCTGCGCGCTTGTAGTCGCTGCCGCCCGCTCCCTCACGCGAGCGGACGTACGCCATGGCCAGAGTGCCGTTGAGGTGAAGAGGGCCGACGCCCACCGATATTCCTGTCTCCGCGTCGACGACCGCCTGCTCGTTGTAGATGTCGATCCCCCCGACGGCGTTGATCATGCTGGCGAAGCCTCCCAGGTCGATCGAGGCGTAGTAGTCGATTGGAAGGCCTACCAGGAAACTGATCTCCTTCTTCAGCGTGATCATCGGCGGGTCGGGAGACTTGTAGTAGCCGTTGATCAGGTTGTTGACCAGTTCATTGAGCTTCAACCCGGACTCGGCCCAGCCGCCGTAGTACAGGTCGAAGGCGGAGGTGTCGCGGGGCACGCTGATCATGGTCACCTTGCCCGTCTTCGTATCCATGCTCACGACCATCATCGTGTCGGTGATGGCGTTCGCGAAGCCTCGGCCGGGCATGCTGTCCGTGCCCACGAGCAGGAAGGTGATCCGATCGGGGTTCTTCGTTTGAGCAGGCGCGGGTTCGGAGCTCCGCGCGACGGTGGGTGCCGGGTAGAACGCAAGAGGGTCGATAGGTGCGGGCGTCGGCGTGGCGGTCGGGCTGACGCTGGCGCTGGCGCTTGGAGATGGCGAAGCGCCCGCCACGAGGATGCGGTTGTTGGCGGCGATGTCGAGATCTGCCTGATGCACCAGCCAGGCATCGGCGGCCACGTAGGCGTGCATCCCGACGATGGTTACGAGGAGGGCCGCCACAAGACCCGCCTCCACGGGATGGAAGCGGAGGCGCCTGGTCCGGTGCGCCGAGAAGAAGGCATGGGCCGTCGACATCGCGCGCAGGGCCCCGGCGAGAACGACGATGACGGCGATCGTCAGGGCGTAGCTCTCGTCCAGCATGCTCAGGCCCACCCACCACAGTCCGTTGGTGAGCTGGACGACGATCCACACCGTCAGGATCGCGGCCGGCAGGGTGTAGATGGCGGCCCATGCCCGGCGACCCAGGAACAGCTGGCCCAGCCCCGGCCAGAGGAACGAGAGGGCGGCCGCGATCAGTGGCGCGCGACGACGCGCCGCCGGTTCAGCCGCGGAGTCGGGATCGGCAGCTGCCGATCGAGTGAGCCGGGCCTTGAACGAGAGGGCGGCCGCGATCAGTGGCGCGCGACGACGCGCCGCCGGTTCAGCGGCGGAATCGGGCTCGTGGGTGGAGCCGGGCTCGCCGGCCACCGGCTCGGCGCCGGAGCCGGGCTCGTCCGCGGTGTCTTGAGTCTCGTTCCACATTTGGGTCCAAGTCTAGGGCCGTCGACTCGGCCCGCGTGGCCCGCCCCGACGGGCCTTCCGCGGTGGCAGTCGTGGCGCTACTGCATCACCAGGCCGCCATCGACCGCGAGAATCTGGCCGGTAATGTAGCTCGCCTCGTCGGAGGCGAGGAAAGTGACCGTCGCGGCTATCTCCTCGGGCGTCCCGAAGCGTCCAAGCGGGGTCGCTGCCTTGATCTGGTCCGTCAGGGCCGCAGGCAGGTCCTTGGTCAGCTCGGTCACGACGAAACCGGGGGCCACGGCGTTGCAGGTGATGCCGCGCGAGGCCACCTCGCGGGCCGTCGCCTTGGTCAGGCCGATCAGGCCGGCCTTGGACGACGAGTAGTTGGCCTGGCCCATCTGGCCGGCCTGGCCCGAAACGCTGGACATGTTGATGATCCGGCCGGCATGGGCCTTGAGCATCGGGCGGACGGCGGCCTTGATCATGTAGAAGGCGCCGAAGAGATTGACCTCCAGGACCTTGCGCCAGTCGTCGATGGGCATTCGCATGATCAGGTCATCGCGGGTGATGCCGGCGTTGTTGACCAGGATGTCGATCTTGCCGAAGGCCTCGACGGTGGCCTGGACGGCCTTCACGCATGCCTCCGGGTCGGTCACATCAGCGGCAATGTAGATCGCGCGGCGGCCGAGCGCCTCGATCTCCGCGACCGTCGCCTCGGCGACATCGGCACGTCCCACGTCCACGAAGGCGATGTCGGCCCCCTGGCGGGCCAGGCTCAGGCAGATGGCTTTGCCGATGCCACGAGCTCCGCCCGTGACGAGAGCGGATTTGCCGGTCAGATCGATCATGGTTGGCTCCTTCTACTGGCATTCCGGTCCGGCCGGATTCGAATCCACGCCCTCGGCCGCGGACCCGACCTCACCGCTCGGGTCGGGTGACGGCGGCGCTCCCATCCGCGCCGGGGACTGCCGCGTTGGAGATGGTCGTAGTCGAGCGGGCATCCAGCCCGAGACGTCGGCCGTTGCGGGCGTCGGACGTGGACTCCTTGAGCAGCCACTCCAGGTCCGGCGGGAAGGGATTGACGGGCTCGATGTTCGGCACGGAGATGGAGATGCGGTCGGGATCGACGGCTTCGGCGCGGAGACGGTCTGCCGGATCCGCGGTCCACTGGACCGCGATGGCCCCGGACGTGCCGCCCGCGCCGAATGCGACGAACACGATGCGGTCGCCCTGCTTGATGCGCCCCTCGGAGACGGCCTCGACCAGCGCGATAGGGACGGAGGCCGCGGAGGTGTTGCCGTACTTCTCGATGTTCACGAAGACCCGTTCCATGGGGAACTTCATCGACTTCGCAAGCGCCTCGAGAATGCGAATGTTGGCCTGGTGAGGCACGACGAGGTCCACGTCCTCCAGGGTCATGCCGGCCTTCTCGAGGGCGTTGAGCGACGTAGAGCCAAGCCGCCTCACGGCCAGCTTGAATGTCTCGCCGCCCTTCATTCGCATCAGGTGCTCTCGCCTCGCGACCGTCTCCTCGTTGGCGGGGCGAGTCGCGCCGCCGGCGGGGATCCATATCGAGTAAGTCGCGGCCGTGTCGGTAGTCAGTTCCATGCCCAGGGTTCCGCCCGGCTCGTCCGAGGCGGAGAGCACCGCCGCCCCGGCGCCGTCGCCGAAGAGCACGCACGTGCCCCGATCGGTGAAGTCGGTGCATCGGCTCATCGTCTCGGAGCCCACGACCAGGGCGTGCTTCCCCAGGCCACTCGAAAGATACGCATGAGCCATGGCATAGCCGTACACGAAGCCGGAGCAGGCCGCGGCCAGATCCATCGCGGCGGCCGTGGTGTTGCCTATCGCCTCCTTGACAAGCACGGCCGCGGAGGGAAGCGGGTAGTCCGGAGTGAGCGTGCCGACGAGGATCAGGTCGATCTCTTCCGGCTGCAGGCCTGCCGTGGCGATTGCTCGCAGCCCCGCAATGGCGGCCATGCTCGCGGTAGTCTCGCCCGGCCCGGCAATGCGACGTTCCCGAATGCCCGTCCTGGACACGATCCACTCGTCGGAGGTGTCGACCATGCGCTCCAGATCGGCATTGGTCAGGACCAGGCTCGGGGCGTACGCTCCCCAGCCCGTCAGGTGGACACCGGACAGGGCGCGAGGCTTCACGGTTCGACCTCAATCAGCGGCTGCTTCGCTTTGACCAGCTTCCCGGACTCGGCGACCATGCGCACTACTCGCCCGGCCTGGTCCGACTTGATCTCGTTGAAGAGCTTCATGGCCTCGATGAGGCCGATCACGTCTCCCACCTTGACGCGGTGTCCGACGGTGACATAGGGGGGCGAGGCCGGCGACGGAGCAGAGTAGAAGATGCCCGTCAGCGGCGCCCTCACGATCTTCGCGGTCGAGACAGGGGCGGTCACGGCCGCGCCGCCGGCCGTATCGGGGCCCGCGGCAGGAGTCACGACGGCCGGCATCGATGGCACCGGCGCGACGGGCTTGCGCAGGACTATGCCCGTCTCGCCCGCCACGACCTCCAGCTCCGCCAGGTCGCTTCGCTCCAGGAGCGCACCGAGCCGATCGATCAGGCTCAGCAGCTCGGCCGTCTCATCGGAGACTGCCGTCGCGCCGACGCCGGTTCCGTCGGGGGTCGCCCCAGCCGGCAGGCGGGACGCTTCGTCGTTCTGCTCGCCCATCGTCCGCTCCCTCACTCGGTCCAGCGCCGGATGACCAGGGCGCTGTTCTGGCCGCCGAAGCCGAAGGAATCTGAGACCGCCACATCCATCGACCGATGTCGGGCCACGTTCGGCGTCAGATCCAGCCCGGCCGCGGCCTCGTCGGGATCGTCGAGATTGATCGTGGGTGGCACGATCCCGGTTCGCAGGCTCATGACCGTGGCGATGGTCTCGATGGCTCCCGCCGCGCCCAGAGTGTGGCCGATCATGCTCTTGTTGGCGGTGATGCTGACCTGTCCGGCCCGCTCGCCGAAGAGCGTCCTGATGGCTTCCAGCTCGCGTGGATCGCCCTCTGGCGTGGAAGTGGCATGGGCATTCACCATGTCCACGTCGTCTACGGTGAGGCTCGCCTTCTCCAGCGCACGGCGAATGGCCCGGACCGCGCCGGCGCCCCCCGGAGCGGGAAGGGTGATGTGCGAGGCGTCGGCGGTGGCTCCATAGCCCACGACCTCCGCCAGAGGCTCCGCCCCGCGAGCCAGGGCATGCTCCAGCGACTCCAACACAACCACGCCGGCACCCTCGCCTATGACGAAGCCGTCGCGGCCCTTGTCGAACGGGCGTGAGGCACGCTCGGGCTCGTCGTTGCGCGTGGAGAGTGCCCGCATCGCCGCGAAGGCGCCCACCAGCGACTCGTGCCCAACGGCTTCCGCGCCGCCGGCCAGCATCACGTCCGCGTCGCCGCGACGAATCGTCTCCCACGCCTCGCCGATGGAGTGGCCGCCGGTCGCACAGGCGGAGACGACGCCGAAGTTGGGTCCCTGCGGTCCGAAGAAGATCGAGATCACGCCCGCTGCCAGGTTGCCGATGGCCATCGGGATGAGGAAGGGGGACATTCGATCCGGCCCCTTCTCGCCCATGAGCAAGATCTGGTCGGCCAGAGTTCGAATGCCGCCGATGCCGGTGCCGACGATCACGCCGGTTCGCTCGGCTTCCGTGCCTTCGAGTCGCGCCGGGAGCCCGGCCTGGTCCATCGCCTGGCGGGCCGCCACGAGCGCCAGCTGAACGTAGCGATCGTTTCGGCGCTGGTCTTTGCGATCGAGGACCGGAGAAGGATCGAAATCCTTGACCTCGGCGGCGATGCGGGTGGTCAGCCGCGAGGGATCGAACTGTGTGATGGGACCCACGCCCGATCGGCCGGCAACCATAGCGTCCCAGGTGGAGGCGACGTCGAGCCCGAGTCCCGTCAGGGCGCCCATACCCGTGACGACAACTCTGGGTTGCCCGCCGGCCGGGCTCATCGAACCAGTTTCCCCGTCCGGATGGTGGCGGCGCGGTAGACGTCGCCCGGCAGGCCTCGGGCCGAGACGGCGTCTGAGGCCGCCATGACGTCGTAGGTCGTCCGCTGGATCTCGGCCTTGATCTCCTCGCCCTCGATCTCGATCAGCACCCAGCTCGCCGAGGGATCGCCATCGAAGACGTAGCCGGCGCTACCGGCGTTGACGATTGTCCGCCAGCCCACCTCGCGAACCTCAGGCACGTGGGTGTGGCCGCACACGATGACCTTCGCGTCCGTCCCGCTGACGCGATCGATCGTCACGACAGGATCGAGATCCACGGGAAAGCCGTCGGTCAGCGACCCGGGCGAGGCGTGGCAGAAGAGGATGAGATCGCCGTGAGGCGACCCGGCGTCGCCGACCCGCAGCCGTCTCTCCCAGGGGAGGCGCCGCAGATAGTCCACTCCGTCGTCGCCGATCTGGTCCCTGGCCCACTCCGCAGCGGCCAGGTACGAGTCCGGGGCTCCTTCCGTGAACCACGGGAACGCGGCCGTGAAGTCGCCGTCGGCAACGGCCACGTCCGTGTTGCCGATCGTGACGTAGGCGCCGGCCCGTTCCAGCTCGCGGACCAGCGCGAGCGTGCCGACCGGATCCGGGCCGTTGAAGACCAGGTCGCCGCAGATGGCCACGTAGTCGGGACGCGCGGCGTCCACCGCCTTGCGAACGGCCTCGAGGGCGGGCAGGTTGCCGTGGATGTCGGACAGGGCGGCGATGCGGACCATCAGCGCAGTGCGCTCTCAGGCGCGATGATGAAGCTGAGCAGGGCCTCGCACGCGACCTCGCCGCTGACCGTGGCCACTCCCTTGCCGCGCCCGAACTTGCTGCCGAGCCGCTCCATTGTGACTTCCAGCCGGAGCTGGTCCCCCGGCGTCACGATGTGCTTGAAGCGGCACTCGTCGATTGCGGCAAAGAGCCCCATCCGATCTCCAAAGCCCGGCTGCTGGGCAACGAAGACGGCCATGGTCTGGGCCAGGGCCTCTATCTGGAGCACGCCCGGCATGATGGGTTGGCCGGGGAAATGGCCCTGGAAGAACCACTCCGTGGCCGTCACGGACTTGAGACCGACGATCCGCTTGGCCGCCTGGTCGTACTCGACGATGCGGTCCACGAGAAGGAACGGCCAGCGGTGCGGGATGAGCTTCTCGATCTGGCGGGTCGTCAGAATCGGCTCGTTGGTCGTGGCGGATTCGGTCACGGGGCGGCTCCTGGTGGCGGCTTCAGCGGTTGCCGGCTGCGACGAACGGAGCGCTGCCGACTCTGTCGAGCAGGTTCGTCGTCACTTTGCCGTCGATGAAGACCTGGTTGGCAAGAATCGCGCGGTGCAGCTCGATGTTCGTCATGACGCCGTCGACGAGCATCTCGCGCAGCGCTGCGTCGGCACGAGCGATGGCCTGAGCCCTGTCGGGAGCCCAGACGGAGAGCTTGCCGAGAAGGGAGTCGTAGTAGGGCGGGACGTCGTAGCCGGGGTAGATGTGCGAGTCCATCCGGACGCCGGGCCCGCCCGGGGCGAGGTAGGCGCCTATCTGGCCGCCCTGCGGCTTGAAGTCCTTGCCGGGATCCTCGGCCAGGATCCGGAACTCGATGGCGTGACCGGTCGAGACGATGTCGGCCTGGGTCAGGCCGAGCGGCTCGCCGGCGGCTATCTTGATCTGCAGGGCTACGAGATCGATGCCGGTGCAGAGCTCCGTGATGGGGTGCTCCACCTGGACGCGGCAGTTGNNGATGAAGTAGGCGTCGCCCTTGGAGTCGATGAGGAACTCGAGCGTGCCCAGGTTCTCGTAGCCGGCCGCCGAGATGGCCCGAACCGCCCGGTCGGCGAGCTCCTTGCGGGCGGAATTCGAGAGGGCAGGGCTGGGCGTCTCCTCGATGACCTTCTGGTGACGCCGCTGCACGGAGCAATCGCGATCGCCCATGTGGACGGCGTTACCGAAGCGGTCCACGGCCACCTGGATCTCCACGTGGCGGTTGTCGTCGAGGTACTTCTCCAGGTACAGCGCGTCGTTGCCGAACGCCGCCTTCGCCTCGGAGCGGCTTACTTTGAAGGCACTTTCCAGCTCGCGGGGGGTCCGGACCAGGCGCATCCCCTTTCCGCCGCCGCCGGCCGAGGGCTTGATCAGGACGGGGTAGCCGATGCGCTCGGCCTCGCCGAGAGCATGGGCCTCATCGCGCAACATCCCCGAGCCCGGAATGGTGGGCAAGCCGTGCGATCCGAGCAACCGGCGAGTGGCCTCCTTGGAGGCGAAGCGCTCGAGGACCTCCGCCGGCGGGCCGATGAACGTCAGGTCGTGGGCCCGGACGACGTCGGCGAAGCCTTCGTCCTCCGAGAGAAACCCGTAGCCCGGATGGATGGCATCGCAGCCGGTGACCACGGCCGCCGATATGATCGCCGGCGCCGAGAGGTAGCTGTGCCTGGCGTCCGCAGGGCCTATGCAGATGGCTTCGTCGGCCAGCTGGGCGGCCAGGCTCTCCCGATCCGCTTCGCTGTAGGCCACGACGGCGCCGATGCCCAGCGTCCGGCAGGCGCGCAGGATTCGCAAGGCTATCTCGCCGCGGTTCGCGATCAGGATCTTGCTGAACATCAGGCGTTCCTCGCAGCCGCCGGCCGGCCCTGGCTCCCGGACGCGCCAGACTCGTCGACCTCTTCGAGCGGATCCAGCTGCACCAGCCCCTGACCGTACTCAACCGCCTCGCCGGCCTCGGCCAGGCTCGATCCGATGAGGCCGTCTACCGGCACGATCACGTCTTGCTGCACTCCCAGCACGTCGACCCAACCGATGCGGTCACCGGCGCGGACGCGGGTTCCGACCGTCAGATCGCGGCGCGGATGGTAGATACCCACAGCCGGAGAAGTGGCCGCCACGAGGCCGGGCTCTGGCTCGGCGGCTTCGTCGCCGGCCTCGCGTCGTGCGTCGCGGTCCTCGGTCCCCCGTCCGTGGCCGACCGCCGGTCTTGCCGGCGCATGGCCGTGTGCGGCGGGATTCTCAGCCGAAACCCTGGCCGCCGACCGGCGGGCCGCATCGGCGCCGGCCGGCTTGCGCAGGCGTGCCTTCCAGCCGCTCTCTCGAACTTCGATCTCGCCCAATCCGCTGGCGGCGAGCTTGGCGATCAGGGCCGGCAGGAGATCGTCGGCCAGCCGGGCGATGGCCTCGTGGTCGCGTCGGACTCGGAGAGCCTCTTGCGCTCCGGTCCGGTCGACAGCGGCGTTCTGCTGGCGGGCGGGCATCGCCTACTCCTCCTCGCGATCGGGCGAGCCGCCGCGTTTGGTTCCCGGGAACGCGGGCCTGGTCGGCCGGCCGGCCAATAGGCCGCGCAACCGATCCGCGATGCCGATCCGCTCCGGAGGGACCACCGATCGATCGGCCACGGCGAAGGGACCATAGGCCCGGTATCTCTGGAAGCGAGCCTCCACGAGCTCGTCGAGGGGGATGCGGCCGAGCGCGTCGAACTGCTCCATCACGGCCTCGCGGATCAGTCGCGCCATCTCGGCCGGGTCGGTGTGAGCTCCCTCGCCGGGCTCGGGGATCACCGCATCGACGATGCCCAGCTCGTGCTGCTCACCGGCGGTGACCTTCATGGCGACGGCGGCCAGCTGCGATTGCTCGGCCGAGCGCCACAGGATGGTGGCGCAGCCTTCGGGGCTGATCACCGCGTAGATCGAGTTCTCGAGCGCCAGCACCACATCGCCGACCGCCAGCCCCAGCGCACCGCCCGAGCCGCCCTCGCCGGTGATGACCACCACGATCGGAGTCCGGAGGCGGGTCATCAGCCCGACCGACTTGGCGATCGCCTCGGCGATGCCACGCTCTTCGGCCGCGGCGCCCGGAAAGGCTCCCTGGACGTCGACGAAGGTGAGGACCGGCATGGCGTAGCGCTCGGCCAGGTCCATCATTCGCATCGCCTTGCGATAGCCCTCGGGATGGGGCAGGCCGAAGTTGCGGCGGATGTTCTCTTCGGTNNTCGGTGTCCTGGCCCTTCTGGAAACCAATCACGACGAGGCGCCGTCCCGCGATCCGAGCCAGGCCGCCGACGATGGCCGAGTCGTCGCCGAAGAGCCGGTCGCCGTGCAACTCGATGAACTCGTCCGCCATGGCCTTGAGCAGCTCGAGCGTGTGCGGGCGCTTCAGGTTGCGGGCCTGCTGGACGTGGGCCCAGACCGCGGCCGTCACGTTCTCCGCCTGGCCTTCCGCCGCGTGGCCGCGGTTCAGGATTCGATCAACCACGGGGCGCCTCCCCACGAGACCCGTTGGCTTCGCCGCCGCGCCCGCCGTTGCGTGAGTCGCCGTTGCGCCCGCCGTTGCGTGCGTCGCCGCCGCGTGCGTCGCTGCCGCGTGCGTCGCCATTCTCTCCGGCGAGCGCCCCCGTGAGGGCCGAGAGCAGCGAACGCGGCCTCGACGCGATTCCTGCGATAGCCTCGCCGGCGCCGGCCGGCGGCGGGGCCGCCAGGAATCCGAGCAGGGCGATGACCTCGTCGCGGAGACGGGCGCGGGCCACGATCCTGTCCACGAACCCGTGGCTGAACCAGAACTCGGAGCGCTGGTATCCGGGGGGCAGCTCCTCGCCGATGGTTCCGGCCGAAACGCGGTCTCCGGCGAAGCGGATGATCGCGTTGGGCTCGGCGATGTTCACGTCGCCCACGACGGCGAACGAGGCGAAGACGCCGCCGGTAGTGGGGTCGGTCAGGACGGAGATGAAGGGCACGCAAGCGGCCTTGAGCCGCTCGATGACGCCCATCGTCTTGGCGAGCTGCATCAGGGCATAGGTGCCCTCCTGCATCCGCGCGCCACCGGAAGAGGAGACGATGATCAGCGGAATGCGCTGATCCAGCGCAGCCTCGCCGGCCCGAGCGACCTTCTCACCGACAACCGCGCCCATCGACCCGCCGATGAACCCGAAGTCCATCACGCACATAGAGACCGGCTTCCCGCCCATGGCGGCCAGGCCCCAGACGGCGGCGTCGCGCAGACCGGTGGCGAGCTGGGCAGCCACGAGCCGATCCGGATAGGACTTGAGATCGACGAAACCGAGGGAGTCGACCGGCTGCAGGTCGTCGTCCCGCTCGACGAACGAGCCGCCGTCGACGAGTTGTTCGATCCGGGACCGGGCGGAGATGCGGAAGTGGTGCCCGCAATGAGGACAGACGCGGAGCGTCTTCTCCAGCTGCTTGTTGAAGAGCATCTCCGAGCAGCCCGGGCACTTGGTCCACAGGTCAGGCGGGTACGTGTCGCGGCGGGGGCGGAAAGGCAATCTGACCGGCATCAGGACACGACCCCAAGTATTCCGTTGATGACGCCGGTTCGGCGGCGGCTGGACCCGGCGGCGCGACCGTGAGCCGTCCGAGCGGCACGCCCCATCCTCCCGGACGCCTGGTGGGAGTGGCGCCAGGCGACGTAGACCGCGCCGATTGAGATCGCCGCTGAAGCCATCCCGACTCCACCTACGATCAGCGGCCGTGACTGGCGCGCGGCCATCTCGGGCAGGCGGCGAAGGGCCGAGGCTGACGCAACCGCCTGCGGCTGCGCCGGAGCGGTATCGGGCGGAATGGCCGTGACTGCGCCTCCCTGCGCGGTGGTCGAATGGCTCCGGAAGGCGGACATCGTCCCGGGCGTCGCGGGGACCCCGTCGGCCTCGGCGATCTCCACGCGCAGGCCGGCCCGCAGCCGCATCGCTCCGGCCGCCAGGCGAGCGGCAAGCGCCTCCTCGAAACGGAAGGAGGGGTGGACTCGCACCAGATCCGCCCTGAGCTCGCGGGCCGCCAGGCGTATCGCCGGGTCCATGTCGGTGTCCACGGGGAACTCCGAGACTCGCCGCTGGTCGGCGGCCATGAGCTCGTCCAGATACCGCTCTGTACGCCGAGCGTCCCGCGTTCCGCCGCTGAGCATCAGCTGAGGTGACCCCGCAGGTCGTCGGCTACCGACCGTAGCGCCCGATGCAGCAGTACGCGAACGGCTCCCTCCGAGCGACCGAGGATAGCCCCGATCTCGGCCGTGGACATCTCGTCGACGAAACGCAGAATGATCGCCCGGCGGCGATCCTGCGGCAGGCGCGCGACTGCGTCCCAGGCCGCGCTGAAGGCTTCGCGAGCGGCTGCCGTCTCGGCGACGTCGTCCGGGGCGGAGAGCTCCGCCGCTTCCTCCAGGGGGGTGACGGGGCGGCGGCGATCCCGCCGTCGCTCGTTCGCCACGACGTTGTGCGCAATCCGGAAGAGCCAGATACGGAAAGTGGAGATCTCCGCGGAGTCCGGCCCGCTTTCGGTCATCACCGACCGGGACGCGATGAAGTCGTCGACTCGCTCCTCGAATCTGGGCAGGCCGGCCAGAGCCTGCATGAAGACACGCTCGGTCGCGTCTTCCGCCGCGTGGTGGTCCCGGAGCTCGTAGTACGCGTAGCTGTACACCTGGGCCAGGTACTTCCTATACAGGGCATCGAAGCAGGCGGGATCGCGCCGGGCCGCCTCTACCAGGCCGCGGTCGCGGTCCAGCCGGGCGGGACGGGCACCCTCCTTCGCTCTACTCAACACCAGCCGGTTCAACTTGTTACACCCCGGCCGCCGGAAACCGGCGCGCCCCGTGTGGCGTCACGCTCCGCCGGACCCAGCCTTACGTGGGCCACCTCGCCCACGAGCAGCTCGCGCTCCCCGCCGGGTGCGGCCGCGTCCTCGACCAGCAGCGCCCCGGAGGCTCCGTCCACGCCGACCGCCCGCACTTCCTGCGCGGAGCCGTCCGGCATCTCGATCCGGACCATTCGGCCGGTCGTGACCTGACGGTCGTGCCAGCCCGCGACGTCGAAATGCCCGTCGCGCAGTGCCAGCACTCGCGGCTCGAGGCGCAGCAGGAAGGCGGCAAGAAGCAGGTCGGAGTCTATCGGGCGCCCTCGCGACGCCTCGCGCAAGCTCGTCATGGAGCCGGCCAGTTCCGGCGGGAAGTCCTCGCTCCGCCAGTCGGTGTTGACGCCTATGCCGACCACCGCCTGGACGGCCGCCGTGCCCGTGCCCTCGGCCTCGCTCAGGACTCCGGCCAGCTTGCGCACTCCCTCGTCCGCGGCCACCACGATGTCGTTCGGCCACTTGAGACGGAGCATGCCGATGGGCAGCCCGGCCACTTCCTCGGCGGCGTCGGCCATGGCCAGCGCCACGACCGCAGGAAGCCGCCACAGCCGGTCTGGCGGCAGGTAGCGCGGCAGGAAGCCGAGCGACAGCATCAGGGCCGCTCCACTGGGCGCGATCCAGGCCCGGCCAAGGCGCCCTCGCCCCGCGGTCTGCTCGTCGGCGACAGCCAGACAGACCTCGGGCGTTCCTTCGGCCATCCAGCCTCGAACGATGTCGTTGGTCGAGGTGACCGACCGAAGACGCTCGTATCGCGAGAAGAACGCGATCCGAGTCGAGGCGGCAGCAGCGACGCGCTCCGTCGTCACGCGCCCGTCTTCGACGTCCCGCCGGATCCCCCACCAGCCTCGGCGGCCAGTTCGCCCTGGAGCAGCGGCTCCGGCTCCTCTAGAGCGAATGCCTTGTGCAATGCTCGGACGGCGGTCTCGACCTGGTCCTCGGCGATCATGCAAGTGATGCGGATCTCGGATGTCGAGATGATCTCGATGTTCACGCCGGCCTCGGCCAGCGCGGCGAACATGCGCGAGGCGTAGCCCGGGGCATTCTGGATGCCGGCTCCCACGATCGAGACCTTGGCCATGGCCGAGTCGGTCGTCATCTCGCGGAAGCCCAACTCCCGAACGATCGGCTCGAGGATGCGCTTCGTCTTGGCCAGATCACCCCGGGTGATGGTGAAGCTCAGGTCCGTCGTGCCGTGGTGGCCGACGTTCTGGACGATCGTGTCGACGTTGACTCCCGCCTCGGCCAGGGGAGCGAAGACGGCGTGAGCGACACCGGGCCGGTCCGGGACCTCGACGAGGGTCACCTTGGCCACGTTGCGGTCGTGGGCCAGCCCGCGAACCTTGTTGCGCTGCTCCACGAACGGATCCTCCTTGATGAGCGTACCGGGCAGGTCTTCGAACGAGCTCAGCACCTCTATGACGACATGGTTGACCCAGCCTAGCTCGACCGCTCGACCCTGCATGACCTGCGCCCCCTGATGGGCCAACTCCATCATCTCCTCGTAGGAGATAACCGGCAGCTGGCGAGCGTCGGAGACGAGGCGCGGATCGGCTGTGTAGATGCCCCGAACGTCGGTGAAGATCTGGCAGCGATCGGCTTCGAGGGCAGCCGCCACGGCGACGGCGGTAGTGTCGGAACCGCCACGACCGAGGGTCGTGACCTCAGAGAGGTGCGGATCCCTGACGCTCTGGCCCTGGAAACCGGCGACTATGACGACGCGGCCCGCCTCTATCTCGCTGAGAATGCGCTTGGGGTCGATCCCAGCGATGCGGGCCTTGCCGTAGTTGCCATCGGTCGTGATGCCGGCCTGGGCGCCCGAGAGCGCGATCGCCGGGACGCCGAGGGCGTGCAGGGCCATCGAGACGAGAGTCGCGCTCTGGTGCTCGCCGGTGGCCAGAAGCATGTCGAGCTCGCGCGGATCCGAATCCTCCGTTATGGAGCTGGCCAGCGCCAGGAGCTCGTCGGTGGTATCCCCCATGGCGGAGACGACGACCACCAGATCGCCGCCCGTCGCTCGCTCGCGGGCGATGCGCGCCGCCACCCGCCGAATCCGATCGGCGTTGGCGATGGACGAGCCACCGAACTTCTGAACCACGAGCGATTTGGACATGGCGGGCATTCTAGCAGCGCTCACGACTTCCTCGGCATCACGGGGCGCAACCGGCACGCCTCGGAAACGGCCGTGGGACACAGGCTTGGGACAATCGACCTAGCCCCACCAGGAGTCCCGCGACATGTGCTTCGATCTCGACAGCAGCCCCCCGATACGACCGATCTCCGGCGCGGCTGTCACTCACCGATCGCTCGAGCTCGGGGCTGCCGACGGCAACACGCTCCGAGCCTTCCACGCCCGGCCGGCCGAGACGACCGGCAACGCCATCGTGATCCTGCCCGATGTCCGAGGTCTCCACCACTACTACGAGGAGCTGGCGATCCGCTTCGCGGAGATCGGCGTGGAGGCGGTGGCGATCGACTACTTCGGGCGGACGGCCGGGACCGGCGAGCGCGGCGACGACTTCGACTACGGGCCGCACGTGGCCCAGACCACGTGGGCCGGGCTCTCCGCGGACATGGCCGCCGCGGCTGCGTACCTGCGAGGGGCCGAGGGCGGCGGGCATGTCGAGGCTCTCTTCACCACCGGCTTCTGCATGGGCGGCCGCAATGCCTTCCTGTCCGCGACCCTGGGTCTCGGCCTGGCCGGCGTGATCGGCTTCTACGGCTGGCCCGGCGGACCGTCTCGCAACGACACGCCGGCGCCGACCGATGTGGCCGGCCAGATCGAATGCCCCGTCCTGGGCATCTTCGGCGGGGCGGATCAGGGGATCCCGATTCCGGTCGTACAGCAATTCCGCGACGCCCTGATAGCAGCCGGCGTGGAGCAGGACGTGGTGGTTGAGCCGGACGCGCCGCACAGCTTCTTCGACCGCAAGCAGGCCGAATTCCAGGCCCAATCGGACGACGCCTGGGCACGGGTCCAGCGCTTCATCGAGGCTCACGGGGCTTACTGAGCCCTCGGCGCTCCGCCGCCTGAGCCGTGGGGCGCGTCGCCTGAACCGCGAAGCTCGCGGTGCCGCACACATGACGAGTCGGGCGGGCGCATGCAGCCGACCCGTTCGACATGTAGTTGCTGACGCACAAAGGCCGGCCGGGCCTCCGAACCCGGCAGCCGCCACGCCCTGGAACGCTCCGCGCCGCCAATTCCACCTTCGTCGCGACGCCGCGGCTCAGCTGTGCGACCATTCCCGACGCGCGGGCACGCGCTTCTTCGGAGGAATCGATGTTCAGGCGAGGCGATCGGCGCGACAAGGGTGAAGCGGCGCATGAGTCGGAGCAAGACTCGCTCGTCGACGACGGCACCGAACTCGGTGAGGACGAGCTGGACGATGACTTCGAGGAGGGAGATCTCGAGGACCAGCCGGAGGACATGACTGCGGACCTCGAGTCTCAGGCCGCTGACTACCTCGCCGGCAACGACGTCTGGATGTACGGCGCCAATGCCGTGGCGGTGCTGGAGATCCTGGACCGGCTCGAGGAGATCTCCCCGACCGAAGCCCGGCCCCTCGCCGAGGCGTGGCTGGCGATCCCCAAGGCGGATCGCGAGCTGGCCCGCAAAGCCGTGCGGAAGATCTACGAGAGCAACGACGAGACGGCCCGGCACCTCCAGCTGGTCAGGGAAGCCGTCGGAACGTGGATGGCGGTGACGGCCGGCTATCCGGAGTACGTGAACGCGGAGCCGGACTGGTCCCGCATCTGCACCCAGACCGGCGAAGCGGCGCTGGACGCTGCCACAGCCGTGATCCTCGAGGAAGCGCTGGACGAGAGCCACTTCGAGGCGTTGTTCACGCCATGGTCGGAGACGACCGCGCAGTTGGACGCGACCGCCGCAGCGGCGCGCATTGAGGCCCCCGGGGCGGACGAGACCGAGGAAGTGGACGGAGCCGAGGATGGCGAAGAGGACGAGGACGTGGAGGACGAGGCCGCCTTCGGCCCCAACTCGGACGCCGTGACGGACTTCCTGAACCGGCTCTGGCTGCTGACGCCCGAGCAGGTGGGCCGGCTGGTGGGCGGCTGGCAGAATGCCCCACGCGAGGAGCTGCACCAGGCCCATCAGTCACTACAAGAACTGGTCGACGAGGATCCAGAGTGGCGCGAGCAGATCCGCCACGCCCAGGAGAAGCTCGGCCCCTGGCTCAACGCCAGCCGCATCCAGGAGACCGCCGGCTTCCTCGGCCAGGCCGGCCAGGGCGAGTCGCGCAAGATGGCCGGCCCGGCGCTGGCCGACGCGGTGGCCGCCCTGGTGCTCGGAGATCTCCTCGAGCCCGAGGACGCCGAAGTCCTGTACGGCGCGTGGTTCAACCTGATCGGCGCGCCGCCACTCCCCGAGCCCGCCGAGGAAGAGACACCCAAGCCCGCCGGCAAGGGTCCCGCCAAGGGAGCCGCAGGCGGCAAGCCCGCGCCCGGCCCCAAGGGCTCGGCCAAGGTAACGGCCCCGGCCAAGGCAACGGCCCCGGCCAAGGCAACAGCCCCGGCCAAGGCAACGGCCCCGGCCAA
>PMIP01000014.1 GCA_003158295.1 Chloroflexota bacterium | reverse complement strand
CGCGGCGGCATAGGTGACCGATAGGGTGCCTCCCCCGCCGAGAGCCACCGTTACCGCGTTGGCCCGGTCGTCACCGAGTGGGAAGTTCAGAGTCGAGCTGGTTGGGTTGGCCATCCCCACCGGACCGATGTACAGGAAGCCCGCGCTGGACTGCCCGGTCACGGTCAGGTTGCCGGTCACGGCAGTGGCGCTGGCCGGAACCCCGCCGACGCCGCGCACCAGGAACGTCTGGGCCCCATGGGAGCTGAAGATGCCCAGGCCTCCTGTGTGGTCGCGGGAGTCGAGGATGCGCGAGGGAGTGAGGGCGTGGTACGTGGCACCGGACGCATCGGGCGTGAAGTAGCCGGTCACATCGAAGATCACCTGAGCGGTGGGACCCAAGGTCGAGGCGGCATAGGTGACGCTGAGCGTGCCTCCGGTACCGAGAGCCACCGTGACCGCGTTAGCTCGGTCATCGCCGAGGGGAAAGTTCAGGGTCGAGCTGGTCGGGTTGTTCGCCGCCACCGGGCCGATGTAGAGGAACCCGGCGCTGGTCTGCTGGGTGACGGTCAGGTTGCCGGTCACGGCAGTGGCTCCGGCGGGTACGCCGCCATGGCCTGTAACCGCAAACGTCTGGGCCACATGGGAGCTGAAGATGCCCAGACCGCCTGTGTGATCGCGGGAGTCGAGGATGCGTGTTGGCGTGAGGGCGTGGTATGTGGCGCCGGTGGGGGCGACTTGGAGACTGAACGCATGCAGCTTGTTGTCATCGGACCCGACGTAGACCACGCCGTTTGCGACCGCGGGGGAGGAGAAGATGATATCGGTGGTCGACCCCGTCCAAAGAGGCGCGCACGTCTTCGGGCTGCCGCTGCAGCCGGTGACCCCGGCCGCGTCGAAGGCATACAGCTTGCCGTCGGTGGAGCCTATGTAGACCACGCCGTCGGCGACCGCGGGGGATGCGTAGCCGATCCAACTGCCCGTGGCCCCCGTCCAGAGCGGCGTGCAGGTCTTGGGGCTGCCGCTGCAGCCGGTGACCCCGGCCGCGTCGAAGGCATACAGCTTGTAGTCGTTCGATCCGACGTAGACCACGCCGTTTGCGACCGCGGGGGAGGAGGTGACACCCCAGCCGGTTGCCCCCGTCCAAAGAGGCGCGCACGTCTTCGGGCTGCCGCTGCAGCCGGTGACCCCGGCAGCGTCGAAGGCATACAGCTTGCCGTCGTCGGACCCGATGTAGACCACGCCGTTTGCGACCGCGGGGGAGGAGTGGATGGAATCGCCGGTCGCGCCCGTCCACAGCGGTGCGCAAATCCCGCCGCCGGCGGCGCAACCGACCGCAAAGGCATACAGCTTGCCGTCATGCGCGCCGATGTAAGCCACGCCGTTCGCGACCACGGGCGAGGTGAAAGCAGTGCCGCCTAGGAGGCCAGTCCATGCAGCGCTCATTCCGGCAACGTTGGACGGCGAGAGAGTGGTCTCCGCGGCGTTGTAGCCCTGATGTGTCGGGCCGTTGCGGAACTGCGCCCAGTCGCCGCTCGCCGCCGCAACCGGCGTGGCGAGCGGCCCGGCCCACACGGAGAACAGGCTGCCAAGTAGAACCGCTGCAGGAGCGAGACCCAGGATCCGGGTTGCGCGACCGCACAGGAAAGACCTCATCGGTGACCCCGTCCCTTTCACCATCCCGAGCACCTATCAGAGGCGGCTTCGGAGCTGTTCGTCCCTCAAGTGGCGCGAGGCCCGACGGACGTCGCGGCCGTCGCGGCCGTCGTGAGTCCTCGCAGCGCGGACCGGATGACGGCTGGCGCTTGTGGCCCGCAGCCCGAGTCTAGCCGAACATGCTACCTACCCGCTATGCCCTGGCAGAGAAAGTCCCCGTCGAAGTCGCCGGCGGGATACTGAACGAGGGCGACACGGCCCCCGGTGAAGCCTTTGGCGCTGCAGATGCCTACCGCCTCCTTGGCGGAGTTGGCACCGGCAACCCAGCTCGGATAGGCAGAGAAGTCAGAGGTGCCGCCGGTGATCTCGTTCCACTGGTATTGAGTCGAGTAGAAACCGATGCCGGCGGTGCCTACCGATTGAAGGTACGCGACCGCACCCATGAGAACCTCGACGTTGAGGCTGGTGTCGGGCCGCCAGCTGTTCATGGTTTCGACGTCGAGCCACCAGATGTTTGGGGATGGCGTGCTGGTCGCGCCCGCCGGGGCCAGGCCCAGGGAGACATAAGCGGCGGCCGCCGTCCTGTAGGAGTCGGCCGCCGCGTTCCAGCCGTAGTCGTAGGCGCAATCGGCGGTGTCTGATCCGGCCACCGCTGATGCGTCGCATTGGCGCGGGGAGGTTTGGTCGCTGGGCCAGCGGGAGGAAAGAGCAGGTCCGGGGTTACCGGTGTTGGCGTAGAGCTGCGCCCTCACTCCGCCTGCCCACGCGAGCTCGGGCGGGCCATCGCCCGTGCCCAGACAGGGGTTGGCGCTGAAGACGATCCCCTTGTTCACGCCGACGATCCCGTACTCGGCGTCGGCGGGAAATGGGCTGCCGCACTGCGGGTAGGAGATGTCGAACCAGCACGGTGTCGCCCCGGTGTTGCAGCTGAGAGCATGCTGCCAGCTGATGGTGACTTCGGCCACGGCCGCGTGGACCCCGATAGTGCCCGAGACCAGGACGCCGACGCTCAGGACGATAGTCAACTTGCTCGCGAAGGCGCCTCGCTGGAGCCTGTCGGGTTGCGCTTTGCCGGCCAGCACGTAAGCGTCGAGGACAGCCCACAGGTGGTAGACGAACAGCATCAGATCGAGGATCAGCAGGCTCGTCAGCAACCCCTGGTCCGGAGTCGGACCGAACAGCAAGCTTCGGTCGAGGATCAGGATCACTGCGAAGACGCCCAGGACCGCCAGCATCGGGAGCGCCACGATCACAGCGCGGCCGCGATTCCCTACCGAAGCCTGCCCCAGGCCCGGGAATAGGAAAGACAGCAGCGCGGCCGCAAATGGAGTCGCGAGCATTCATCTCCTCCGTGCCCCGATGGTACGGCAATTCAAAGCGTGTAGGCCGCCATCGAGCGCGTGGCCGACGGTCCGGGTCGTGTTCCATAGGACCCGCCCAAGCTCGACGGCCAGCCGGGTCATGCGCCGGATGGCGGCCGAGAGCGGAACCCGGAACAGGCATCTGATCGCGTCTCACAGTTCGGCCGTCCAGTTGCGTCGATAGAGGTCAGGCGGTGCCCACCGCCGGGGAACCGGCGTCGACTAGTCTCGGTCCGCCGCCGTGGCCTTTCCGCCCGAAGCATCGACTGTGCCCTTCGGTCGCGAGCCAAGCGCCCCGAGGGCTTCGGCCGCAGCACTCCGCACGTTCGAGTCGATGTCTTCGAACGCGACCTTGAGGGGCTCGGTCGCGCGCGGGTCACCGATCCGGCCCAGAGCTTCGGCGGCAGCTCGACGGACACTCCAGCTCGCGTCAATGAGGCAGGCGACGAGCGGGTTCAGGGCGCGCGGATCACCGATCTGGCCCAGAGCGTCGGCCGCAGCCTTGCGGATTTCAACCGCCCGGCTTCCCAGTGCGTCAATCAGCGGCTCGACCGAGCCCCGGTCACCGATCTTTCCGAGAGCTTCCGTAGCTGCCAGACGCACGCTCGCATGGTCGTCTCCAAGCGCGGCAATGAGGGGCTTCACAGCATCCGTACCGCCCATCGAACCAAGGGCGAGGGCTGCGTCCCGGCGCACGCGCCAAGGCACCGGGTATTCCAGGGCATCGATCAGCCCTGAGATATCGCCCTTCGCAACGAGCTTGTCGACGTTTGGCGGGCCGAAGAGGGGCACAGTCAATCCTCCAGCGGTCAAGTTTGACACGGACCGGATGCCCGGACACGCGGCGGCGCCCTCGGGTCGGCGACTGCCGGCTCAACCTTGCCGCGAGAGACGCCTCGTCTCCTGACGCCAGGGCTGCATCGTGTGTGCCAACGCCTACAATCGGCGGTGTCTCGGAACTCTACCAAGCGGCAGGTCGACGAGCGATCGCGACCCCCTTGCACCGAACGGTTGAACTCACCGAGGCCGATCAGAGGAAACGATGCAGGTCGGGGTGCTTGTGCCGCAGGGCTGGAAGCATGAATACGACGGGTGGGATCCGGCACTGGCCTGGGCCCGGACGCTGGAACTCGCGCGGCAGGCCGAGGCGCTCGGCTTCGAGTCCGAGTGGGTCTTCGACCACTTCCACACGACGCCGGACACGACCGACGAGATCACCTTCGAGTCGTTCACTACGCTGGCGACGATCGCCAGGGTGACCTCCCGGGTGCGGCTCGGGCATATGGTGATCTGCGCCGGCTACCGCAACCCCGCGCTCGTCGCGAAGCTCGCATCCACGTTGGACGTCGCGAGCGGCGGCCGGTTCGAGGTCGGCATCGGCGGCGGGTGGAAACAGGACGAGTGGCTCGCGTACGGGTACGGGTTCCCAGAGACAAGAGACCGGCTGTCCGCCCTGCGCGACGCCCTGGAGGTGATCACGCGGATGCTCGCGCCGGGCCGGGCCACCTACGAGGGGCGGTTCGCCAGCGTCCATGCCGCGGTGAATGTGCCGAAGGGGATCCAGCAACCGCGCTCGCCGATCATCGTGGGTGGAAACGGCCACGACGTCACATGGCGGCTGGCGGCACGTTTCGCGGACGAGCTCAACGTCGTGTTCCTGTCGCCCGAGCAGATCGCCGAGTCGCTCCCGCTGATCCACGCCCGGTGCGAGGAGATTGGCCGCGACCCGGCGACGCTTCGGCTCTCGGTCTATGCGTCAGACGACGAGATGCGCGAGCCGGGCCAGGCCCGGGTCGACCTGATCGGACGGTACGCACAGGTCGGGTTGGCGAGGCTGGTGGCGTTCCCCGGCCGATGGTCGCCCACCGAGGAGACGTACCACCGCTTGGCCGAGGACTGCCTCGCCGCGGGGATCGAGCTCGAGCGCGCGTGAGCGGCCAGAGACGCACCCGACGGCAGTTCCGCCGGGCAGGCCCGTACTCACCTCGACGCGTCGCACGTGGCCGCGTAGCCGGCACCGCTCGCGTGCGGCCACGGACCCCGGTCAGCCGGCCGTCGACCGACACTACCACCTGATTGTGCGCGCACGGTTGCTCGACAAGGCCCGCCCGAAGTGACGACGCGTCAAGCTCAGCGCGGCAGCGTCCGCCTGGCCGGCGATCCGGCAAAGATGCGGATCCGGGCGAGCAACTGGCGTTCGGTGATCGTGCCGCTCTTCGCGACCTCTATCCGTCGCTGGCGGTCGTGGCTGGCGTCGTTCGTTCGAATGTGGTCCGCGAGATGCTCGACCACCTCGCCGTCCCCTACCAGCAGGAGGTCGTCGTCGACCGGCACGGCGTGAGCGACGTGATCGAGGAAGCTCCGCATGTGTTCATCTCGATGGCCCTCGCCGCCATGCTCTTCGGTGGGTGGTCGTCCGGTTGAGCGGTGCCGGCCAGGGACCGTGGAGTCGATGCGGTGGCGCACGGTGAGCTCAGGGCTCCAGCGCAACATCGTCGCCGAATTGGCGGAGATCCAGATACCGGTGATGCGGGGACTGGTCATCGCAGTCCCTCCTTTCTCGATGGGGAGCTGCACCGGCAGCGCCTCGCCGACGGGTTATGCCCGGAGCGACGGGCCATGCTCATTGTGACTCCGTGGGCGGTAATTGATCATGCTCTTGCCTGCCCGCGACTCGGGAGCCCACAGTCTTGCCCGTCGGAAGACACCAACGCTATGGCTGCATCGTGACTGCCGCCAACGGTGCTATCCAGCTATCTCCGCGCGATCTGAGAAGAGGGCTGCGACCACCAGTGCCCCGACGAGCCAGACGATCACCAGGACCTGGGCCTGATCGGCGGGAAGCGTGCTGCTACCGCCGGAGAACATTCCCACAGTGCTCGTACCGGTGGCGAGCGAGGCGTTGGCGACACTGAATGGCAGGTACTTCACGATGTCGGGCAGGACGAGGCTTGCAAAGCCCTCCCCGAAGTAGAACGCAATGCCCACCCCTATGCCGGCCAGCTGGCTGCGCGCCAGAGTGGCGATAGTGAAGCCGAGCGCCCCTTCTTCGACCACCGCGACCCAACCCTTGAGCAACCGCTGAGGCAGATCTGTCAGCGTGGCTGAATCACCCAGGCCGCTGGTCGAGACGTTGGCAAGGTGCGCTCCGATGATTCCTGCGACGACACCGACGGCAAACGTGATCAGGATCCCGCAGGCGATCATCACCGCAACGGCCACGTACGAGATCATCATGTAGCGAACGCGGCTTTCGCCGCGCGCCACCGCTGACTTCAGCGTTCCCCAGCTCCATTCGGAGCCCGCGATCGCCGCCCCGTACAGAAGGGCGAACAGGCCGCCGAGGCCCGTGATGAACTGCAGGATCCGGTCGTACGCGCCGGGGAAGGTGACCAGAGTCTTGGCTGCGGCTTCCCGTGTGGCATTCGTGCGCTCGTTCGCTGTCGCGCCGACCGCGATGATGATCAGTGCGAGCAAACCGATCAGCAGGCCGAGAGTGACCCAAGTAGCTGGTCTTCGAACGAGCTTCCGCAGGCCCGAGAAGAAGAGCCTCATGCCACGGTTCCCTTTCCTGCGGTCGCGCCGCCAGCATCCGAGTCGGCTAGGCCGACGAACGAACCCTCGCCAGTGGCAGCCTGTCCGCCGGTGAGTTCCAGGAACAACATCTCGAGATCCGTCCCCGACTCAAGTCCCGAGACATAGATGCCCGCACCGGCCAGCTTCTGACTGATCACCTCGGCCCGGTTTGGCTCGATGCGCACCGACAGCCAGCCCTCGTCGCGGTCGGTCTCGGTCAGTCGTCCTGCAGGAAACTCGGGAGCAAGCGTCGCTATGGCGGCGTCCACGCGGTCCGGCTGCACACGAACCTTGACGACTCCCTGCGTCGCCAGGAGCTCCTTGAGCGGCCCCTCGCGGACGAGCTTGCCCGAGGCGATGATGCCGACCGTATCGGCCATGACCTGGATCTCGCCAAGGAGGTGGCTTGAAACGACGACCGTCTTACCCTGGGATGCGAGGGCCCGGAGCGTGTCGCGCATGGCCACAATGCCGGCCGGGTCGAGCCCGTTGGCGGGCTCGTCGAGCAGCAGCAGCTTGGGGTCGCTCAGCAGCGCCGCAGCGATGCCGAGTCGCTGCTTCATCCCCATCGAGTACTCCTGGACCCTGTCGTTGGCTCGCTCGCACAGGCCGACAACGTCGAGCAGCTCCTCTATCCGCCTCGAAGGCACGCGAGCACCGGAGGCAGCTAGTTCACGCAGGTTGGCCCGGGCGGAGAGGTACGGGTAGAAAGTCGGCGATTCAACGAGCGCCCCCACCTCGAACAGCCGACGTCGATCTCCGCGATGGAACGGCTTGCCGAGGATCTCGACCGTGCCACCGTCGGGGTGTACCAGTCCGGTCAGGACCCGCAGCGTGGTCGTCTTGCCGGCGCCGTTCGGTCCCAGGAAGCCGTACACGACGCCCGCGGGAACAGATAGATCGAGGCCATCGAGGGCGCGCCGGGGTCCATAGCTCTTGCGAAGCCCTCGTGTTGCAAGGGCCAGGCCGTCGGCGCCGATCACGCTGTCCTCCGGCTGGCGCCTGGGGCCGGGCTCGTCCGTGCTGATACAGAGTCCACTTGACTCTCTCCTTCCGTCGAAGCCGAGGTGAGGGATACGGCCGACAGACGCTCGGCCATGATCAGAAGTAGACCGTCGAGTTGCACAAGCTCGCCCACGGTCAGGACTGAGAGAGGCGCGCGCAGTGCCTCTCGACGGGCGCCGGCAATGTCGGCAAGCATGCTGGCTCCAGCCTCGCTGAGCCGGCATTCGACCACGCGTCGGTCATCCGAGCGGTGGCTCCGTATGACTAGGCCCCGCCGTTCAAGACGGTCGACGATCTCGGAAGCTGTGGCGTCGCTGACGCCCAGGATGCCGGCGAGATGGCCGATCGACACCGGCCCAGATTGGGCCAGCCCGAAAAGAAGGCGCAATTGCCCGAACCTGAGATCGTGTTGGACCCAGAGCGGCGGTCCCTTCCGGGCGGCCTGGAACAGCGCCTGAACGTGGGCCAGAGCCTCGTCAAGTGTTACACGAGATGCTGGTGTTTCGCCCATGACTTGATCTTACGGCGAAAGCCTCAGGAACTCCTGAAGAAGCCAGCCAGGCCCGCAGCTCCTGGCTCCGCCATTCCCGGCGCTCGAGGGTCGATTTCCAGACAGTCACGCGGCCGGCCTGCCGGCACCGCCGACCGGACCTCACCCTCGGTTCAACGACACTACGACCTGATGGTGCCCTTGGCCAGGAGCTGAAACCGTTTCCGCCGCGACTACGTCGCGTCCATCACGCCCCGGCTAGGGCGTGAAGTAGCCGGTCACGTCGAAGATCACCTGCGCCGTGGGACCCAGGGTGGAGGCGGCATAGGTGACCGAGAGTGTGCCGCCGGTACCGAGAGCCACCGTTACCGCATTGGCTCGGTCGTCACCGAGGGGGAAGTTCAGTGTCGAGCTGGTCGGGTTGTTCGCCGCCACAGGACCGATGTACAGGAAGCCTCCGCTGGTCTGCTGGGTGACCGTCAGGTTGCCGGTCACGGCAGTGGCTCCGGCCGGTACGCCACCATGCCCTGTCACCGTGAAGGCCTCGGCCACATGGGAGCTGAAGATGCC
>PMIP01000095.1 GCA_003158295.1 Chloroflexota bacterium | reverse complement strand
ACCGGCGAGGGCAAGACCCTCGTCGCCCCTCTCGCGGTCGCTCTCAACGGCCTTACCGGTCGCGGCGTTCACGTCGTTACGGTCAACGACTATCTGGCCCGTCGCGACGCTCAATGGATGGGGCCGATCTACCACTTCCTGGGACTGTCGGTGGGGATCATCATCGGCAGCCGCACCAGCAGCGGACAGGGCGAGGCATACGTCTTCGAGCCCGGCTACCCGACCACCGACGAGCGCCTGATCAACCTGCGACCGGTTTCGCGGCGGGAGGCGTATGCGGCCGACATAACCTACGGCACCAACAACGAATTCGGCTTCGACTATCTCCGCGACAACATGGTCACGGAACTGGACCAGCGCGTTCAGCGCGAGCGCTACTTCGCCATCGTCGACGAGGTCGACAACATCCTCATCGACGAGGCNNCATCAGCGGCCAGGCCGAGGAATCGGCGGACAAGTACTTCCTCTTCGCCCGGCTGGTGCCGCGCCTGACCGCCCGTCCGGAGGGCGACGAGGAGGGCGGCGACTACTTCGTCGACCTCAAGGAGAAGGCCGTCTCGCCGACCGAAGACGGCATCGCCAAGATGGAGCGCCTTCTCGGCGTTCAGAACATCTACGACGCGGATCCAACGCTCGCCCGCTACTTCGAGTCGGCACTCAAGGCCCACGCTCTCTACAAGCGCGACCGCGACTACNNCACCAGGCCATCGAGGCCAAGGAAGGGTTGCGAGTCCAGCGCGAGAGCGTGACGCTGGCGACGATCACCTTCCAGAACTACTTCCGCCTGTACACCAAGCTGGCCGGCATGACCGGTACCGCGATGACCGAAGCGGAAGAGCTGCACAAGATCTACAAGCTCGAAGTTGTGGCCATACCCACCAACGAGCCGATGATTCGCGACGATGGGGCCGACCTCGTCTTCCGCAACGAACAGGGCAAGTTCAGCGCCCTCATCGACGAGATCGTCGACATGCACGAGCAGGGCCGCCCGGTCCTCGTTGGCACGGTCTCGGTCGAGAAGTCCGAGCATCTCGCCGATATGCTCAAGAAGCGCGGGATCAAGCACGAGGTCCTGAACGCCAAGTTCCACGAGAAGGAAGCCCCCATCGTTGCTCAGGCCGGGCGGTTGGGCGCCGTCACCATCGCCACCAACATGGCCGGCCGGGGCACCGACATCCGTCTCGGCGGCAACCCGGAGGGCCTGGCCTCGGAGATGCTCCATCGCAAGGGCCTCAACCCCGCCGAGGTGGACAAAGAGACCTACGACGCGGCGCTGGCCGAGGCCAAGCGCCAGTGCGACGCGGAACACGAGAAGGTGGTCGGGACCGGCGGCCTCCACATCATCGGTACCGAGCGTCACGACTCGCGCCGCATCGACAACCAGCTGCGCGGCCGCGCCGGCCGCCAGGGCGACCCGGGCTCGTCCCGCTTCTACCTTTCCCTCGAAGACGACTTGATGAAGCGGTTCGCCTCGGATCGTGTCGCCGGCCTCATGGAACGCCTGGGTCTGGACGAGGACATGGCGATCGAATCGCGCCTGGTCTCCAAGACGATCGAGAACGCCCAGTCCCGCGTCGAAGGCTTCAACTTCGACATTCGCAAGCACGTCGTCGAGTACGACGACGTCATCAACAAACAACGCGAGACCATCTACGAGGAGCGCGACAAGGTTCTCCGCAATGAGGACCTCACCGACACCGTCCAGTCCTTCCTGGATCGGGAGATCGATACTCTGGTCGATCTGCACCTGCCCTCCGAACTCCCGATGGAGGAGTGGAACATGGCCGCCCTCGTGGCTGCCATCGAGGCGATGGGCATGGCGGGACCCGAGACGACCGAGGACGCGCTGTGGGATCACCACAGCCGCGACGCGATCGACGCGCGCCTGAAGGACATCGCCGCGGAGATGCTCGAGAAGAAGGCGGGGGAGAACCCGGACGAGTGGTCGCTCATAGAGCGCCTCGTCCTGCTTCGCACCATCGACTCTGTCTGGGTTGAGCATCTGACCGAGGTCGATGAGCTGCGGCAGGGCATCCAGCTTCGTGCTCACGCCCAGGAAGAGCCTCTCAACGCCTTCAAGAAGGAGGCCTACGGGCTCTTCGAGGAGATGAGCGCGCTGATCCGCCACCAGGTCGCGACGACGATCTTCCGCGTCTCGATCGTCCGGCAGCCCGTCCCGCCCCAGGGCACAGAGAACACGAGCACGACTTCTGCCGCGGACGGGACGGCCGGCGGTTCGGCCGGCGGATCAACGACCGCTGCTCCCAACGGATCGACCGGCGCCGGCCGAGGGCCCGCCGGTGGGAAGCCGCTTCCCAAGCCACTCCCCCAGGGACGCCCAACGAGCGGAGCCGGGGGCGGAGCCGGGGGCGGAGACGGCGCGATCCGCCCCGGCTACTCACCGGCTGGCGTGCGCATGGGCCGCAACGACCAATGCTGGTGCGGTTCCGGCCGCAAGTACAAGAAGTGCCACGGCGCGTAGCGGGCCTCGCCGGACGCCCGAGGGCGCGAGGTAGAGTCCCCCGGCCCGCGGCCTGCCATCGAGCCCCGGCCCGAGCCCCGGCCCGAGCCCCGACGGCGCCCGGCCGGTGACCCAGCCGCGGCTGACTCTCGGGGAGCGCCTGCGCGACCTCGTCCTGGTCGGGCTGGTCTTCATCCTGGGGGCCTGCGCCCTCATCGGCTACACCGCGTTCCGCATCTGGCAGGTCGGCGAGCAGGACGGTCGGCGGCATGTCGACGCCATCGTCGTGCTGGGGACCGCCCAGTACAACGGCCGCCCGTCGCCGTCGCTTGCCGCTCGTCTGGACCACGCCATCGCCCTGTACGCCGAAGGCGACGCGCCCTACCTCATCACCACCGGAGGCAAGCTCCCCGGAGACTGGACCACCGAGGCCGAAGTGGGACGCAAGTATGCGATGGCCCACGCCGTCCCCGACTCCGCGATCCTGATGGAGACCACCGGCCGCTCCACTCTCGAGTCGATGCAGAACGTGCGCGCCGTCATGGACGCGAAGGGTCTCCACACGGCCCTCTTCGTCTCTGATCGAAGCCACATGCTGCGCGTGCTGCGCCTTGCCCAGGATCAGGGAATCGAGGGCTGGTCCTCGCCGACCGAGAGCAGCCCCGACTACAACGGACCGGCAACGCTCCGTGCCACCCTCCACGAACTCGGCGCGACGGGGCTCTACCTCTTCGTCAACCAGGACATCGAGCTGCCCGACGCGGCGCCTGCGTCCATCCCCCAGGCAGCGGCTTCGCCCCCGGTCTCCGGCTAGACGGCGCCGGCCGGCGGCGTCGCGCTCCCGCCACGTCGCCAACGAGCCCACCGAGATACGGCCATGTCCCCCGGCCGGTTGGCCGCGCCACGGAGGAATGCGCGCCCCGACCGCGCTCGACGCCCGATTTCCAGAAGCCGAGGCCAACTAACCTCTTGGCTAAGCCGAATTGAAACCGTATACTCCGCCCGACAGCCGTCGCGACTGCGCCCCGTCACCAGGCCGCGGCCCTGTGGAGGGGCACTGCGCCATCACTTGAGGAGAGTAGTGAAGCAGGCAGAGGAAGCGGCATTCATCGATCTGATCGCCTGTGAGCGTGATTGCCGCAACTGCAGTTATGCCGCCGCGCTCGATTGCGATGGAAACTGCGGCGTCTGCCCGCACAACATCTACTGCCCCTGCGTGNNCGGAGCAAGAGCGCCCTGCGCTTGATCGAGCTCCGACCGATCCTTCTCCAGGACGCCAGAGGCCGCTCTTAGTGGAGCCGGCCGAGATCCGCGACCTGGTCCTACGGATCCAGGCGACCTCGGGGCGTCTTTGACCTCCCCGCCAAGGAAAGCCGTCTAGTCGATCTGGACGCACGCGTCGGCGACCCAAGTTTCTGGGATGACCAACGCGCGGCCAAGAGGGTCCTTCGCGAGGCCGAAGGCCTGCGCGAAGAACTCGGCCTGTGGCAGGGCCTCGAATCGCGGGCCCAGTCGACCGTCGAGCTCCTGGATCTGGCTCAATCGGAAGACGACCAGGCGCTACTCGCCGACGTCGTCAACGATGCCGAGGAGCTCACCCGCGAATACGAGCGGGCACGGCGCGAGCTGCTGTTTGGTGGCCAGTACGACCAGCGCAACGCCATGCTGACGATCAGTGCGGGTGCGGGCGGCACCGAGGCGACCGACTGGGCCGAGATGCTTCTTCGCATGTACCTCCGCTGGGCCGAGCGCCACAAGTTCGCAACCGAGATCCTCGACCAGACCGAGGGCGAGGAGACGGGCATCAAGAGCGTCACGGTGGCCATAGATGGCCGGGCCGCCTACGGCTACCTGAAGGCCGAACGCGGCGTCCACCGGCTGGTCCGGATCAGCCCATTCGACTCGCAGAAGCGCCGCCACACGACCTTCGCCCTCGTCGAGGTCCTGCCGGAGGTCGAAAGCGACATCGAGGTCGAGCTGAACTGGGACGAGATCCGGATGGACACGTTCCGGGCCACTGGCGCCGGCGGCCAGCACGTCAACAAGACCGATTCGGCCGTCCGCCTGACTCACAATCCGACCGGCATCGTCGCCCAGAGTCAAAACGAGCGATCGCAGACGCAGAACAAGGAGACGGCGGCCAAGATCCTTCAGGCCCGACTGCTGCAGCGGGCAGTGGAGGAGCACGAGGCGGAGATACGCAAGCTCCGCGGCGAGCACGTCGAGGCGGGCTGGGGGAACCAGATCCGCAGCTACGTCCTGCACCCCTACCAGATGGTCAAGGACCATCGCACCGAGCTCGAGACCGGCAACACTGCCGCCGTCCTCGACGGCGACCTGGACGCGTTCATGCAGGCCGAACTGGAGCGGGAGGCCACCGGGGCGGTCGTCGGGAGCGACGGACCCCGGGCGCACGCGGGATGACGGAGCCCATCAGCTACCGACCGCCGCGCCGCGGCGAGCTCGCAGACTGCGCGCTCATCTGGTACTCCGCCGTCGACGAGTACATGGCCCGCCTGAATCGGCCTCTGCCGGCGCCCTATCTCGATCCGCTGCTGGGTCTGCTGGAGCACCTCCTGGCCACGGACCCCGAGCGGTTCCTCGTAGCCGTTCGCCCGGCAACGCCCGGAACGCCGGACCATCGGGCGGAACGCGTGGTCGGCTTCGGGATCGCCGTGCAGCGGGAGCACGTCTGGTTCCTGAGCCAGCTCTACGTGCTGCCCGAGGAGCAACGCCACGGCATCGGCAGGGCGATCCTGACCCAGATCATGCCCTCGATCGAGCAGGCGCCCCTCCCGGACGAAGCGGCGGCCACCGGCACCACAGGCGATCGGCCCGGACGACGGGACGGGGTCATGGCCACTTGCACGGACTCGGCCCAGCCTGCCTCGAACGGCCTGTATGCCCGCTACGGCATCGTCCCGAGAGTGCCGGTCTTCAACCTCGTCGGCCAGCCGGCGGATCCGTCGCCTCTGCCGGCCTTGCCGGACGGAATCGAGGCCGTCTCCATGGATCTTCAGGGCCCAAGAGCGGCGCGAGTGGCCTCCGCCCGCGCCATCTCGACAAAGCCCGGACAGGCGCCTGGTCGTGCGGAGCGGGCCCGAGCCATGGACTCCATTGATCGCGCGGTCGACTCCATCGATCGAGCGGTTCTCGGGTACGCACATCCCGCGGACCACGCTCACCTTCGGGCGACGGGACGAGTGGGGTTCGTCTACATGACGACAGCCGGCGAGCCGGTCGGCTACGGCTACGGCTCCGAGGTCGGCCGCTTCGGGCCGATCTCCGTACTCGACGAGACCGTCACCGCAGCGGTCATCGGCCATCTGATGGCGACGATCAAGCCCCGCGGCGCCACCAGCGTCTGGGTCCCTGGAGCCAACGATCGGGCCATGGTTGCGCTGCTTCGAGCAGGCCTCCGGATCGAGGGCTTCCCTGCGCAGCTGTGCTGGACCCGGCCTTTCGCCGCCTTCGACAGATACGTTCCGGCGAGCCTGGCTCTGCTGTGAGGCGTCCCAGCCCGAGCCGGGGATCGGTGCTAGCCTCATGGCCATGGTGAGCGCGGTGTCGTCCGATTCGGGGCCCAGCCAGCCTCGCCTGCCCGGCACCCCGGGCAAGCCTGCCGGGAAGCCGGTCCGGTCCCGCGTGGTGCTGGCGATGGAGGGGGTCACCAAGTCCTATCCGAACGGCAAGGTCGCGCTGCGCGGCGTGGACCTTGTCGTCCCAGAGGGCGACTTCGTATTTCTCGTGGGGCCATCGGGCGCGGGCAAGTCGACGATCATCAAGCTCCTCATCCGCGACGAGATGGCCACCAAGGGGGTGGTCTTGCTCGATGGTCGCGACCTGGCCCGCCTGAAGCGGAAGGAGGTGCCCCGGATCCGGCGGAAGATCGGCATCGTCTTCCAGGACTTCAAGCTCCTGCCCCACAAATCGGTCCGGGAGAACGTGGCCTTCGCCCTCGAGGTCACGGGAGCCCCGCGCCGGAGCATCGGGCCTGTCGTGGATCGCGTCCTGCGGGTGGTAGGCCTTACCGGACAGGCGGACCAGCTCCCCGGTCAGCTCTCCGGCGGCGAGCAGCAGAGAACGGCGATTGCCCGCGCTCTGGTCCACAACCCGCGCCTCTTCATCGCCGACGAGCCAACCGGCAACCTCGACCCCCTGATCAGCTGGGAGATCATCCAACTTCTCCTGCGGATCAACGAGCTGGGCGTGACGGTTCTCATGGCCACCCACAACGCCGAGGTGGTCACCGCCCTCCGAAAGCGGGTCGTGGCCCTGGAGGACGGCCGCGTCGTGCGGGACCAGACCGAAGCCGCCTACCACCGCGAGGACTGAATGATCGCCTTCGTCGCCTTCAGCCTGCGGCGCGCCTGGCAGGGCCTCTGGCACAACCGCCTCATGAGCGTGGCGGCCACGGCCACGATGGTTCTCATGCTGGCCCTCCTGTCGGGCCTGATCATCCTGCTGACCGGCCTCGACGCGACCCTCAAGTACGTCGAGCAGGAAGTCCAGGTCGTCGCGTACCTGAAGGACTCGGCGAACCCGCAAGACGTCAACCTGCTCGAGACGGCGCTGGGGCAGATGCCACAGGTCACCGAAGTCAGCTACGTCTCCAAGGATCAGGCGCTCACGGACTTCCTGGGCCGCCACCCTGACGAAGCCGAGGTCGTCAACTCGCTGCCCACGAACCCGCTCCCGGCGTCGCTCCAGATCAACCTGCGTGACCCGAACGACTACCTGGATGTCGCCGCCTACCTGCGCAACCAGCCTCCCGTCGATCGAGTCCTCAACATCAAGCAGACGGTCGATCAGATGGTCACGGTCATCGGGATCCTTCGGGCGGGCGGAATCGGTGTCCTCGTCGTCGTCGGCCTGATCGTGCTCTTCATCATCGTCAACACCATCCGGCTGGCAGTCGTCTCACGGGCCGATGAGATCGAGATCATGCGCCTGGTGGGCGCTTCAGACGCTTTCATCCGCTGGCCCTTTATCTTCGAAGGCGCGCTGGTGGGGCTCTTTGGGGCCTTGATCACCATCGCCGTGCTCTGGCTGGGTCAGGGCCCGATCACCACTGTCATGGCGGACTACTTCAAGGTTCTGCCCGTTGAGGCCAGCGCCACGGTCGGACGCGACGTGGCTTTGGTCGTGCTGGGCACCGGGGTCGGCATCGGCGTCCTCGGCTCATACCTGTCCATTCGGAGCTACCTGATCCGCTGATCCGGTAGGCCGTAAGCAAAGCGGCACCTGCCGCCTGAGGTTCGACATCGATGTTCCCGAAATCGTCCACCCGAAATCCGGAATTGTCCGGTGCGCCGCCCTCGGCCGAGGGCAGGACAGGTCCCCGTCTCCCCGAGCCAGCCGACAAGGCCGCAGGGTTTTCGGCCCCGGCAGGAGAGGTCCGCGGCGCCGCCGCGGGCGGCGATCCCGGGGCGCACGAGACCGCCACAATCACCCCCGGCATCCCCGGCGGCCGCCACCGCGTCGTAGCCCCTTCCCGCTTCAGCCTCATCCTCGTCGCCATCGTGGCCGGCAGCGCCCTGTTCATGGGCGGCTTCACTCTCGGAGCGCACGTCGCCACCACGCCCGGGACTCCCGCCGACCAGGAGGCGCGCTTCGGGCCGTTCTGGGACGTCTACTCGCTGATCCAGAGCAAGTACGCCGGATCGCCGCGTCCCAGCCAGGACCAGCTCGTCCAGGCCGCGATCAACGGCATGATGCAGAGCCTCAACGATCCGTGGTCTTACTACCAGGGTCCGGCCGACTTCGCGAATTCGCTGCTGGACGTCGGCGGCCAGGCGCAGGGAATCGGAGTCGTGATCCAGCTCCAGCCGGTCGATCCCGCCAGTTCGATCAGTTGCGCCAAGATCGGCGGCGGCTGTGAACTGGCCATCAGCGCGCCCGTCCCAGGCTCGCCGGCAGAAGCGGCCGGAATCCAACCCGGCGACGTGATCATCTCCGTAGACGGCAAGCCGCTCGACGGCATGACCGTCGACCAGGCGACGGCGCTCATCAAGGGACCCAAGGGGACGCCCGTAACCCTCGGCATCGACAGAAACGGCACGTCGCTGCAGGTCAAGATCGTGCGCAACGTCTACGACCGGCCCGAAGTCGTGTACCGGAGCCTGGCCAACGGCGCGGTCGCCTACATCGACGTGAGCGGTGTCAACGACCCTGCCTGGTCGCAGTTCCATGACGCGCTCGCCAAGGCCATGGCCGCCGGGCAGAAGAGCATCATTCTCGATCTTCGAGGCAACCTCGGTGGGTACGTGCAGGACGCGGTTCACATGGCCAGCCAGTTCATCGGATCGGGCACGATCGTCTACCAGCAGAACGCCGGCGGGACACAGTCGGAGATCACGGCCGACCCGAACGGCCTGGCTGTTGACCCCTCCGTGCACCTGGTCGTGCTGGTCGACGGCAACACAGCCTCGGCGGCCGAGATCGTGGCCGGCGCGCTGCAATCTCGCGGGCGGGCCGAGCTGATCGGCTCCAAGACGTACGGCAAGGGCGTGGTCCAGGAGTGGCTGCCCCTTACCAACAACTTCGGCGGCATCCATCTCACGGTCGCCCGCTGGCTGACCCCGGACAAGGTCTGGATCCAGGGCAAGGGACTCCAGCCGGACATCGCGGTCAGCTCCGACGGCGCCCGGGCCGGGACGGATCCGGTCCTCAACGCGGGCCTGCAGCGGTTGGGATTTGCCCCGGAGGCCGCGCCATCCGCGAACCCCGCCGCCACCACGGCGCCCAACGCAGGTCCGTCGCCGAGCCCCAGCACCACCCCGGTCCCGAGCGCCCTCCCGTCGCCGAGCCCCAGCTGAGGTCCCGGCCTTCGGCCCACGGTTGCCCGCATGGCGGGCTTCCTATACCATGCCCCCGAACGAAAGGAGGTGATGTGCAGTGTCGATACCGATGCGCTGCACCACCTCGCGAGGAGCCGGCCTCTAGGACCGCTCACCGCGGGTGGTGATTACAGCAGACCGAATGCCGGTCCTTCGGGGCCGGCATTCGCGCGCCTGCCGCCATTTGCCGCGGATCGCCGCCGATCCCGGCCGCACGGCGACCATCGCGCCCTGTCGACTGCCTCGCCGGCGGCGCCCGTCCGCTAACCTGCGTTAGTCCGGCCGATCGTCCGCCGGTAGCCAGCCCCAAGGAGCCCGCCGTGGGCGAAGAGAAGACCGTCGCCCAGAACCGAAAAGCTCGCCACGAGTTCTCCATCGAGGACTCGTTCGAGGCAGGCATCGCCCTCACAGGAACGGAGATCAAGTCCATCCGGGCCGGTAAGGTGAGCCTCGCCGACGCATACGCGCGTATCGAGGGCGGCGAGGCGTGGCTGATCGGCGCGAACATCGCGCCCTGGGACACAGGCAACCGCTACAACCACGAGCCCAAGCGCCAGCGCAAGCTGCTGCTCCATCGCGGCGAGATACTGGCCCTGCTGACCAAGACAAAGGCCAAGGGGCTCACGCTCGTGCCGCTCAAGATGTACATCAACCAGCGCGGCCGAGCCAAGCTCGAGATCGGCCTGGGGCGCGGCAAGCAGCTGCACGACCGCCGCCGCGACATCGCCGATCGCGACTCCCGCCGCGAGATGGAGCGCGACATAGCCGACGCAAGCCGGGGTCGCCAGAGGTAGCACGGCGAGGCACTTCGCCGCCGATCGGGCCGCCGGCGCCGTCGATCGGTTGCGGGCTTTGCTGACCCGAGTTGACCACCGCGGCCGTCGCTGTACAATCCGCGGGCGCTTGGTCGCAGGCTCTGTGGGGATGCGTGGTTTCGACAGGGGCCAGTGACCGGAGAACGCGAGCCGAGGTTGGACTCCAGGCCTCGCAAAAAGGAGCCCAAACGAAGTAACTGGCAACAACCAGTCTGCTTTCGCCCTCGCTGCTTAGGCAGTAAGGTGAACGTGGAAACAGCCTCACCCCCGTGGGCTGCGGAAGCGTCATTGAGCGGGGGTGCGATCCCGGGTAGCGTCGCGTAGCCGGAGTCAAAGCCCGAAAGGGGACGTGAC
>PMIP01000003.1 GCA_003158295.1 Chloroflexota bacterium | reverse complement strand
CTCTTCCTTGAAGGTGGTCTCGAGGACGCCGGCGCGCGTGGCGCCGATGCCCCGCGCGTACGCGAGAGTGCGGGCACGAGCAGTGCCGGTCGCGTCCTTCTCGACGGCGAAGAGCGCGGGCACTCCCCCACCCTGTTCGAAGACGGAGCGGACGAGGTGGCCCGGACCCTTGGGGGCGACCATGCCCACGTCTATCCCCTCGCCCGGGCGGATGCGGTCGAACCGGATGTTGAAGCCGTGGGCGAACATGAGGAGCTGGCCGGCGTGCATGTTCGGCTCGATCGAGGTCTCGAACACCTTCTTCTGGATGGTGTCCGGGACCAGGATCATGATCACGTCGGCGGCCTTCACCGCATCGGCGATCTCGGCCGTCTTGAGACCCGCTGCGGCCGCGATTGCGCGGGCCTTCGGGTTGGCCTCCACGACGGTGACGTCGTAGCCCGAGTCGTGCAGGTTCTGGGCATGGGCATGGCCCTGGCTGCCGTAGCCGATGATGACGATCTTCTGACCGACAAGCGCCTTGGGGTCGGCGTCGGCGTCGTAGTACATACGTGCGGTCATCGCTTTGCTGCCTCCTCGATGGACCCGGCACCCCGGGACATGACGACGGTACCGGAGCGGACGAGCTCCTTTATGCCGAATCCGCGCAGGAGGCCTATCAGAGCGTCCACCTCTGCCTCCGTGCCGGTCGCCTCGACGATGAGCGACTCGGCCGCGAGATCCACGACCTTGGCCTTGTACATCTCGGCGAGGGTCAGCACCTCGCCCCGATTGCGATCGTCGGCCCGGACCTTGATGAGCGCGATCTCGTGCTCCACGGTCGGGTCGCTGGTGACGTCCTGGACCTTGAGGACATCGATGAGCCGGTAGAGCTGCTTTGCCGCTTGTTCGACGGCCACGTCGTCTCCGCGCAGGGTCAGCGTCATGCGGCTGACTTCCGGCAGGTCCGTGTGGCTGACGGCAAGGGTCTCGATGTTGAAGCTGCGGGCTCGCATCAGGCTGGCCACGCGGTTGAGGACGCCGGGCTTGTTGAGGACTATCGCCACCAGCACGTGGCGATGCACCTCACCGTGGCCGGGCATCGTCCGGGCCGGCGGCGCGGTGTGAGCCGGCGCCGGCGACGGCGACGGCGACGGCGCCGAATTGGGGGCCTGGTTTGTTGGCATCTGTCCGTTGGGGCTCATTGCTTGGGCTCCTCGAACTGCTCCTCGATCAGGTCCGACAAGCCTTTGCCGGCCGGCATCATGGGGAAGACGTTCTGCTGCTCGGCGATCTCGAAGTGGACCAGGGCGGGGCCGTCTACGGCTCTGGCGGCGGCGATAGCGCTATCCACTTCCTCGGGCGTGGAGGCCCGGAAACCGGCCACGCCGTAGGCCTCGGCCAGTTTGACCCAGTCCGGGCCGAGCAGATGCGAGGAATGGTAGTTGCCCGCGTAGACGAGTTCCTGCCATTGGCGGACCATGCCCAGCTTGTGATTGTCCAGCAGGGCGATCTTGACCGGGACGTGGTCCTGGACGAGCGTCATGAGTTCCTGGACCGTCATCTGCAGGCCGCCGTCACCGACGATCGCCCAGGTCTCCTTGTCCGGCCGGCCGATGGCGGCGCCCATCGCGGCAGGCAGGCCGAAGCCCATCGTCCCCAGGCCTCCGGAGCTGATGTGGCTGTTGGGGCGGCGGAAGCCGGCGTATCGGGCGGTCCACATCTGGTTCTGGCCGACGTCGGCGACCATCGTGGCATCGTGGTTGGAGGCCTCGCCGATCTTGCAGACGACGAAATCGGCCGAGAGCTGGCCGTCGCGCCAGGCTCCAGAGCCATGCCACGGCGTCTTCTCGGACTCGGCCCGCCACTCCGCCATCTCCGCGAGGTAGGCGGCCCGAAGCTCCGGATCGACCTGCACGACCTGCGGCAGGAGCGCCGCCAGAACGCGCTTCACATCGCCCACGATCGGGATCTCCACGGCCACGTTCTTGCCGATCTCGGCCGGGTCGATGTCGACGTGGACGATTCGCGCGTACGGCGCGAAGGTGGGCACGTGACCGGTCACGCGATCGTCGAAGCGCATGCCCAGCGCGATCAGGAGGTCGGCCGACTGGATCGCCTTGTTGGCGTGCTTCCAGCCGTGCATACCCACGAAACCGAAGCTCAACGGGTGTGTCTCGTCTATGGCGCTCACGCCGAGCAGCGTATGAACGACGGGGATCTGAGCCTTCTCGGCCAGTTCGCGCAGTTCGTTCGTGGCGTTGGAGATCAGGACTCCGTGGCCGGCCAGGATGACCGGTCGCTGGGCCCGGGCGATCTCCTGGGCGAAGAGCCTGATCTGGCGCGGATGGCCCTCGAAAGTCGGCTTGAAGCCGGGCAGATCGACAGTCTCCGGATGCTCGGCCGTGCAGGCACCCATCAGGGCGTCCTTCGTGAGGTCGATGTGGACCGGACCGGGGCGTCCCGTTCGGGCGATGTGGAAAGCCTCGGCGAAGATTCGCGGGATGTCGTTCGCTTCGCGGACCAGGTAGTTGTGCTTGGTGCACGGCAGCGTGATGCCGGTGATGTCGATCTCCTGGAAGGCGTCCTTGCC
>PMIP01000038.1 GCA_003158295.1 Chloroflexota bacterium | reverse complement strand
GACCTCCTCATCACCGCCATTCACCTGGCCTAGGAGTCAGCGATGCGTAGCTTCGTCAAAACCCAACTCTGGCCGGCGGTCTCGATTCTGCTGGCGTTCACGGTGATCACCGGGTTCATCTACCCGGCCGCGGTGACGGCAGTCGCGCAGGTGGCCTTCCCGAGCCAGGCCAACGGATCGATGATCGTAGTCGGCGGCCGGACAATCGGATCGAGCCTGATCGGCCAGACGTTCGACGATCCGAAGTATTTCTCCGGCCGTCCATCGGCAGCCGGGACTGGCTACGATCCGACCCTGTCGGGCGGCACGAACCTGTCTTCGACATCCCAGGCGCTGATCACGGCCATCGGCCAGCGAGTGGACGCGCTGCGAGCCGCCAATGGCAACGCGCCGATCCCGGTGGACCTGGTCACATCCTCCGCCTCCGGTCTGGACCCCGACATCAGCCCGGCCGCGGCGGAGTATCAGGTCGCCCGTGTTGCGAAGGCGCGCGGCATGACCGAGGATCAGGTCAGAGCACTGGTCGCCAGGCACACGACCCAGCCGTTCCTGGGCTTCGTCGGCGCAGCCAGCGTCCACGTACTCGAGCTGAACCTCGACCTCGACGGGTTGCTGAAGTGACGACCGAACCGGCAGACCCCAGCCGCCCCACCGGCGATCAGATGCTCGCCCGGCTGAACGCCGAGCAGAAGCCGGAGCGCGGGCGGCTGCGCATCTACATGGGCATGGCCCCCGGCGTCGGCAAGACCTACAAGATGCTCGAAGAGGCTCACCGGCGTCACGACCGTGGCACGGACGTGGTGGTGGGCTTCGTGGAGACCTACGGCCGTCGCCACACCGCCGCACTCCTGGACGGCCTGGAGGTCGTGCCGCGACGCCGGGTCGAGTATCGAGGCGTGGCCGTGGAGGAGATGGACGCCGACGCGATCATTGCCCGCCATCCCGCCGTGGCCCTGGTCGACGAGCTCGCCCACAACAACGTCCCGGGCTCCGCACGGGAGAAGCGCTGGCAGGACGCGGAGCTGATCCGCGACGCCGGCATCGAGGTCATCAGCACCTGCAACGTCCAGCACGTGGAATCGATCGCGGACGCGGTCGAGACGATCCTGGACGTGCCGGTCCGCGAACGCATCCCGGACGAGGTGGTCCGGGCCGCCGACGAGATCGAGCTGGTAGACATGAGCCCGCACGCGCTGCGCCAGCGGATGCGCCACGGCAACGTCTATCCACCCGACCGCGCCACGCTCGCGCTGGAGCGGTTCTTCACCGAAACGAACCTGACCGCCCTGCGGGATCTGTCGCTGCGATTCGTGGCCGGCAAGGTGGATGAGCAGCTGGAAGACATCGTCACCGAACGCGGCCTCCACGTCGGGCCGGTGACGGAGCGGGTGATGGCTCTCGTGGACGAGTCCGTCGAGTGCCGGAGGGCGCTCCGGCGGTCCGCGTCCATCGCCAGCGCGTTGCACGCCCCTCTTCTGGCCGTTGCCGTCGAGACGCCCGGGGTAGGGCTGTCACGCGACCGGCAGCAGAACGTCAAGGCCAACCTGGACTACGCGGTGGACCTGGGCGCGGAGATCATCAGGGGAGAAGCCGCGGACCTTGCCCGTGGGCTGGAGGAGGTCGTGCGCGAGCGTCGCGTCACTCACCTGGTCCTGGTCCACCGGCCGCATCGAGGCCTGCACGTAGGACGAGCCTCGCTCGCGGATCGGCTCCTCGACGCGGTCCCGGGTCTGGAGGTCCACCTGGTCGGCGAGCCCGCGCCCGTCGGTCACACCCATCAGGCGTGACGATCAGTCGGGAAATCGCGAGATGGACCCACTGACGCTGTTCGGCGCGCTTGCGGTCGGCGCGATGCTCGTCTTCTACGCGCTGGAGGCGCGCTCGGCGTGGTTTGTCCTGGCATTCGCTGGAGCCTGCCTGGCATCCTCGGCCTACGGCTTCCTTCAGGGCGCCTGGCCATTCGGCGTCGTGGAGCTGGTCTGGTCGTTCATCGCAGCGCGGCGCTGGTGGCTGCGGCAGCTTGATGACCGCGCAGGCTAGACTTCTGATCAGCGGCACGCTCTTGGGGTCTGCAACGGAAGCCCCGCGTGATCCCGCAGTGGCCGGCGGGTAGTGGCGCCGCCCAGGAGCCTGAGAGGGATTCGGACGGACGTATATCAGGGGCTTAGGAAGTTGATCCTGACCCAGCCGCCGGCGGCGGTCGGAATCGCGCCGAGGGCACCGCTGAAGTCGGTTTGGGGTGCGCTCGTGGAGATCGGTCTCGAGGACGGCTGCGTGACCTTCGTGTCGCTGGCCGACGGGACCACCAGCATGTACACCAGCACCGGCGGAGGAGCCATAGGCGCGGGGCAGCACGAGGGACCCGCCAATGCCAGCCGCCATCTCCTGGTCGAACTCCAAGCTCAGCTTGATCTGTTCCCGCCTGCGGAGGCGTGCCCCCTGCCAGGACCCGACATGGTCGCTTTCGTGGTCCTGACATACAACGGTATCCATCGGACCGAGTCGAGCCAGGCGCGTCTGGCGGACCCGAAAGGGCCGCTCCATCTCCTTTGGGTGGCCGCCAACAGTGTGATCACGGAGATCCGACTCCAGGAGACTGCCCGGAGACACCAGGAGAACTCGGGCGGTCGCTGAGCTTGCGGTCGGAGCCTGCAACCGAACGCGACGACCGCCGCCAGGCAGGCACCGTGCGAACCGGTCGAATTGCGAGCCCTCGCCGTGCCGAACGCGTCGCGACGTCTTGTTTGCCTGTGTAGGCGACGGCCTTGTCGGTCTGGGCGAGAGGGGTCGGGCGGACGAAACGGGTGAAGCGAGGAGCGGGTTAGTGAAGGTCGAGGGGCTCAGGGCGACAGCCTGATCTGCCGTGCGGCTGGCTTCGCAGGGGGATCTGCAGGACGCTCGCCGGCGCATCCGAGAGGCTCTATCACCCGAATCGGCGCCAGCCTCCCTCTTTAGAGTGGGCAATGTGATGGGAGACCAAGATGTGGTGTCGGTAGTTCTTGCGGAAAGGGACTCGGAGCTGGAGATCGGCGACATGCTGTCCGAGCACGGCCCGGTGCTCCTGGCGGCCGCCCGCCTCATAACCCTGAACGAGGCCGAAGCACAAGACGTCGTCCAGGTTACGTTCGAGATCGCCCTTCGACGTGGCCACACGCTCCGGGATCCAGAATCGCTTCGCGCCTGGCTCCTGGTGATCGAAGCCAGAGAAGCCGTCCGACGCGTGCGCTCGATGCGCCGATTCCTGTCGTTTGGACCGCACGTCCACGACCTCGCCTCCTCCGAACCTGGCCACGACCAGTCGCTGGCGTTGCGCGATGGCCTCAGAGCCCTGCCCCGGCGCGTGCGCGCCGCCATCGCTCTTCATTACCTGGAGGGCTATTCCGTACGCGAGACGGCGGCGGCGATGGGCGTCAGTGAGAACACGATCAAGACGCAATTGAAGACGGGCTTGTCCCGCCTGCGAGAGGAACTACGAGATGAGTGACTGGCCGGCCGATCCCAAGCTCGATGAGAGCCTGCGGCGTCTTGTCGAATCGGAGCTCGCGGCCGCTCGAGCCGATGGAGCCGGGTTGTCGAGGAGGTCAGTGGTTCACAGAAGCCGAGGCGGCAGGGCCGTCGCCGGTTTGGGGACACTGGCGGCGATCGCGGTCATCGCGTCTTTGGTCATCCGTGGTGGGACCACAAGCGGTCCCGGAGGTGGACCTGGGGCGAGCGAATCGCCCGTGGCGAGTGAGTCTGTCGCGATCGCGAGCTCCACCACCCCGACCACAGCAGTCGCGACCGTGGCGTCGGCTCCATCGCCCACTCCCGGGCCGTCCTCGATCGGCTCGCCTGCCTCTGGCACCTGGACCCCGACCGGCGCCCTGATCACGGCGGATGGCGGCTCGGCCACTCTGCTCCTCGACGGGCGCGTCCTGATCGTGGGCAACGCCTCGACATCACCAGAGATCTACGACCCGGAGACCGGCAAGTTCAGCAGCACGGGCCCCGCTGCCACGGACGGGAACTTCGCGACGGCAACGCGACTCGCCGACGGCCGCGTCCTCTTCGTCGGAGGCAACAACGATACGACGACCTTTGCGACGGCCCAGATCTACGACCCCGCGACCGGCAAGTTCAGCCCGACCGGCTCCTTGATCACGGGGCGCATGGGCCACACGGCCACGCTGCTCACCGACGGCCGCGTCCTCATCGCCGGGGGCTCGACGTTCAACTACGCGGCTTCGCCCATGGCGGTGCCCCTGGCCTATCATCCCGGCGCAGCACCGAGCAAGATCCCAGAGAGGATGACCGGGCCGGCGATGCTTGCGTCAGCCGAGTTGTATGACCCGGTGACCGGCAAGTTCAGCCCCACCGGTTCGATGACCACGGGGCGCGACTACGCCGCTGCGGCGTTGCTCGCCGACGGTCGTGTTCTCATCGCTGGAGGCGGCAACGAGGGTAGCGCGGCCGCCGCTTCCGCGGACCTGTACGACCCCAAGACAGGCAAGTTCAGCAGGACCGGCTCGATGCTTGTCGCTCAGTATGCGGAGGGCGCATTGCGGCTTCCCGACGGACGGGTTCTCATCTACGCGGGCAACGACGGCAATGGGCCTGTCTACTCCATGGAGATCTACGACCCCAAGACGGGCAAGTTCAGCTCGGCCGGCTCGATGGACACGAACCGCGGTTTCTACACGGCGACCTTGCTGGCCGACGGCCGCGTCCTCCTCGTGGGAGGCTACGACGTGTCGAAAGGCAAGACCGAGGGCTATCTCGCTTCATGCGAGGTGTATGACCCGGCGACGGACACTCTGACCCCGACCGGCTCGATGGGGACTGCGCGTCTGGCCAACAGCCTGACCACCCTTCTCGACGGCCGCGTTCTCGCAGCTGGCGGCGTCAGTGGCGGCGATCCATTCAACCTCTCGTCGGCTGAGTTGTACCAGCCGTAGAGTCGTCTGGCCCGACGCTGCCAGGTTGACTGCTGTCGGCTGAGTTCAGTTCACCCAAAAGTGGTCGGGGCGAGAGGAGTCAAGCCGACACTTTACGGGTGAAGGTGCGGAGCGGGCGTGCCATGGTCGAGGGGTGCCGAGTCCAGAACGCGAGAGGACCGGTGCCTACATAGGCACCGGTCATCTGATAACGAGAGCCTTACCCTGTGGCGGCGACTACCTCAACGGTCCACGGCAGCTGGTGTAGCGAGCGTTGCCGGATGAGCCTCAGAAGCTACCCTGCGAACCTCGGGCTCGGCTTCTCGACCAAACTGTCACTAGTAACGGGCCGATCGCACATGCGACCACCCACTCTGGCGGACGGGCTGAGGCCGCCTGCCGCACGCCGTGTACTTGAAGTGCTAGGGCATGGGACGGAGCTGGGTGCTCATGAACCAGAAGTAGAGCACCGCCAACAGAAACACAACAAGTACAACCACACCAACGATAGCCACGGCTCCTGGTCGCCCGCGAGCCACGGCTAGCCTGATTCGCTCCATGCCATGTCCTCCGAAATGCGCCACCAAATGCAGCGAACCGAGGGTCTGATCACGCTGAGATTAGCGTCAGCCTTGGCCGCCAGTCCAGTACCATCGAAGGCCACAAAAGCCAAGTAGGCAGAAGGCTCCCCCGAAGTTCACTCTGGCCCAGAAGTACGTGGTTGACCAAGGCGACGAGATGTGCCAGTTCTGGCCGGCTTGCGCCGAGGGGGTGTTGTTGTTGTACATGTTGCACCAGTCAGATGTGTACGAGTAGCCCGGGGGTGGGTATACCTTGCAATCGGGTCCCCATCCGTTTCGCCAGGTCGTGGGGCCGTTCCAGCACACCGGAACACGGATATTGTTGGTCATGCCGACGATTCCCACGGAACCCCAGCTCAGGGTCTGATCGAAGGTGAGGCACCCACTTCCCGTGGCCATTGGGGTGACTGCTGCGCCAGTGATTGTTCTAGGCGCCGCCGCGGTGGTTGCGGTCGAAACGGTCAGGGTGCACCCGGTGCCTAGGCCCACTGCCGTGCAGGTCTGGCTATCGAGCGCAATGACGTCGGTTGTGGTGGTTCCGTTACGGGCCACGTGGTTGGCCGTCTGGAACGGCAATGGCGTCGGCGTGCTCGCTGCCGCGATTCCCGGGGTCAGCAGCAGCAGCGATGCTGCCACTGAGATCACCGTCCCCATCCGAATCATGGATCCTGCCGTTCTTGCCGGTGGTATCGCGCCACCCGAACGACCCATTGCGCCAGACATAATCTCCTCCTCGCGACTACAGGCAAGCCGAAGCGGGGCCTGACGCTCACCGGGCAACGCTCCGGCCACTTCCACGACTGAAGTGCACTGCAGGACGACTTAGCTGTCCAGTGCCATTGAACTCACTGCCCATGCCATTGTGACCGCGGTTCGGTCGGTTTGGATGGGTCAGGTCTGGCCACGGCCAAAGGAGTGGGACCTCCGACCAATCAAGGGTTGCGCCCGACCCGGCCCTACTCCGCGACGATGCGGTAGCCGACCCCCGGTTCCGCGACGATGAGCTTGGCCGTGGCCCCGGACGGGTCGGCGGCGGCAAGCTTGCGGCGAAGCCGCGAAACGTAGACGTGGAGATAATGGCTCTCGTCCGAGTAGGCCGTGCCCCAGACCGCGCGCAGCAGCCGGCCCGCCGTAATAACGCGACCAGGCTGCGATAGCAGCACCTTGAGCAGCTCGAACTCGCGCGGCGTCAGCTCCACCGGCGTATCGCCGACGCTGACCTCGTGGCGCGGCACATCCAGCACCACCGGGCCCAGCCGAAGGCAACCCTCCGTGTCTGCCTCCGGTCCGGCGGCTCGCCGCAGCACAGCCCGCACTCGAGCGTGCAGCTCCGAGAGCCCGAAGGGTTTGGTCAGGTAGTCGTCGGCGCCGGCGTCCAGCGCGGCCACGCGATCTTCCTCACGGCCGCGGGCCGAGACCACGATGATCGGCGTCGTGGCCTCCCGCCGAACGCGCAGGATGACGGCCTGACCGTCGAAGTCGGGCAAGCCCAGGTCCAGCAGGATCAGGTCCGGCCGGCGGACATCCCAGAGCCGCAGAGCCTCGCGGACGTCGCCCGCCTCGTCGACCTCGTGACCTCGAGCTCGGAGATTGGCGGCGATCGCGGCCCGTGCCGCCTCGTCGTCCTCCACGATCAGCACGACCGCGGCGCCGTCGCTCATGTCGGTTCGACGGCGGCGTCGGCGGCCGTAGGCGCAGCCGCCGGTTCGACATCGGCCGCAGGCTCGACCGCCGATTCTGCCTCAGGCTCGATTTCGACCGTCTCTTCGACCGGTTCGGCGTCCTCCGCCGGCAAGCGGACGACCACCGCCAGCCCTCCCAGCGAGCTCTGTCTGGCGTCGGCGGAACCGCCCATCGCCACCGCCAGGCCACGGACCACCGCCAGCCCAATCCCCGAGCCGCCCTCCGTTCGCGAACCCTTGCGCCGCGGCGCCCGATAGAACCGTTCGAAAACGCGTGGCAGCACCGACGCAGGGACACCCGGCCCGGCATCCTCGACCACCATGTCGACGCGCCCGGGCCTGGCCTGACGAGCCGAGACCCGGATCCGGAGGCCCGCCGCGTACCTGGCCGCGTTCTCGAGCAGATTGGTGAGGATCTGGTCGATGAACATCGCGTCCGCCCGCACGGCCGGCAGGTTCGGCGCCACCGCGATCTCCAGGTCCGAGGGCGCCAGCATCGGCCGCATTCGTTCGACAACCGGCTCGAGGATGTCGGCCAGGTCGTACAGCTCCAGGGACGGATGCAGAGCACCGCCTTCGATTCGACCGAGATCCAGCATGTTGCGGACCAGGCGGCTGAGGCGCTCCGCCTCCCGGTCGATCGTCCGGGCGGTGGCGCGTGTCCCTTCCGGGCTGACGGGCACGTCCGGATCCATCAGGTTCCCGGCCGCTACCCGAATCGCCGCGAGCGGCGTCCGAAGGTCGTGGGATACGGAATCGAGGAGGGCCGACTTGAGGGCATCGCTTTCCCGTGCCACCTCTGCCGCGGTGGCTTCTGCCGCCAGCCTGTCACGGATGACGGACTGGCCGAACTGGTCGGCGGCCGCGGCCAGCAGTCGAGTGTGCGATCGGCCCGGGAACGGGTCCCCGCGTCGACGGGTCGCCCAAAGCGAACCGATCGTCTCGCCGCCGGCTTCGAGCGGAACGCGGAAGACGGTCACCGGCTCGTCGCCCTCGCGGGCCGCCTTGCGCCTCGTTTCGCGCTCGTCGGCCTCGCGATCACCGGTCCGGCTGATCGCCAGTTCGCGGACGCGGGACCAGCTGGGTTGGGCGTCGGCCGAGTGCGAGTGGAGCAGCCACCGCGTCGCGACGGGGGGTCGCGGTTCGCCGGGCTCGCTGTCCGCCGCCACTCGCTCGTCCGGGATCGCCGACCCCAATCCGATCCAGACCCGCGCCATCTCGGCCTCGCGGGCAAGACGCGCGGCCAGGAGCGGCGCAGCCTCCAGGGCCGTGGCCGCGGTCGCGACGTCGCGGCTCATGGCGAACATCGTCCGGGCCTCGGAGCTTCGCAGCTCCGCCTCCCGGCGCCGCTGCAGCTGCAGCGCGCTCAGCCGCCCGATCGCGATGGCCACGACCAGGAACAGCAGCAGATCCAGCCACTCCTCCGGCGCCGCGATCGAGAACGTGTACAGCGGCTGGACGAAGAGGAAGTCGTACAGCAGGAACGACGCGACGGAAGTGGCCACGGCCAGCCAGCTGCCATAGCCCATGCCGATGGCCACGACCGGCAGTAAATAGACGATCGAGGCGTGCTGCACACCCAGCCGCCCGTGGACCACCGCGGCCAGGAGCGTGGCGACGGCAAGGCCCAGCACGGCCACGAACAGTCCGGCCAACGACGGCCGGCGTAGTCTGGGTCTCGAGAGGCGAAGTCGGCGCGGCACCCGCCCATGGTAGGCCGCGGCACGTACTTCAGGACGGGCGTCCGAGCGCAGCGGCTGCGGGCCGGGCCCTGGTGGCGTCCGCCGTATTCGGCACCGCGGGACCCCGTCCCGCGGAAGTCCGGCCGGCGCCGGCGCCGCCCACCGCGTCGCAGCGGAACCCCGTTCCCGGCCGCCTAGAATATCGCCGTGGTGCAGGGGCTTCTCTCGTACGTTACCGCTGGGCGCGGCTGGCTTGCGGACCTCGCGAGCCTTCGATGGGCACGGCCGCGCGGGCTGAATCTGGCCGTCCCGGCGTCCATGGTCCTTGTGGTTGGGTATGCCGTTCCACAGCTCGGGCGGGACGTGGCCGGAGTGCCGTTCTGGCTGGCGTGGCTCATCGCCACGCCGGGGGTTGTACTCGTTCTGCGAGTCATCGGCTGGACGAGCCGCGCGACGACCGCCACCACGACGGCCGGCGCGCCCGCCAAGACCGCTCCGATCGCCGGCGCCGTCCGGACCTCGGCCGCCGGCCGTCCCTTCGCCCTTTGCCGCCTGACGACCATTCAGCTGGCGCTCGTGGCCCAGATCGTGGTCGTCTGGGTCCTGTACGACATCCTGCTCTGGCAGCCGCCCAGCCACCTCTACGACCTGAACGTCTATCTCGGCGCGGCCGAACGCTGGATGAACGGCGGGCAGGCATACGTGACCTCGGTCTTGACCACCTGGCCCTCGACCGCCCGAGCCGACTTCTTCCTCTATCCGCCGCCGTTGCTGCCGTTCTTCGCCCTGCTGTCGCAGTTGCCGGTTGCAACGGTTGCCGCAACCTGGATCGCGTTCCAGATTGCCTGCTGGTATCGGGCATTTCGGATCCTTGGACTCCCGCCGAGCCTGAGCCTGCTCCTCCTTGCCTTCCCGCCGGTGATGATCGGCCTCGAATCGGGCAACGTCGCCGGCCTGACCTTCCTCCTGTTCGTTGCCGCGGTCCGGAGGGGAGGATGGCTGGTCGTGGATGGGATCTTCAAGGTCCAGAGCGGGATCCCGGTCCTGTGGCTGCTGCGCCAGCGTCGCTGGCGAGGGCTGCTGGCCGGAGTAGCGGCCGTCTCCGCGATCGTGCTCGTGACACTGCCCGCGGTCGGAGTCGACGCCTGGCGGGCCTGGTGGGCCGGGCTGGGCTACCGCGCCTCGTCGCAAGCCTTTGTTGACGCGCTCTACGGCTACTCGTACGCAAAGGAGCTCTCCGCGCCCGCGTATGTGGCCGCGTGTGGAGCGCTCACGGTCGTCGCCCTCGCGTTCCGGGGTCGGCGCGGGCTCGCCGCTCTTGGCCTGGCTTCGCTGTTCGCATCTCCCGCCCTGTGGCCGCACGGCTTCGTGTTCGCTCTGCCGGCCGTGCTGATGCTGGAAAGCGGCACCGCCGTGTGGCTGGTCCTCGGAGCCGGCGCCTTCGGCCCCAACATGTGGCTTCTCTTCGGGGGCGGCTGGCTCGCGGTGGTCGCGGCCAGGCGATTCCCGGCCGGCCGTCTCCATCCACTCGCCGGGACGGACGGACCGTGGCCGCGCCCGATGGGGCCCCCTTCGGCCGGGAGGACTGCCCCGCCTCGGGCCGAACGCGCCGCCCCACCTCGGGCCGAACGCGCCGGCGCCCGAACGCGCCGCCCCACCTCGGGCCGAACGCGCCGCCCCGCCGGCGCCCGGGAGCGCCGCACCACCGGCGAGCTAGGCGAAGGCCCGGCCGATCGCTCAGAATGGTTCCCCCGCGGTTGACCGGTCCGAGCTCACCCGCGAGGTAGCCACAGGCAACCCCGAGGGACCATGGCACCGACCGACTCCCGTATGACCGCGATAGTGAACCGCCTCGGCGCGCTGATCGAGCCTCCGGCGAGCCCCCACGAGACCCGGGGCGCAAGCGTGGTGCGGCCGGTCGTCTTCGGCGCGACAGACGGCCTCGTCTGTAACCTGTCGCTGATCATGGGCGTGGCCGGCGCAGCCGGCGAGGACCCCCATGCGATCGTGATCGCGGGAGTCGCCGGGCTCCTGGCCGGCGGCTTCTCGATGGCCGTGGGCGAGTACGTCTCCGTTCGGTCGCAGCATGAGCTGCTCGACTACCAGATCGAGCTGCAGCGGCACCAGCTCCGCCACACTCCTGACGAGGAACGCGGCATCCTGATGGAGATCTACCAGACCAAGGGCCTCTCGAGCGCCGAGGCGGACCTGATCGTTGACTGGATCATGCGGGACCCCGAGCGCGCCGTCGACACCTTCGTGCGTGAGGAAATCGGCCTTTCGGCCCAGACGATGGGCTCGCCGGTGGCCGCGGGGCTTGGATCTCTTTCCGCGTTCGCGGTCGGCGCTTTCGTGCCGCTGTTGCCGTTCCTGCTGCTCGGGGGAACCGCGGCCTTCGTCGTCAGCATCTCTGCCTCGGGGTTGGCGCTGTTTGCCATCGGCCTCGCGGTCAGCCGGCTTACCCACCGCCACCCGCTTTTCACCGGCATCCGACAGGCGGCGCTCGGCGGCCTGGCGGCGGCCGTGACTTTCGGCATCGGGTCGCTCCTGGGAACGGCGGTCCACTGAGGCCGGGCCGGCATCCCGCACTTACATCCACTCTGGAGAGTCCGCGAACATGAAGAGACTGATCAAGAGGATCCCAATCGTCGGACCGCTGATCCTGAGAGCCTACCGGCGGCTCCCCGGCCACAGCGCCCCCAGGTCGGGGCCGTTTCCGGGATCGAAGGAGTACTGGGAGGCCCGGTATGCCTCCGGAGGCGACTCCGGCACCGGCTCCCACGCCCAGCTGGCAGCCTTCAAGGCGGAAGTGCTCAACGCCTTTGTTACCCAACATGACGTTCGCTCGGTTATCGAGTTCGGCTGCGGCGACGGCAGCCAGCTGGCCCTCGCCAGCTACCCCAGGTACCTCGGCCTGGACGTCAGCGAGACGGTTGTTGCCAGATGTAGGCAGCTATTCGCCTCCGACCCAAGCAAAACCTTCGCCCTGATGAGCGACTATCGAGGCGAGGGGGCGGAGCTGACGCTCTCCCTCGACGTCATCTATCACCTCGTTGAGGACGACGTCTTCGACGACTACATGCGCAAGCTTTTCGCCGCCTCGAGTCGCTATGTGATCGTCTATTCGAGCGACACGGACGCGAACGCCGCCCCAGATGCCGATACCGACTACAGCGGCGCCTACATCAGGCAGCGCGAGTTCAGCAAGTGGGTGAGGCTGCAGGCTCCGGCGTGGACGCTCATCGAGCACATCCCCAACAGGTACCCGCACAAGGGAGACGACCGCGAGGGATCCTTCGCGGACTTCTTCATCTACGAGAAGCGCTGACAAGCTCGCCTGGCGCCCGCCTCGCGAGCGCAGCCCTCGAACCGATGAAACGCCTTGCCGATCTGGGTTCACAGTCCGACCCATCCCTGCCGACTACCAGAGTGAGGCGAATCCGCCGGACTTCGCTTCCGTGCGACCCGAACGCGGCGCACGGCTCCCGGCCGCTGCGGAACGCGATCAATGACCGTCACCATTCGAACGAAGCTCCTCGCCACCTCGCTCGTTCTGCTGGTCGCGGCTTTCGCCATCACCGCCATCGCGATCGCCGACCTCAGCACGGTGACCGACGGGGCTCATCAGTCCTACGACCGGGGCACAGTGGCGGTCCAGAAACTTGGCGTGATCGACGCGGCGCTGGCGGAGAAGCAGGGGTTGCTCAACTACAGCGTCCTGCTCGCGGGACAGCCGGTGGCCCAGTCGCAGATCGACGCTGAGATCGCGGCAGACGACAGGGAGATCGCGGACGCCCTGGCGACCTACAGGAAGCTCGTCCTCGACAACGGGACGCAGGCGGATCTGGCGGCTTTCACGCTGGCGCAATCCAGGTACGAGACGGCATTCGAACAGGCGCGCGCCGATGCACGGAGCGGCAACACGGCCTTCGTAGGCGAGGTCCCGGCGACGGCGACGCTCCTGAGCCACGTCACCGCTCCGCTGGACAGGCTGGAAGCTTCCGCCCTGGCCGACGCCACCCGCATCAACGGCGCGGCGCAATCCACCTTCGAGCAGGGGCGGCTTCTGTTGCTGGCGGTCTTCGTGTTTGCCGTCCTGATCGGGTGCCTCTTCTCGTACATAGTCGCGCGCTCGATCGGACGGGGCATCAAGTCCGTCCAGGAGACGCTGACCTCGATGACCGACAACTGCGCCACGGCTCTGGAGGAGGGACTGGGAGCGCTCTCCCGCAACGACCTATCGGTCGAGGCACGCTCGGGGACAGAACCGATCACGGGATACGGCAGCGACGAGATCGGCCAGGCGGCAGCGGTCACCAACAGGATGCTGGCCAAGCTCAGGGCAACGGTCGATGGCTACGAGGTGGCCCGGAAATCTCTTGCCGGCGCGTTGGGCCAGGTCAAGGCCGCCGCCGAGGCATTGTCTCGGTCCTCGAGCCAGCTGAACTCCGCGGCGACCCAGTCCGGCCAGGCCTCCGCGCAGGCGGCCCAGACCATCAGCCAGATCGCCTCGGGAGCCAGCGACCAGGCCCACGCCGCATCCGAGACGAGCAGCGCCAGCCAGGAGCTGTCGCAGATCATAGAGAGGGTCGGCGAGGGCGCCGCCAGCACCAGAACGCGTGTCCAGGAAGCCTCCGCGGCTCTGTATTCAACGACCCAGGCGATCGGCCGGGCAATGAACGACTCCGAGACGATCGCCCCGCTCAACGAACGCGTCGATGCGGCTCTGGCCGCCGGCGCCAGGGCTGTCGACGAGACCGCGGGAGGGATGGGCAGGATCAAGTCATCGGTCGATGCCACGGCGGTCAAGGTGATCGAGCTCGGGCTCAAGTCCGACCAGATCGGAGCTATCGTGGAGACGATCGACGATATCGCCGACCAGACCAACCTGCTGGCGTTGAACGCGGCCATCGAGGCGGCACGGGCGGGCGAACAGGGCAAAGGCTTTGCCGTCGTCGCGGACGAGATCCGCAAGCTCGCGGAACGTTCGTCTCGGGCCACCAAGGAGATCGCCTCCCTCATCGGCGACGTCCAGCGCGGGACCAAGGCGGCCGTGGATGCCATGCGAGCCGGAGCCGGCGAGGTGGAGACGGGGGCTGAGCTAGCCGAACAGGCGGCGGGAGCCTTCCTGGAGATCAAGGGCGCCGCGGCGGCCCGAAAGACGGTCCTGGAGGACATCCTGGCAGCCGTCGTCGAGATTCGTGGTCTATCCTCTGAAGTGGTGCGAGCGACGGACGGCATCGCCGAGATCGCCGCCGACACGAACGAGTCGGCGGCGCAAATGGGCGCGGCGGCGAGCACCGTCAGTCGTTCGGTCGAATCCATCGCCGCCATAAGTGAAGAGAACTCCGCCTCGGCAGAAGAGGTGTCCGCCACCACCGAGCAGATGGCCGGGCAAGCCCAGGAGGTCGTCGCTTCGGCCGCATCGCTGGCCGAGATGGCCCGCAGCCTGGACCAGCTCGTCGCCCACTTCCGTCTGGAGGCCGGCGAGCCGGTGGTGGGCGGCAACGTCGTCCGCCGGCGTCGCGCAACAGACTGGCAACTCTCAACGGAGAGGCGGGCCGAGTCGGCCTGACCTCCGCACATGGCAGGGCCGCTTTCCCCCCAAGCGGCCCTGCCTCTCCTTCCGCCACGAGACCCCCGGCGGATCCCACGCCGCGGCGCGGCGCGATCATCTAGCCCGCGATGGCGTGCCACGACTCGTCCGTCGCGCGATCAGGCACCCGAGCGAGTCGACGGCCGGATAGGCGCTATGCTGCGCGGCATGGCAGCTCGACCGGCCACCGCGGCTCCGCTCATCGTGGTCACGGGGGCATACGCGGCCGGTTCGTCCGAGCCGGCCCTGACCCTGCGCAAGAACCAGCTGTACGTCGACGCGATCCGCAGCCACGGCGGCAATCCCGTGGTGATCAGCGCCGCGACACCGGTCGCGGAGCGCGACCGGCTGCTGGCCCAGATGGCGGGGCTGCTTCTGACCGGCGGCCCGGACATGGATCCCGCCCTGTACGGCGAGAAGCCGGCCGGAGCCGCAGGCCTCGACCCGGCTCGGGACCAAATGGAGCTCGCGGCATGGCGAGTGGCGCAGGAGCGGTCCGTGCCCGTGCTCGGCATCTGTCGCGGGCTGCAAGCGATCAACGTCTTCTCGGGCGGGAAGCTGGTCCAGGATGTGCCGGACCACGCGGGTCCACCCTACGGCCACGGACCGGCTCACACTCACTACCTCGAGATCGAGCCCCGCAGCAAGCTCGGCCGAGCCATCGCCGCCGCTTCGCCCGATGGTGTGGCTGGCGGGGATCCGGACGACAGCATGCTCGAGCTCGAAGTGAACACCTACCACCATCAGGCCGTGCGCCACGACGCTCTCGCCGCCGGCCTGCGCCCCGTGGCCTGGTCCAACAGCGAGGCCGGCCGGCTCGTGGAGGGCCTCGAGGGATTGGGGAGCCGCTGGCTGGTCGGGGTGCAATGCCACCCGGAGCGGACCGAGTCGACGCCTGAAGAGTTTGCCGGCTTGTGGGTCGACTTCGTTCAGGCGGCGACCCGATTCGCCGCGACCAGGTCGGTAGTCGCACCCGGCTGATCTCGACTTCCAGCCGGCCTGCAAACTCGCTTCGCTGGCGTGGTCGGAGCCGCGTATCTTGTCCCGGGTCACTGCGGCGTCCGGCGTCGCTGGCGGCGTCACCCGCGGACTGATTTGCCTGGAGGTCTCCGGTGTTCGTACCCCTCTCGGTGCTCGAGTTCCGCGACAGGGCGGAGACTTACTTCGGCGACAGGGTAGGAGTCGTCGACGGGGACCGGCGCTTCACCTACCGCCAGTTCGGCGAGCGAACCCATCGATTGGCGAACGCGCTGGTGGAGCTCGGCGTCGAGGCCGGTGACCGCGTCAGCTTCATCACCTACAACACGCATCAGCTGCTCGAGGCCTACTACGGCGTGCTCGAGGCCGGCGCCGTTCTGAACCCGATCAACATCCGGCTGACGCCCAAGGAGATCGCCTACATCCTGGGCCATGCCGGCTCGAAGGTCGTCTTCTTCCACAAGGACTTCAAGCCGCTCGTCGAAGCTTTCGTCGCCGACCTGCCCGTGAAGCCGCGCTTCGTGATCATGGAGGGGGCGCCGGACGGGATCGCGGCCGACGAGTACGAGGCTCTCCTGGCCGGCGGCTCGCGTGATCCCCTTACGCCCGAGATCGACGAGAACGCCATGGCCGAACTCTTCTACACGAGCGGCACGACCGGCTTCCCCAAGGGCGTGGCCATGACCCACCGCGAGCTGTACCTCCACGCCATGTACGCGGAGATCGGCCTGGGCTTCCGCGAGGACGACGTCGTCCTCCACGTGGTGCCGCTCTTCCATGTCAACGGTTGGGGCACGCCGCACTTCCTGACCATGGTCGGCGGCCAGCACGTGATGCTCCGCAAGTTCGAGCCACTGGCCCTGATCCAGTCCGTGGAGCGAAACAAGGTGACACGCATCCTGGCCGTGCCGGCTATCTTCAGCGCCGTCCTGCACCACTCGGAGCTGTCCAAGCACGACCTCTCGAGCCTGCACCAGCTGATCATCGGCGGGGCGCCGTCCTCACCCACGCTGATCCGCGGCCTCGAGGAGGCGCTCGGAGTGCAGACGGTCGTCGGCTACGGGCTGTCCGAGACCGCGCCGATCCTGACGGTCGCTCTGCCGCGTCGCTTCCTGACCGAGGCCGAGCCGCCGGAGCGCCGCCAGGAACGCCAGGCGATGACCGGCTGGCCTCTTCCCGGCGTGCGCCTGCGGGTCGTCCACCAGGATGGCACCGACGTCCGAGCGGACGGTGAACAGATCGGCGAGATCGTGGTCCGGTCGAACGTGGTGATGGAGAGCTACTACCGCGACCCGGAGGCAACGGCCGCGACCATCCGCGACGGCTGGTTCCACACCGGCGACATGGCCACTCTCGACGAGGAAGGCTACGTCCTGATCAAGGACCGCTCCAAGGACATCATCATCAGGGGCGGCGAGAACATCTCCTCGGTCGAGGTGGAGAACGCCATCCTGTCCCATCCCGCCGTCCTCGAATGCGCGGTCGTCTCGGCGCCGGACAAGACCCTGGGCGAGGCGCCCGTGGCGATTGTGGTTCTCAAGGAGGGAGCTACCGCCACTCCCAAGGAGCTGCGCGACCACTGCAAGGCGCGACTGGCTCGCTTCAAGGTCCCGCGCGACATTCATTTCCGCGACGCTCTCCCCCGGGGCGGCACCGGCAAGGTCCTGAAGGCCGAGCTGCGCGAGCCGTTCTGGAAGGGCCACGACTCCCGGGTCCAGTAGCGAGGGACCGCTTCGGACCGTACGATAGGTCCGTCGCCAAGGCAAGCAGGAGGACCGGGGAGTGCTATTCGATCTGCCTCTGACCGAGTTGCGGGTCTACAAGCCCGCGCGCGAGGAGCCCGCCGACTTCGACGCCTTCTGGGCCGGCACTCTCGGCGAAGCGCGCAAGCATCCGCTCGAGCCGAAGTTCGAGCCGGTCGACGCCGGCCTGATATCGATCGACGTCTGGGACGTCACCTTCGCCGGCTTCGCAGGCCAGCCGATCAAGGGCTGGTTCCTGGCCCCTCGTGACGTGGCCGCCTCGCCGTTCGCCCGGGATGGGCGGCTGCCATGCGTGGTCCAGTACATCGGCTACGGCGGTGGCCGCGGCCGGCCGATCGACTGGCTGACGTTTCCGAGCGCCGGCTTCGCCACTCTGGTGATGGATACACGCGGTCAGGGCAGCACCTGGCGCTCCGGCGACACGCCGGACATCGCGACCGCCGATGTGACAGGCCAGCATCCCGGTTTCATGACGCGCGGCATCCTCGACCCGGAGACCTACTACTACCGCCGCCTGACGTGCGACGCCGTCCGGGCTGTCGAGGCGGCCCGAGCTCATCCCCTGGTCGATCCTGCGCGCGTGGTGGTGACGGGAGGCAGTCAGGGCGGCGGTATGGCGCTGGCCGTCGCCGGCCTCGTTCCGGACATCCTTCTGGCCATGCCCGAGGTGCCGTTCATGTGCCATTGGCGCCGGGCCATTGAGATCACCGACAGCGACCCATACCACGAGATCGTGCGGTTCGCCAGGATCCACCGCGAACAGGTGGACAGAATCTTCGCCACTCTCGCCTACTTCGACGGGCTCAACTTCGCCGCTCGCGCCAAGGCACCGGCCCTCTTCTCCGTGGGCTTGATGGACCAGATCACGCCACCGTCCACGGTCTTCGCCGCGTACAACCACTACGCCGGTCCGAAGTCGATCGAGGTCTACCCGTTCAACGGCCACGAGGGCGGCGAAACGCTGCAGACGGAACGCATGCTCCACCGTCTCGCCGACGCGGCGCGGTGAATCAAGCTCAACCTGACGCCGATCCGGCGGAGACGGCCGGGGGGCCGCCACTGGCGAATATCCGGTTCATGGCGCTTGCGGCGATCCTGGCCGCGGTCGTGATCGTCGCGGCCGCGATCTTCCTCCGTTTCTACGATCTGGCCGCCAACCCGGGCGCAGGACTGTACGGCGACGAATCCTCCGAAGGCCTGGATGCCCTCAAGATGCTGCACCAGCCGGGCTTCCACCCCGATTGGCTGGTGTGGTTCCAGGACGACGGTGGGCGCGAGGCCCTCTTCGCCTACTTCGTGGCCGGCGCTTTCCACCTGTTCGGGGAGACGGCACTCGTCCTGCGGGGCACCGCGGCCGCGTTCGGCGTCGCCGGCGTGGTGGCCGTCGGGATGCTGGGCCGTCGCTTCGGCACGTGGACGGGACTCGTGGCCGCGGCCTGGGCGGCCGGCTCTCTGTGGCTCGTGTGCATCAGCCGCGACGGGATGCGCAACACAATCGTGCCGCTCTTCGGCGCCCTGGCCCTCATCGCCCTGTTGCGCTGGGCCGGCCGCCCGGGCCGCGGAACGGCCGCGCTGGCCGGGGCGGCCACGGCGCTGGCGGCCCTGTACACGTACCAGCCCCTCAAGCTGCTGCCGGTGCTGGTCATCGTCTGGGTGCTGTGGCTGCGCCGCGTCGATCGGCCCCGGTACGAGGAGTTGCGCGCGGGAGTTCTCCCGTTCGCGGCCGCGTTCCTGATAGTGGGGGCGCCGATGATCGCGGTCGCGGTAACGGACCCGACCAACTACTTCGGCCGGGCGACTGCGGTGAGCGCCTTCAACCCCGCCGTCGTGGCCGACAGCAGCCCGGTCGTGCACTTCGTCCGCACGCTCGGCATGTTCGGATTCTTGGGCGACCAGAACGGGCGCCACGACATTGCGGCCCTGCCCCTCCTGCCGCTGCCGCTTGCGGTCGTGGCGGCCTTCGGCCTCGCTCGGCTGTGGCGGAGGCGCAGCGATGCCGGCCACGCCCTGATCCTGCTCAGCCTGCCGGTCTTCATGTTGCCGCCGCTCGTGGCTACCGAGGGCTACTCCCCGCACTTCCTGCGAGTGCTCGGCCTGGCTGCGCCCCTGGGGGTGACGCTCGGGCTCGGCGCGGCCGAGCTGGTCGAATGGAGCCGCAGACATTGGGGGGTCCACGCCGGCAGAGTCGCGGTTTGGGCCGTGGCGATCGGGCTCGCCGCGGTCACCGCGTGGAGCGGAGCGGCCTACCTGTCGCGCTCGGTCGCGGACCGCTACGAAACGTTCAGCTTCCAGACCGCCGCGATGGGCCGGTACGCCAACGACCATCCCGGATCGGCCGTGATCATCGACGATTTCTCGGCCACGGACATCGCGTTCGTCTACTACCACGATCAACCGGCGTTCTTTTCACCCGGCACCAGGATCGAGAACCCGGGTCTCTATTCGACCGTGTCGGCATTGAACCGGAAGGACCTGGTCGACGCCCTGGGCCCGGCCGCCGCCGGCCGGGCCGAGCCCGTTGCCTGGGACCCGGCAGGCGAGCCCGCCGTCTGGGCAGTTTCGCCGTGAACGACCGGCCTGCCGGCCTCCGGAACGGCCTGGGCTACGGCCGGGCCCTGGCCCTGATCACGGCCGGCGGCGCCTTCCTTCGGTTCGCCATCATCGCCCGCCAACCGCTCGGCTACGACGAAGACTTCACTGCGGTGGTCCTGCACAACCCCCTGGACCGGATTCTCGACATGATCGGCCGCGACAGCGCGCCGCCGCTCTTCTACCTGCTGGCGTGGCTGCCGGCGCACCTCGACGCCTCTCCGTGGGCCCTGCGGCTCGTCCCCGCCCTGGCCGGGATCGCGTTGATCCCGCTCGTCGCCGCGCTCGCCCGTCGCATCTCCGGAGAGGCCGCCGGGCTCTGGGCCGCGGTCTTCGTGGCCGCCCTGCCCACGAGCGTGATGCTCTCGGAATTCGCCAGGATGTACGGCCTTGCCGGGGCTTTGACCGTGGCCGCGACGCTCCTCCTCTGGCGCGCGGCCGATGACCCAACCCCGGGCCGGTGGGCGGCCTATGCCGTCGTCGCCGCGGCCGCCGCCTGGACGGAATACTTTGCGATCGTGGCCCTGGCCGGGATCGTGCTGGCCGGGATCTGGCTCAGGCCGTCACGTCGGATCGCGGCCGCCGCCATCCTCGCCACGGCCGTTGCGGTTCTAACCCTGGCACCGTGGCTTCTGTACGCCCGGGCCCAGTTCGAGCACGCGGGCGGGGGCTTCTGGGTTCCGCCCCTGAGCCCCACCACGGTCGGCGGGACGCTTGGGCAGCTCTTCACGGGTCCGCCCGTGGATTCGGGGCTGCCGTTCGGGCCGGGGTTGATAGCCCTGCAGTGCGTGGCCGTCGCGGCGGGTTGCGCGGCCCTGGCCGCGGCCGCCGTGGCGTGGCGACGCCTGCCGCCGGAATCGCGTCGAGCCGCCGTCTTCTGCCTGCTGGCGAGCGGCGGTGTCCTGATTCTGGCCGTTGCGAGCATCTGGAGGCCGCTGCTGGAGGCACGCTACGCCGCAGTCATGTGGCTGCCTCTCTTCGCCCTGGCGGGCGTGGGGCTGGCCGCCCTGCCCAGCCGGATGGCGGCGGCGCTGGTCGTCGCCCTGGCGGTGCCGACCCTGGCCCTGAGCGTGGCCATTACCCACCCGGAGACCTCATCGTTGATCCCGGAGCTGGATTCTCGCGTGAGCGACCACGATCTGGTGGATGCGTCGACCAGCCACTACCTGGTCCTGCTGGACGAGGCCGGGCCGCGGACGCAGAGCCGGCTCCACGTCCTTGTCGCGGACGACCCGCCCTGGTTCGACGGGACGGCGGCCTACCCGCCGGGGGCCGTCATCCACGCCGTGCCCGGGGACGTGACCGCGAACGCCGGCCGCGTCTTCTGGGTCGCCGATCCGGATGCCACTCCCCCACTCCTGCCGGCGGGGTACCACTCCCTTGAGAGCCGCTGCGCGATCAGGGTCTGCCTGACGATCTACGGCCCGAACGGCTGAAGCGCGGGCGCGGCATCGACGCTGCGGACCATCTCAGGAGCGACCGCGACGACGCTTCGGCGCAACAGGAGGACCCCCGGCCAGCCGGGAGACGTCCGCCCGCGGCGGACCTGTCGACGCCCGTCTACGGGCCGGTGGCAACCGCCGACTGCGTGGACCGATAGCCTGTCTGCGAGACCACCACATAGGCCGAATATGGGCCACCTGTGGCATCAAGCGGGCTGAACGTCTGGCCCACGTTCACGGCATTCTCGAACCACGTAGGGGTCGCTCCTGGCATAGCTGACTGGTTGTTCCAGGTGCAGATCCATTGGCCGTTGGCAGTTGCGCACCCGATCAAGGGCGTCGGCAGGGGCGGCAGGGTCGGTGCAGGCGTCACCGGTGCAGG